>JABIXB010000037.1 GCA_018666805.1 Rhodospirillaceae bacterium | reverse complement strand
TGCACAGATTGTCCATGGCGCCGCAGATAGTTCAGCGTAATATGCGTAGTGTTAAATCTGTTGGGCTGGAACTATCCATGAGTGCCAAGAAGGCGTTGAAGAATTTCTATCCAGTTGATCTCCTGGACCGGCCTTTTTCGTTTGCCGTCCACGACTCCCCGCATCTAACAGCTAGCACGGGACACTATGTTTCGTGCTAATTTTCTATATAATTTAAAAACATGAATAAAAAATTTCTACCTGTAGCAGTAATAATTTTTATAGCTGTGTCCACTGTTGTTGGACCTATTAGCGTTGTTATAAATCATAGTTCTGCAAAAACCGTTGATGAAGTACAGAAAGTAATTATTGATAGTAATATAGAGGTAAGTAGCGTTCTTCAGAAGCAGGAGGTTTTAATTGTCACTACCAGTAATACTCCCGCAGAAGATCCTATATATATCCCAGAATGGACTGATTTAAACAATAGTGAAACTAGAACTATTGACTTGCTTGTTGTTTCTCAAGAAGAGTCACGTTTGGAAAGGGAGCCGGATACAATTGAAACATGGGGTTGTATCACAACGGTTCCATCCGCTGGTCTCGGCCTTAATAGTTTCTACAAAAAAGTGTGTGTGGTGAAAGGTATACCTATTATCAGTGCTGCTGCTGTACCAGACGCAGCATTTATACAGGTAACGGCAATTATTAAGGGTATGCTTGCAGCTCGCCCAGACATTCTTGATCAATTGGTAATACACAATATAAAAGTCGCGATACTCGGAACAAGTGATACAACCACCGACCTTCCAGAGTATTCTTTTCTAAAGAATGATTCACAGACGGATTGGGATGCACGAGCACGGGGGCTTGGTGCAACTATAGCAGTGCCGCTTGCTTCCGGCGCTGAGGAGAATCTGCTCTGTCTCGTAACGGACCCGTACAAAGGTGAAAGCATTTTTCTTCACGAATTTGCACACTCCATCATGGGTTTGGGCATTGCCTTCCTCGATCCGTCTTTTACCATACGACTTGAGACAGCATACAACTCAGCGATACAAAAAGGGCTTTGGAAAGATACATACGCAGCAACGAATCAAGAAGAGTATTGGGCAGAAGGAGTCCAGGGTTTCTTTGATGCCAATCTTTCAGCGAGTCCTGCTGACGGTATTCATAATTTCGTAGATACTCGTGAAGAGTTGGAAAACTATGACCCAATGCTCTACTCACTTATTGAAGAAACATTTTCAACGGAATGGCGGTGGAAATGTGATTTGTAGAATGATCAATAAATTTATAAAAATAGTTACTTTCAGTATTTTATATCGTGCACAAACAAGTGATTTAAAGATAATTTTAAGTAATCGAGACAGTCATATGGAATTAAGTAAAAGTCTTGATTTTTAGTGTTCACAAATATATTTAAAGTGCACGAGAGGCATTCGAATTGATAAGTTGAAATAGTTAAAAATAACCTTGCCTAGCTTGATTGATGACAGTTCCAGTCCGAGGAGGCCCGAATTATGTTTCAATTGTGAGTTAGACACCAGAAGGAAATCATTCCTTTCTATTTCTCGTTAAAATATTGTTCCAATGGCTTACACAGGCTCTTACGCATATGTGGAATAATCAAAAATATATTTAATAATTTCAATTGTTTAGTGGTATATGCAAAGCATTTAAAATCCGTTGGCCTAACGGCCATGGGAGTTCAAGTCTCCCCGCGGACACCAATCCTTATCATTGCAACTAGCCAAAGGTCAGCACCGCCGCGATCACGGCCAGCACCGACGTCACCAGCGCGCCCTTGCCGCAGGCCTCGGCCCGGGCGATGCCGGGGCCTGAGGGATTGGCGCGCGCCTTGTCGCCCTGGATCTTGGCGCCGGCGACGCAGATCAGCAACAGCGCCACCGCCGCCATTTTGAGCCAGAATCCGAGACCAAAGTCGAGCGGCGCCCAACCCTGCTGCCAGGCCAAGCCGACGCCGCTCAGGATCGTCAAAAGAACGGCAATCGGCGCGATGACCGCCGCCTTGGCGGCCTGAGCCATGAAGCGGTCCGCGTCCTCGGGCGGCAAGCGCCGGGCATGCGCCGACTGGACCGCTAGGGTGATCGATAGGCCGATGCCCGCTGCCAAGGCGAGGAAGTGGATGATCAAGAGGGCTTCGTACATGGGCGCCTCCACGCTGCATTTAAGCCGCCGATTCAGCCGTCTCCGCTTCCGCCATGCCATAACCCGCCTTAAGCGCTTCGAGGTTCAGTTCGCGGAATTTGGCCGGGGTGAGGGCGCCGACAGCGGCTTCGAGGGCTTCGCGGCTGGCGAGCGCGGCGAGGGCGTTGAGAACGCCGAGGGCGACGACATTGGCGATGCGCGGGTTGCCGATGGCGATGGCGGTGTCGGTGATGGGCAGCGCGAGGAGGCGAAAATCGCCGCTTGGCGGGGATGGCACCAGGCGTTGGTCGGTGATGATGGTGCCGCCCGGCTTGATGATTTTGGCGCCGTCATTTGCCGCCACTTGATCAAGTAGGAGAATGAAATCGGCGGCTGTGGCGAGCGGGAAATCGGGCTCGTCGGGGCCGATCACCAGATCGGCACGGCTCAGGCCGCCGCGCGAGGTCGGCTCGTAGCTTTGCGATTGCGAGGCGTAGAGGCCCTCGCCGATCAGGGCGTAGGCGAGGATTTTGGCCGACAGTTGCAGCCCCTGGCCGCCCGAGCCGGCGAAGCGGATCTCATGGCGCCGGTCATTGTTGTTGGCGTTGGTGGATTCGGGGGTCATTTTTTAGTCTGTTGTGCTTTGATCGAAGCGCGGTAGGCGGCGCCATATTCGGGCCGCGTCTTGTCATGCGCCAGCACGCCGGTCGGCAACGCATTGGGGCGGAACGGGCGGTCGATGATGTTGTTCTCGAAGGTCTCGGGGCGCATCGCGCTTTTTTGGCTGAGGATCATTTCCGCCGACGAGCCGAGGTCGTTCTTGCGGCCATAGATTTCGGTGCAATCGGAAATCACCTCGATAAAGGCAAAGCCGTCATGCGCGATGCCGCCCAGGATCAGGTTTTTCAGCGTCGGCGTCTGCACCGTCACTTCGCGGCCAACGAAGGTCGCGCCGGCGCCTTCCGCCAGCTTGCAGGCATCGAACACCGCCTCGGTGTTGCCGAGCGGCGTGGTGGTGGTATAGCGGTCCTCGCTGGTGGTCGGCGAAACCTGGCCGCCGGTCATGCCGTAGACCTCGTTGTTGAGCATCAGGCAGGTGATGTCGAGATTGCGCCGCGCGGCGTGGATGAGATGGTTGCCGCCGATCGCCAGGCAATCGCCGTCGCCGGTGATGACGATGACCTCAAGATCGGGCCGCGCCAGCTTGAGCCCGGTGGCGAAGGCGAGCGGGCGGCCATGCGTGGTGTGGAAAGTGTTGGCGTCGATATAGGCGCCGGTTCTCCCGGCGCAACCAATGCCGGAGACAATGGCGAGATTATCTTTCTCGATGCCGAGCTCATGCACCGCCCACAGCAGCGCCCTGAGCGCAATGCCATGGCCGCAGCCGGGGCAGAGAAAATGCGGCATCAGCTCCTGGCGGAGATATTGCAGAACGTCGAACGGCGTTTGTTGTTTGGCGTCTGTCATCACGCAGCCTTGCCGACGGCGTCGAGGATTTCGTCCGGCGCGATGTGCTCGCCGTCAAAGCGCAGCAGCGGCGAGACGCGCTCGCGCCCGGCGATGCGCTCGATCTCGAGTAGTAATTGGCCGGCGTTCATCTCGGCGACGATGATGCGCTTGGCCGATTTGGCGGCCGCGAGAAAGGCGCGCTCGGGAAACGGCCACAGCGTGATCGGGCGAAAGAGACCAAGCTTGATGCCCTGTTCGCGCGCCTCTTTCACGGCGCGCCGCGCCGCGCGCGCCGGCGTGCCATAAGCGACGACGAGAATATCGGCATCTTCCGTCGCCATCATGTCCGCCGCATCGACAACGTCGCGGTGGCGCTCGACCTTGTTGATCAGGCGCGCCAGCATGGCTTCGGCCTTGGCCGGGTCCTGCGTCGGAAAGCCGGATTCATCATGCGTCAGGCCGGTGGTGTGGCTGCGGTAGCCGTCGCCGGGGCGCGGCATCGGCGGGATCATATCGTCGCCGGCGGCGTAGGGCAGGTAGCCCTCTTTCGGCGCATCGGCCCATTTGCGCTCAATGAGCTGCAGAGATTCGGGCGCCGGCAATTGAATTGTTTCCACAAGGTGCCCAATGATTTCGTCAAACAACACAATCACCGGGCTGCGTAACTGTTCGGCGAGGTTAAAGGCACGCACGGTTTCCGTGTAAACCTCCGCCACCGAAGCCGGCGCGAGAACAATCGCGGTATGGTCGCCATGCGTTCCCCAGCGCGCCTGCATGACGTCGCCTTGCGACGGGCGGGTTGGCATGCCGGTGCTCGGCCCGCCGCGCATGACATTGATCACCACGCTCGGCGTCTCGGCCAGGATGCCGTAACCGATATGCTCCTGCTTGAGCGAGAAGCCCGGGCCCGAAGTCGCCGTCATTGCTTTCAAGCCGCCCATCGAGGCGCCGAGCACCGCGCCCATCGAGGCGATCTCGTCTTCCATCTGGATAAACACGCCGCCGACCTTGGGCAGTTCGAGCGACATGCGCTCGGCCACTTCCGAGGACGGCGTGATCGGGTAGCCGGCATAAAAGCGGCAGCCCGCCGCGATCGCCGCTAAGGCACAAGCGTGATTGCCTTGAACATTGTGGCGGTTTGCGTTTGCTTCGGTTTTGCTCATCGTCTCACGCGCTCGCCTTAACGTTGGCCGGATCGCGGTGCACGGTGATGGCGAGATCCGGGCACAGCCACTCGCAAATACGGCAGCCGGTGCAGAGCTCCGGCTTGTGCAACACCGCTTTCAGTTGGTCGTCGAGCTTGAGGCAGCGCTCGGGGCACATCTTGACGCAAATATCGCAGCTCTTGCACCAATCGACATTGATATCGAGCTGGACGAAATCGCCGTCATGCTCGCCGGCTTCGGACAGCAGCGCCGGCGCTATTTCCGGCCGGCGCAATTGTTCGGCTGCGTGGTCGGGATTTTCATGCACCAGCTCGGCCCATTCGCGGCCATGATCGAACGCTTTGATATTGATGTCGACCGTCTTCGGCGGGACGAAGCGCGAGATCACATCGCGCCAATCCTCAGCGGGAAAGTCGAGCGCGGTCGAGAGCACGCCCAACAGCATCGTATTGGCGGCGCGCTCGTTGCCGAGATCGCGCGCCATGGTGGTCGCGTCCATGGCATAGCCATCCTGAATTTGCTCGAGGATTTCGTGCGGCGTCTCGCGCGTGTAGGCGGCATCGGCGTTGCGCTGGCGGCTGCGGCAGGCAAAGGGCGGCATGATGTGCTGGGTATCGGAGATAAAAATGCCTTTGCCCGGCCGGAGATGATTGATCCAGCGCATCGCCTCGGCCCACTCAAGCGCCAGCAGTACATCGGCGCCGCCTTTCGGGATCGTCGGCGACCATACCTTTTCGCCGAAACGGACATGGCTAAACACGCCGCCGCCGCGCTTGGCCATGCCGTGCACTTCGCTCTGTTTCACTTGATGGCCCTGCATCTGACAGATCGTCGCCAGCACCTTGGAGACCATGATCACGCCCTGGCCGCCGACGCCGACAATGATCACATTGACAGGCTCTGCCGGCGCGGGTCGCGCATCAGTGGGAAGCTCTTGCTGTTTGAGGGAGGTGCTGATGTTACAAACCCGTGCCGGGCTGGATTGAATCGCTCGGGCAGACCTGGGCGCAGAAGGTGCAGCCGATGCAGGTGTTGGGATCGATCTTGACCTTGTGCCGGCCGTCGAACCATTCGTCGCTCCACGAGATCGACGGGCAGCCGACATTCATGCACGACTGGCAGGCGGTGCAGCTCTCGGCCCGCACTTCCATCGCGATGCCCTTGACCTTGACCGGATCGATGACGCATTCGCGGTCCGAGATGATCACCGCCACGCCCTTGAAATCAATCGCTTCTCTGAGCGCCTTGTGCATCGCGGCGAGATCGTATGAATCCACCGTGCGCACCCATTTGACGCCGACCGAGCGGCAGACACTTTCATAGTCGACACGGTGGGTCTGCTCGCCGCGCAAGGTTTTGCCGGTGCCGGGATGGTCCTGGCCGCCGGTCATGGCGACGATGTGGTTGTCGAGCAGCATCACCGTGATGTCGGCATTGTTATAAACGGCGTCGATGAGCGGCGGCAGGCCGCTATGCAGAAAGGTGGAATCGCCGATGGTGGCAACCACCGGGCGCTGTTCGACGCCGGTCTTGGTCATGCCACGGGTTTTGGCCATGCCAGTGGCGTTGGCGATGCTCGATCCCATCGAGACGCAGGTGTCGATGGCGCGGAGCGGCTCGATTGCGGCCAGAGTGTAGCAGCCGATATCGCCGGCAACGCGCGCCTCGGCCTGGCGCAACACCATATAGGCGGAAGTATGCGGGCAGCCCGGGCAGAGCACCGGCGGGCGCGGTGTTGGTTCGATGTGGAAGACGTCGTCGCCGATTCCCATATCCGGTAACGCCCCGGCTTTGACGAAACCGGCGCGCACCACCTCGGGCGAAAATTCGCCGTCGCGCGGGAAGAATTCCTTGCCGTCGACTTTGATGCCCCAGGCCCTGATCTGGTCCTCGATCACCGGCTCCAGCTCCTCGACCACAAACAGGCGCTCGACGCTCGCGGCAAAGTCACGGATTTTGCGCTCGGGCAGGGGATAGGAACCGGCCAGCTTGAGCACGCTGGCGTCGCCCAGCACTTCTTTCACATAGCCGTGTGAAATGCTGGTGGTAATGACGCCGGCCGCGCGCCCCAACATTTCAAGTTCGGTCAGGGCCGAGGTTTCGAAATATTTGCCGAGCTTGGCCTCGCGCTCCAACAGCACCGGGTGGCGCAGGCGGGCATGGCTCGGGATCATGACATTCTTGACCGGGTTGTCGTCGAATTCGCGGCGCGCCACTTCGATGCGCTCGCCGAGCACCACCGGGCTGCGGGTGTGCGACAAGCGGGTGGTGCTGCGCACGATCACCGGCGTGTCGAAGGTCTCCGATATTTCATAGGCGTGGCGCATGAAGGCGGGCGCTTCCTGCGCGTCGGACGGCTCGAGCACCGGCACCATGGCGAAGCGCGCCAGTGCGCGTGTGTCCTGCTCGTTTTGCGAGCTGTGGATACCGGGATCGTCGCAGACGATGATCACCAGTCCGCCATTGACGCCGATATAAGTCATCGACATCAGTGCATCGGCGGCGACATTGAGGCCGACATGCTTCATCACCGAGAGCGCGCGCACGCCTTCGAACGACGCCCCCATGGCGACATCGAGCGAGACTTTCTCGTTGGTCGACCACTGGGCGTAAACATCCTCTTCCGGATAGCCCGAGAGCGCTTCGAGAATTTCCGTGCTCGGCGTGCCGGGATAGGCGGCGGCGACGCGCACGCCGGCTTCCCAGGCGCCGCGCGCCAGCGCCTCGTTGCCCATCAAAGGGCGCACATCGGCGTTCGGCCGGGCGCTTGGTGCCGCAGTCTTCGCAACTCTGCCAGTTTGAGCCATACGCTCCTTCACTCTCAATTATCTCAACGATCAACGATTTAGCCGGAATATAACTTTCAATCCATGATTTGTCTCAAATGCCATGGATAAAATTGTGGCAATATGCCTACTATCCACAGATGCAGGCGGAGCCAAGGGAGAGGGGTGCTATCGTAGGAGGTAATTAATGATACGCACATCAATCAAGGGCTTAGCCGCGACCATATGTGTTGCCGCGCTTGCCCTGGGGATATCCCTGACAACGCCGTCCCAGCAAGTCGAGGCTGGAGACACCATTAAAGTCGGCTCGTTCCTCGCGGTCACGGGCGGCGCGGCTTTTCTCGGCGATCCTGAGAAGAAAACCCTCGAAATGTATGTCGAGCAGATCAACGCCGCCGGTGGCGTCAACGGCAAGCAGATCGAGCTTATCCTCTATGATTCCGCCACCAACCCGAAAAACGCCGTAACTTTCGCCAAGCGCCTGATCCAGCAGGATGAGGTCGACATTATCGTCGGCGGCACCACGACCGGCGAAACCATGGCGGCGATCAAGGAAGTGGAAGGCGCGGGCGTGCCGTTCATCTCGCTTGCCGGCGCCGGGGTGATCATCAATCCGGTCAAAAAATGGGTATTCAAAACGCCGCATACCGACGGCATGGCGGTGCAGAAAATTTTCCTCGATATGACCGCGCGCGGCCTCTCCAAGGTTGGTCTGCTGTCGGGCAGCGGCGGCTTCGATAAATCCTGCCGTGGCAACGCGCAAGCCTTGGCGGACAAGATTGGCGTCACCATCGTCGCCGACGAAACGCACGGCAAGGGCGATACCGACATGACGGTGCAGATCACCAAGATCAAAACCGCCGGCGCCGATGCCTTTCTCTATTGCGGCTTTGGCGCGCCGACCTCGATCGCGGCCAAGAACTTCAAGCAGCTCGGCATGACCATACCGCATTACCAAACCCATGGTTCGGCATCGATGCGCTTCGTCAATGGCGCCGACGGTGCGGCCGAAGGCGTTCGCCTTCCCGCCGCCGCTTTGTTGGTCGTCGATCAGCTACCGGCGTCGCATCCGCAGAAGCAGATCGGCAGCGACTATAAAGCCATGTACGAGTCCAAAACCGGCGATTCGATTTCGACCTTTGGCGGCCATGCCTATGACGGCTTGATGATCGCCGTTCAGGCGATCGAACGGGCCGGCTCGACCGACAAAGCCGCAGTGCTCGATGAAATTGAGAAGACCGCCAATTTCATCGGTGTTGACGGCATCTACAGCATGTCGGCAAGCGACCATTTGGGTCTTAATATGGATTCCTTTGTCATGGTCGAAGTCAGCAATGGCGGCTGGAAGCTGCTGAAATAAGACTGATACCGGCATACTATCGGGCTTCCCCACCGGTTGGCGGGGAAGCCCGAATTTTTCACGGCACGTAAGTTACGCATGGCTGATTTACTGCAATTCCTGTTTTCCGGCATTACGGTCGGCGCGACCTACGCCCTGGTCGGGCTCGGCTTTGCCATCATCTACAATGCCAGCCATGTGATTAATTTCGCCCAGGGCGAGTTCGTCATGCTGGGCGGCATGGGGGCGGTATATCTGGTCGATAGCGGGCTGCCGCTGCCGGCGGCGATTCTGCTCGCCGTGCTGGCGACTATGGTGGTCGGCGTGACACTGGAAAAAATGGCCATAGAGCCGGCGCGCAATGCCTCGGTGGTGAGCCTGATCATCATCACTATCGGCGCCTCGATCTTTCTGCGCGGCTCGGCCGAAGTGGCGTGGGGGCGGAATTTTCATTCCATGGCGCCGTTTTCCGGCAGCGAGCCGATCGATATCGGCGGCGCGGCGCTGTTGCCGCAAAGTCTCTGGGTCTTGGGCGGTGCGATCCTCGCAGTGCTCGCACTCAAATATTTTTTTGGCCGCACCCGCACCGGCAAGGCAATGCAGGCGAGCGCCTTCAATCCTTACGCGGCGCGTCTGGTCGGCATCGATCAGCGCTTTGTTTTGATGTTGAGCTTCGCCCTTTCCGGCCTGTTTGGCGCCGTCGCCGGGATTCTGGTCGCGCCGATATCCCTGACCTATTCCGGTGTCGGTGTGATGCTCGGACTGAAGGGTTTTTGCGCCGCCATTCTGGGCGGCATGGGAAATCCGTTCGGCGCCATCATGGGCGGTCTGTTGCTCGGCGTCAGCGAGGCGATTACGGCGGGTTATATTTCCTCCGCCTATAAGGACGCCGTCGCCTTCCTGATCATTCTTCTTGTCTTGTTTTTCATGCCGAGCGGCCTGTTCGGCAAACGCCGGACCGAACGGGTTTGAGCTTCTGGCAATCTCCGCGCGGCGGCGGCCTGGTGGCGCTGGCTGTGATCATCGGCC
This sequence comes from Rhodospirillaceae bacterium, assembly GCA_018666805.1. Lineage (GTDB taxonomy): Bacteria > Pseudomonadota > Alphaproteobacteria > UBA828 > UBA828 > PTKB01. Next base: position 1,422 of record JABIXB010000037.1, on the reverse strand, counting down.
TGCTGCCGCTGGTCTTGCCCAATAATTATTTTTTCAATGTCGCGATTCTGATCGGCCTGAATGGGATCGTTTGCATCGGCCTCAACCTGCTGATCGGCTATGCCGGCCAGATCAGCCTCGGCCATGCCGGGTTTTTTGGCCTCGGCGCCTATGTTGCCGCCATCCTCACCTCCAATTACGCCGTCCCGCCGCTCGCGGCGATGTTGTTGGCGGCGCTCCTGGTCGGTATTCTCGCCTTCGCCGTGGCGCGGCCGATCATGCGCCTCAAGGGCCATTATCTGGCGATGGGAACGCTCGGCCTCGGCATCATCATCGCCATCGTTCTTAACCAGGAGGTCGAGCTTACCGGCGGGCCGGACGGCATGCCGGTCGATTCATTCTCGCTTCTCGGCTGGCAGCCATATGGCGACCGCGTTTGGTATTGGATTGTCGGCGTGCTGTTGCTCGTGACGGTGTGGCTGGCGCTCAATCTGATTGATTCGCCGGTCGGGCGCGCGCTGCGGGCGTTGCACGGCTCCGAGGTCGCGGCCGCCTCGGCCGGCATCAATGTGGTCCGCTTCAAGGTTCAGATATTCGTCACCTCGGCCATTCTGGCGAGCCTGGCGGGCAGCGTCTTCGCCTTTTATATCGGCTTCATCACGCCGGGCGAAGCCAACTTCCTCCATTCGCTCGAACTGGTGGCGATGGTGGTGCTGGGCGGGCTGGCGTCGATATACGGCGCCCTGGTCGGCGCTGCGATCCTGACCATCCTGCCCCAGGTGCTGACCGTCTTTCACGATTACGAAATGATGATGTTGGGCGCGATCATGATGGCGGTCATGATTTTTATGCGCAGAGGCCTCGTCCCAACCTTGGCAAAATTACTGCGGCGGCGCGGCTCATGACGCTGCTGCAAGTCGAGGATATGTCGAAAGCGTTCGGCGCCGCTCAGGTGATCGATGAATTAAGCTTCGGCGTAGAGGCGGGCGCCATCCATTCGATCATCGGGCCGAACGGCGCCGGCAAGACGACGCTGTTTAATCTGATCACTGGCATCTACCGCGCCGATCACGGGCGGGTGGTGTTCGATGGCGCGGACGTCACCCAGCGCCAGCCGCATGAACTGGCCAAAATCGGTATCTCGCGCACCTTCCAGAATTTGCAAGTTTTCATGAATATGAGCGCGCTCGAAAACATCATGGCCGGCATGCACCTCCATGCCGATCATCGCATGTGGCCGTCGCTTTTTCGCCTGCCGTCGATTGTCCGCGGCGACCGCGAATTGGCCGAGGAAGCGCGCCGCCTGATGGCGTTCGTCAATCTGGCTGACTATGTCGATGCCGACGCGGCGGCGATGCCGTATGGCGCGCTGAAGCGGCTCGAAATCGCCCGCGCGCTGGCGACGCGTTCGAAACTGATGCTGCTCGACGAGCCCGCCGCCGG
>JABIXB010000036.1 GCA_018666805.1 Rhodospirillaceae bacterium | reverse complement strand
TTTCAGCACTTTTGCCAGACGCGACGGGTTGGCGCTTTCGAACCAGCGCGCAATGAGAATTACCGCCACCAGCAGGGCGACGCCGAGAATTAGATATTGCACCATGGATTAGCGCGTTCCTCCGAGTGGATTGCCGAATCTGGAGTCTACTTGATTTGATGCGAAATCTGTAATGCCGCGCCACCCTCGCGTTTGCCGTAGTCGGCGAGCGCCCGTCGGCCGCCCGCCGCATAGACGGCGACGGCGCTGAGCAGGCTTTTGAGCTGGGCCGCGCTGTTGGCATCGAACTGCAAATAGGCGCCGCCGGAAAGCCGGGCAATTTGGCGGAATGCCAGCGCGGCCTCGCGCTCATTGCCCTCGTGAAACATGAAAGCCGGCACTTTTAAGAGGCCGAGCTCGCCCGCGAGTGCGCAGAGATCGTCAACATTTTCCTCCATTGCATCGCCGACAAAGACAATCGCGCCCAGGCGCTCAGCCTTGCACTCCCGGATCGCGTGCTTGAGGATTTTGCGGATTTGCGTGTGGCCGCCGAGGCAATAGACGGCGCTCATATGGCGCACCAGGCGCTTTGAGCTGCTCAGCCATTTGGTCGCGCGGAACTCGTTGAAGCCGCGGTAATAAACCAGCTGCACCGACAAGCCGCCGAGCGCTGCGGTCTCGGCAAACATTTCGCCCTGAATTTGGCAGGCCCGGTCCCAGCTGCGCTCGCGGCTTGCGGTTGCATCCATGGCGAACAGCAGACGGCCCCGGCCCTTGCCTGTGACCGGCGGCGCGGTGGTCGCGACCTTGCGCAGGAACTTATCGATATCCGATGTATGACTCGGGCCCGCCGCCGGCAGGCCCTTTTTGCGTTCTGGCATTTTGACTTCTCTTTTCCGTACCGGAGTCTAGCGGCATCGGGAAAAAAAGAGAACATCTCTGCAGACAACGCAAAAGGCGCCGCATGGCGCGGCGCCCTAACGAAACTTTAGCGACCCGATCCCGGCGAATTCCATGCCGAGATTGGTCTCTTATTCGCGGAAAAAGTCGAGCAGGGACTTCTTCTTCTTCTTCGGCTTGGCCACTTTCTTTTTCGCGAATTTTGAGGGAGGCGCCGGTGCCATTTTAGTCTCATTTAGCATCGGACCTCCGGCGCCACCACCGTTGCCACCGCTACCATTGGCTTCAGGCAGGCTGAAAACGGTCGTTTCGCGATAGAGCTTGGCCGATTGATCAAATGCCTCTTTGACCACCTTCACCGATTTGAAGTGGCGGGAATCAAACAAATCCCTCGCTTCCGCAACCGCTTCATCTTCACTGCGGCAACGCTGCTCGATCATCCAGCGGCCGTCTTTGAGGGTCTGAACTTCAAAGACATTTGGGTTTTCCATGTCACTCGATCCTTCACGCGCTCGGCCTTTCCGGGGCCGGGGCAGTAGTTAGTTCACCTATCGAGCGGTTCAGGAGAACCGCCCGAATAGCGTTCTCCATCTCGCTCGATCCCATAATGCCGCTTAATTGGTTAAGAAAACGTTTCATTGGCGAACAACTTCAGAGGGTTAGTTAATACCAGGTAGGCGCGTCAGGCTTTCGTTTAGAAGGTCGAAAAATCCATCCGAATCGATTGTTTCCACCACATGGGTATTTGCCGGGCGCCCGGCGCGGTCATGCAGGTCGCACACCGTGCGGCCGATCGTGAGCGGGCTGCCGATTTCGATATCGACACGCATGTCCTGCCCGGTGAATAAGTCGGGCCGGATTATATAGGCAATAACGCAAGGGTCATGCAGCGGTGCGCCCTCGCCAAAGGTGGCTATATATTGTGCACCGTAAAAATCGAGCATGCCGGCGACCGAATTTGAAGCCGGATTGCCGATCGCCCGGATCGCCTCAAGACGCGCCGGATTGGCGCGCGCCTGATGCGTCACATCGAGCCCGATCATGGTCAGCTTGAGGCCGGATTCAAAAATAATATGCGCGGCGTGCGGGTCGGAATAAATATTGAATTCAGCCGAGGGTGTAATATTACCAAGCGACAGCGCGCCGCCCATCAGCACCAGCTCGCTGATATTTTCGACAATGTCCGGCGCCATAACGATCGCCATGGCAACATTGGTTAACGGCCCTAATGTGGCAAGCGTTATGGGTGTCTCGGCCCGGCGCAAGATATCGATCAGCCAATCGACCGCATGCGCCTGTTCCACCGGGCGACTCGGCTGCGGCAGGTTGGCGCCATCGATGCCGCTTTTGCCGTGCACATATTCGGCCGTCTCGAGCACCTTGACCATCGGCCGCGGACAGCCGGCATAGACCGGTATTTCCGGGCGCCCCGCGACGTCGCGAATGCTCCTCGCGTTCGCTTCGGTGAGCGCCAGCGGCACATTGCCGGCAACGGCCGACACGCCGAGCAAATCCAACTCGCCCGGCGACGCCATGGCCAGCATCAGGGCAATGGCATCATCCTGTCCGGGATCGCAATCGATGATCAGGGGAATAGGCTTAACGTTATCGCTCACAAAGTAACCTCTCTCATTAATCCAGAATGCCACCCTTGATTGGATCATCGTCGAGGGAAAGCAGTTGTAAATTGCCGCCGCTGGCAGCGGTGTTGGTCGTCACTGTGCGCTCGGTAGCGAAGCGGTGCAAATAGCGCGGCCCACCCGCTTTTGGCCCGGTGCCGGAGAGGCCCTCGCCGCCAAACGGCTGAACGCCGACAACGGCGCCGATCATATTGCGGTTCACATATGCATTCCCGACCCGAGCGCGCGCAATGATCCGCCGGGTGGTTGAATCAATGCGGCTTTGAATACCGAGTGTGAGGCCATAACCGGTCTTGTTGATCGCATCCACCACCGCATCGAGCTGGCCCGAACTGTAACGGACGATATGCAGGATCGGGCCGAATACCTCGCCCTGCAACATAGAGAGACTACCTATCTCGAATGCACGCGGCGCGAAATGAAAGCCGAATTCGCTGCTTTCCGGCAGCGGTGAGACGCTGTGCAAGGTCGCCTCGCGCTCCATCCGTGCTGCATGTGCCTGCATCACGCCGAGCGCCGCGCCATCGATCAGCGGTCCGACATCGGTGGCCAGTAGCTTTGGGTCGCCGAGCTCGAGTTCCTGCATGGCGCCGCCCAGCATGGTAATAAAGGCGGCGGCAATTTCCTCCTGGACAAATACCACACGCAGGCACGAACAGCGCTGCCCGGCGCTGGAGAAGGCGGAAGTGACGGCATCGCCCACCGCCTGCTGCAAAAGTGCGCTGGAATCGACGATCATAACATTCTGCCCGCCCGTCTCGGCGATCAACGGCGCCAGCGGCCCCGGCTTGGCGGCGAGCGCAGCGGCGATCCGCCGTGCGGTCTGCTCCGAGCCGGTAAAGGCAACGCCGGCGATATCTTCATGCCCCGTCAGCGCCGCGCCGACACTGACGCCAGCGCCCGGCAGCAGATGCAGAACATCTTCAGGGATACCGGCTTGGTGCATCAGGCGGACGGCGAAGGCGGCGATCAGTGGCGTCTGCTCGGCCGGCTTGGCGATCACCGCATTGCCGGCGGCGAGCGCCGCCAGCACCTGACCGCTGAATATCGCGAGCGGGAAATTCCACGGACTGATACAGGCGAAGACACCGCGCGCCGCGAGCGAAATATGATTGTCCTCGCCGGTCGGGCCGGGAAGCTGGAACGGTTCGGAAAAATCGGCGCGCGCCCGGGCCGCATAATAGCGCGCGAAATCGACCGCTTCGCGTACTTCCGCCACGGCATCGGCAATGGTCTTGCCCGCCTCGCGAATGCACAGCGCCATCGCCTCGGCGCGGCGCGCTTCAAGCAGATCAGCATATTTCTCCAGGGCACTTGCCCGTGTGTCAGCCGAAGCGCTGGACCAGGTAGGAAACGCCGCGCGCGCCGCCGCAAGCGCCTGCTGGGTGGCGCTCTCGCTTGCTTCGATCACCGTTCCGACATGGCGGCGCTGATCGCTTGGGTCGAGCACCGGCATCGGCGTGCCGTCAAATTCCACCCCACCGACAATCGGCCGCGCCGTCCATGCCGCGCCGAGCGCATCCTCGATACCGGCCAACAGCGGCGCGAGGCTCGCTTTGTCCGAGAGATCAACGCCGGCGGAATTTTCGCGCTCGGCAGCGAACAGGCGGGCCGGCAGCGGGATGCCGGGATGGGGTTGATAAGGCGCATCGCCAATAATACCTGCCGGACTGCGAATAACGTCGTCGATCGGCGCGGCATCATCGGCCAGTCGGTTGACGAAGGAAGTGTTGGCGCCGTTCTCCAGCAGGCGGCGCACCAGATAGGGCAACAAATCCTTGTGACTGCCAACCGGGGCATAGACCCGGCGCGGCGCCGATTGATCGTGCGTTTCTCCGAGCGCAGCATAAAGCGCCTTGCCCATGCCATGCAGGCGCTGAAATTCGAACGCCACCACCTCAGCGCCGGAAAGTTCGGCGACGGTGGCAAGGGTGCGCGCATTGTGCGTCGCGAATTGCGGATAAAATAATTCGCCGAGATTCAACAGGCGCCGGGCACAGGCAATATAGGAGATATCGGTCGCCGCCTTGCGCGTATAAACCGGGTATCCATCCAGCCCCTGCTCCTGAGCGCGCTTGATTTCGCTATCCCAATAGGCACCCTTGACCAGCCGGACCGGGATGCGCCGCCCGCCGGCGCGGGCCAGCTCGGCGAGCCAGTCGATCACCGCCGGCGCGTGTTTCAGATAGGCCTGCACGACAAGCCCGAGGCCCTCCCAACCGGCGGCGGCGGGCGAATCATAGACGGCGGCAAACATATCGAGCGTTGGTTCGAGCCGCTCCACCTCTTCGGCATCGATGCTGAGGCCAACGCCATATTGCCGCGCCGTTTCGGCCAGCGCCATGAGACGCGGCGCCAGCTCCTGTTCAAGCCGTGCACCCTTGGCATATTCAAAGCGCGGATGCAGAGCCGAAAGTTTGACCGAGATACTGGGCGCGGCAAATATATCCTTCGAATCTCCGCCACGGGCGCCGATCGCGATAATGGCGGAACGGTAGGCATCGAAATAACGCTCCGCATCTTGCGCGGTGAGCGCCGCCTCGCCGAGCATGTCGAAGGAATGGCGCACGCCCGCCGCTGCGCCGTCGCGCGCCCGCGCCAGGGCCTCTTCGATATCGCGGCCCATGACAAATTGCCGGCTCATGATGCGCATCGCCTGGGTCACGGCCTGGCGGATCACCGGCTCACCGGCCCGAGCCACGGCCTTCTGCACCGTCTGCCAAGGCCGGCTGCCGGAAGCTTCGTGCAAGCGCATCACGCGCCCGCCCAGCATCAGCGCCCAGGTCGAGGCATTGACCAGAAGCGATTCACTGCCGCCGAGATGGTCCTCCCAGGCGGCGCCGCCGATCTTGTCGCGGATCAGAAGGTTGGCGGTTTCCTCGTCGGGAATGCGCAGGAACGCCTCGGCCAGGCACATCAACACCACGCCCTCATCCGTATCGAGGCCGAACTCGTTGAGAAACGCATCGAGGCCACCGGCCTCGCGCTCGTTTTGCCGCACCGTCTCGACCAGTGTGCGGGCACGCGCGGCGGCGCGCAGCTCGGCATCGCGCGGCAGTTCAGCGCGCGGCAGCATGCGCTTTACGCAATCCGCTTCATCGGCGTGGTAAAGCGCGGCTATGGCGGCACGCGATTGCGATATTTTGTCCATCGCCAGTCCTCGAGCCCGGGCGGGGCCCTATTAGGCCATAAGATAGATTCCGGCTGCAATCATTGCGCATCCCGTGACGCGCCCGACCCACGCGCCATAGGGAAATATTTTCTCCACCGCGACAAAGATCGTGATGACGGCGACCCAGATCAAATTCATCACGCCGCCGACAAAAAGCAGCGCCATCACCGACCAACAACAGCCGAGACAAAAGGCGCCATGCCCCAATCCCATGCGGAACGCGCCCCGCGCTCCCGGCCGCCAATGATGCATGATGAATTCGAGCGGCGAGCGGCAATGTTTGAGACAGGCCTGTTTTAAGGGCGTCCATTGATATATGCCGGCGGCAATGAACAGCCCGCCGCCGAGATAAACGCTGGTGCTCACCAGGTCCGGCGAGAGCAGCGCGGCATATTGCAGCCCCCATTGCGCCGCCGTGGCAAACAGGCTGAACGCGGTCCAGACAATAATGTATCCGCCGGCAAAAATTATCGTCGGCACATAGGCATTGCCCTTGTCGCGCTGATTGCCATTGACCCGGGCAAAGATCAGGATCATCGGCGCCGCGCTCGGCAGCATCATCGCCAGCATCATGATTGCCCACATGACGAACATCAGGATGCCGTCCTGAAGCGTCCACGGCTTCATCTGCCCGGCCATGGCGCCCATATTTCCCATGGCGCCCATATCGAGCGCCATGTTGATCAAATAGGCCCAAGCGAGCGCGGCAACGATGAGCAAGCTGGTCAGAACCACCCATCTGTCGCGCTTTAGAATATCGACAAAAATACCGTCCATGCTTTACCCCGCCGCTCGCTAGCTTACAGGGCCTCGCGGCGTGAGGTGAATATGCGCGAACTGGCCGTAACTATCCGTAAAGTCGAGCGCGACGGCGGCATTGCTTTTGCTCGTGCCGCTACCGCATTCGGCGACGAGAAACTCAAAGCCATCCGGCATGGCGATCTGCGCCCGGTGCTCCGAGCCGGTGATCGGATTGCGGATCGGCGTGCCGATTGATTCGATCAGCCCCGGCACGATCACCCGCGCCGTCCGGGCTTCGACATCCACGTCAAACTCAATGGCGGCAAATATCGGCTCGTGGGTGATGTCGGTAACGCTGGCAAAAACATCAAACACGGTGGCGCCGGGCACACTATGTTGGCCGCTTTTGATCGCCAGCATGGCCGCGCGCTGCTCTTCGCTGGCGCGGATATCGATAATCGATTGATGTTCCCCGCCGCCCTCATGCACCGCACCCGGCCAGGCGTAAAGGCTCACCCAGTTGAGACCATCGAGCCTGACATCGCCGAAAAATCCTTCCTCAATATGCATCGCCGCCATGCCACGGCAATCGCCATTGGTCGGCGGCGAATTGAACTGACAGGGGCAGCCCCAGGCACAGTTACAACTGCCAAAATCCGGCCCCTTGATGCTCCATTCGGTATAGCTCACGGCAGCGCTTACGCCGGCGACCAGTCGAACGGCGCAAAGTGGCCGTTATGCCCGCCCTCGGCATCATCCCAGTTGATGCCGAATGCATGCATGTGGCTCTCGCTGCCGACCGCGAGCGCAAGGCGCTTGTTGGCCGGATGGGCGGTATCGTCGATATGGATCGGCACTTTTGGGTCGTGCGCGCTGGCCGTCGCCTCGGCGGCATTGGAAAACAGGTTGCCGGCCTTGACGCTGAACGACATGTCCTGCTTGTCGATCTCAATCGCGGCGCGCTCGATGCCGGCAAAATCGCCGACCAAAGCTTTGCCAAGTTCCATCGGCCCACCGAAATCGCCCGAACAAATTTGCCCAACGGCGCCAACCTGGGCATCGCTTGCTTTATCATCAATGATCAAACCAACGGTCCAATTGCCGCTTGCCATCGGGCCATCGACACTGATGCAGATGATAAAGGCGACGCCGGCAAGGTCGACTTTGTCGAAGGCGCCATCATTCACCCGCATGGCAATGGCGGCGATACAGGTGTCGTGCGTCGGCTGCGCCGTCATATTTGTATAGATGCACGGGCAAAGATAATCGCAATTACAGGTTTCGAAATAATCGCCGGTAATGCGCCAGTTTTTATCGGCCATGTGATTTATCTCCCTTTTATTTTTCTAATCAAAGACTAGCATGAATCGCGCGGTGCGGAATATCAGATCAGACCGAGCGCGCGCAAATCCGCCATCATCTCCGGCGGCATATCGGCATATTCCTGCAACGAGGTGCCGAGATCCGGCGGCACGCTGTCGGCCTCGAAATAGCGCCAACCCTGATGCGGGCGGCGCCGTACCGGAATGGTCAAGATCAGTTCCGGATCGAGAATGAAGGCGCATTTTGTGCCGCCGCTCTCATTCTCGGTGACGAGCTTAAGGTCGAGCAGGCGCTGGCGTACGCGGATGATGTTGCGCACCACCCAATAGAGCGATCCGCCCTCCAACACCTGCTCGGCGCGGCGCGGCATGAACCGGGTGACATGGCGCAAATCGCCATTTTCGGCCAGGCGGCGCGCCTGCACGTCGCGTAAATGACCGATATTCTCGATGCCGACGGCGAGTTTGAGAAGATGGAGCGCCATCAGCGATAACGACGGTAAATAATTATTGCCACCGTGGTTTCCGCTTCTCCAAAAACGAACCCATGCCCTCTTGCGCTTCATCGGAGACGCGCACCCGGGCGATGCGCCTGGCCAGGTCGACGAGCATGTTATTGTCGAGCGGGCGGCCATGCACGGCGGCGATCAATGCCTTGGCTTCGGTCTGCGAATTCGGCCCGCCTTGCAACAGCATCTTGACGAATGTTTCGCCGCGCACCTTCAACGCCTCGTCCGGCACCACATCATGCACCAGGCCGATGCGTTCGGCCTCGGCAGCATCGATGCGCTCGCCGGTGAGGAAATAGCGCCGTGCCCGGCTCTCGCCAATCGCATTGATGACAAACGGGCTGATTACCGCCGGGATCAAGCCAAGCCGCACTTCGGTGATGGCGAAGCGCGCGCTCTTCGCCGCGATGGCGATATCGCAGGCGCATATCAACCCGACGCCGCCGGCATAGGCCGGGCCCTGGATCAAGGCAAGCGTCGGTTTGGGCAAGGTATCGAGGACCAGCAGCAGTTCGGCGAGCACACTTGCGTCCTGCAAATTCTCCGCCTCGCTGAACTCCGCCGTGCGCTTCATCCATTTGAGGTCGGCGCCGGCGCAAAAGGACGCACCGCGTGCGTTCAACACCACGATGCGGACATCTTCATCATCGCCAAGCGCGCGCAGCTCCCGCGTCAGTCTGGCGATCGTATCCTCATCAAACGCATTGTGCATCTCGGGACGGTTCAGCGTGACGGTGGCCACGCCTTTGGCATCCACGGTAACAAGAACTGTTCCTTCAGCCATGTGCTTACATCCTAAATATGCCAAATTCTGTTTTCTCAGCCGGTGCGTTCGCCGCCGCCGCCAGCCCGCGGGCGAGCACGGTGCGGGTATCCACCGGGTCGATAACGCCATCATCCCACAGTCTGGCCGAGGAATAATAGGGTTGTCCTTGTGTTTCATATTGCTCGCGGATCGGCGCCTTGAATTCGGCCTCTTCGTCCTCCGGCCAGTCGCCGCCCTCAGCCTCGATGCGGTCGCGGCGAATGCGCGCCAGCACGCTCGCCGCCTGCTCGCCGCCCATGACGGAAATGCGCGCATTGGGCCACATCCAGAGAAAGCGCGGATCATAGGCACGGCCGCACATGCCGTAATTGCCGGCGCCGAAGCTGCCGCCGATCACGACAGTGAATTTCGGCACATTGGCGCACGCAACCGCCATCACCAGCTTGGCGCCATCCTTGGCGATACCGCCCTGCTCATAGCGCTTGCCGACCATAAAGCCGACGATGTTTTGCAGGAATATCAAAGGAATGCCGCGCTGGCAGCAGAGTTCGACAAAATGCGTGCCCTTCAGGGCCGATTCAGAAAACAAAATACCGTTATTGCCCAATATGCCGACCAGGCGGCCGTCGATGCGGGCGAAGCCGGTGACCAGGGTTTT
>JABIXB010000035.1 GCA_018666805.1 Rhodospirillaceae bacterium | reverse complement strand
CCGGCGCGCACGACAGCACCCGGAATTTCGACATATCGCGCCCGGCCGCCTCGCCGCCGGCCTTGGCCTGCTCGCTGAACCATTGGCAGAGGCCAGGATCGGCAAGCTGGATGATCAGGCCGTCGCCATGCTCGCCCGCTACTTTCAGCGCCTTCGGACCATAGGCGGCAATCCACACCGGCAACTCGTTGCCGTCTGTCCAATCCATGAAAACCGGATTGGGGCAATCGTCATAGGTGAAGCTGTCGCCGCGCACCATGGTCTTCATCGCTTCGACAAATTCGACCAGAGTCGCGAGGGTTGCCGGCTTTTTGCCCATCACCCGCATCGAGCTGTCGCCGCGCCCGACCGCCATGTCCATGCGCCCGCCGCTCATGCGATTGAGCGTGGCGAAGATGCTCGCCGCCACCGACCAGTCGCGCACCTTGGGATTGGTCACCAGCGGTCCATAGCGCACATGATCGGTGTGCTGCATGCTGGCCGCGACCTGAGTGTAGGCGTCGGACCAGATTATGTGGGAATCGAAGAACCAGATATAATCGAACCCACCGGCCTCGACTTGGCGCGAGATGGCGAGCATGCGTTTGTGATCAAGGTCGCCTTTAAAGGCTATGCCGAATTCCATCAATTTTCTCCTGCACTTTATTGTTGGCGGAAATGGGGAATAATATGTTCGCCATACTCCGCGATCTGGCGTTCTTCCTCTCCACTGCAGAGATAGATATTAAATTGCGTCACGCCAGCTGCCTCAAGCCGGCGCAATTTCTCGACATGCGCTTCCGCCGGGCCGATCAGGCAAAATGCGTCGGTCGTCTCGTCGGTTACATAATAGGAATTTTCATCGTCCATCTGGGTGTGCTGCTTGTAGTCATAGCCCTCGTCGGCGCCCGTGCCCTCTCTGCTTTGCACATAGGCGGTCAAGGCTTCCGGCACCTCGCGCGTATCCGAGCCGTACCATTTGAGGATATCGGCGATATGGTTGCCGACCAGGGCCGGGAACCATTTGGTCTGAGCCACCCCCTTATCCTTGCCGCCAACCCAGGCCGGGGCGCAGGCCATAATGCGGTAATTGCTCATGTCGCGCCCGGCATCGACGCCGGCTGATTTGGCCGCATCACCCATCCACCGGCAAAGCGATGGCTCGGCCAATTGCACAATCAGGCCATCGCCCTGCCGTCCGGCGGCGGCGAGCGCCTTGGGGCCGTAACCGGCGACCCAGAGCGGCATCTCGTAACCGCCCGTCCAATCGAAAACGACCGGCTCGGGGCGGTCGTCATAAATCACGGGATCGCCGCGCACGAGGCCTTTCATGGTCTCGCAAAAATTCTCCATGCGGGCGACGGTGGCGGGGCGCTTGCCAACGACGCGCACCGAGCTGTCGCCACGTCCGACGCCGAGATCGAAGCGGCCATCGCTTTGCACGGCAAGGGCGCCAAACAGGCTGCCCGCAACCGACCATTCGCGCACTTGCGGATTGGTCACACAGGGGCCGAAGCGCAGCTTCGAGGTATGCTCCATCGCCACCGCCATCTGCGGATAGAGATCACGCCACAGCACATGGGTGTCGAAAAACCAGGCATAGTCGAAATCGGCGGCCTCGGCCTGGCGGCAAATGGCGACCACCCGTTTCTTGTCCATGTCACCGCGAATTGTAAAAGCGAATTCCATTTTTTCTGTTCCTATTCAGCCCAAACCCTGACGCCGCCGTGGCGGAACGGCGTCGTCTTCGACATGTTAAGGCGAATTAAGATGGGTGTCAGCGCTTCGATGCAACGCGCGCTTTCGGCCAGACCGCAATTGTAGCAGATGACGCCGAGGCGCTCGATCAGGGCCATGACCTTTTGCTTGGCTTCGAGTTTGTTGCCACATACCAGAATGTCGCAATTGATGCCTTGCTCAAGATCGGCGAGCACATGGGCCGAGACATTGTGCAGCGCGCCGACGACGGGAATATCCTCGCCCAGCATCGCCTGCGCCGCCTCTGTGGCCGAGCCCTCGGGCGGCATGGCCGCCTTTTTGGGATTACCCTCGGCCAGAGGGACGACGATATCGACGAGAATTTTGCCATGGAGAGCGCTCGCGATGCCCTTCAGCGTGGCGTCGTGCCCGCCGTAAGGCACGGCCAGGATGACGATTTCATCGGCGGCCTCGACGGCGGCGAGATTATCCATGCCGGTGATATTGCCCGGCGCATCTTTCAAGGGCGCCGAAAGCTCGGCCGCGATGGTGGCGGCGCGCGCCGCATCGCGCGAGCCGACAATGACATCCACCCCGGCCAGGGCAAAGCGCTGCGCCAATCCCTGCCCCTGCGGACCGGTGCCGCCGATAACCGTAATCTTCATTGCCTTCTCCCAACCGCGTTATATTTATTAGCTGTCTTTGTCCCTCGCAACAGCTCGTGAAGGCAAGTATTTCCTATGGGATTGTTTGACACAGTGCGGCCTTTTTCATAGCGTCATTTCGGCGTTTTTTACCTCCAGCAAGGCTGATCGAAGTTGAAAACCAAGACGCGTATTTTGCTGCCGCCAGGGACCATTTCAAGCTGATGTGGGCAATAGTTCCGGTCAAAGATTTGGCGGGCGCCAAGCAGCGTCTGTCACCTGTATTGAGTCCTGAAGAGCGGCACGGTCTCTACCGGGCGATGCTGAGCGATGTGCTGCGCGCCCTCGCCGGCGCCGCGTCGCTCGACGGTATTGCACTGATCACGCGCGACGCGGAGGCTGAGCTGATGGCGGCTGAATACGGCGCCACAATTACCCCTGAAGCCGAGAATGGCGGCCAGACTGCGGCTGTTTCCCACGGCATTCAACAACTGATGGCGCGCGGGGTGGAAACAATCGTGCAAATCCCGGGTGATGTACCGCTGGTGACGCCGACTGAGATCGAGCAGGTGATAGCAGCCCATTTGCCGGCGCCGGCGATGACGATTGTTCCGGCGCGCGACGAGCAAGGCTCGAATTGCGTCATTTGCTCGCCGCCCGACAGCGTGACGCTCCGCTTTGGCGACAACAGCTTCTTTCCCCATCTTGAAGCGGCGCGGCGCGGCGGCATTTCGCCGACGATTGCGCCGCTCGCCGGGCTCGGCCTCGATATCGATACCGCAGCCGACCTCGAAGCGCTGCTCGCCCGCCCGGCGGAAACGGCAAGCCACACATTTTTACGCGACAGCGGTGTCGCGGCGCGTTTTCAACTCGAGCTGAGATCGGCATGAACGGCATCGCCAAAATCTCGTCCGGCGCAGAAGATCTTCTGCAAAAATTCGCGGCCTTGCCGCAAGCCGAGCTCGAGCACCAGGCCGCCACTTTGCGCGATAGCGCGCACCCCGACTTGATCACTTATTCACGCAAAGTTTTCATCCCGCTGACACAGCTGTGCCGCGATGTTTGCCACTATTGCACTTTTGCCCATCCGCCGAGGAAGGGCGAGCGCGCCTTTCTCACAGCGGATGAAATTCTGAAAGTCGCTCGCGATGGCGCCGAAGCGGGTTGCAAGGAGGCGCTGTTCACCCTCGGCGACAAGCCGGAGCTGCGCTATCAGATGGTGCGCCGCGAGCTTGCGGAAATGGGTCATGCGACCACCCTTTCCTACCTTGCCGATATGGCAGCGTTGGTGCACAGGGAAACCGGCCTCCTGCCCCATCTCAATCCGGGCGTCTTGACGCGTGAGGACATGCTGGCACTGCGCAAAGTCTCGGTATCGCAGGGGCTGATGCTGGAAAGCCTCTCCGAGCGCCTCACGCAAAAGGGCATGGCCCATCACGGCTCGCCGGACAAACAGCCGGCGGCGCGGCTCGAAACCCTGCGCCTCGCCGGTGAGCTCGCTGTTCCGTTCACCACCGGCATCCTGATCGGCATCGGCGAGACCCGCCTTGAGCGCCTCGAATCTTTAGTAGCAATACAAGAGCTACAGGCGCGCTACGGCCATATCCAGGAAGTCATCATCCAAAATTTCCGCGCCAAGCCCGGCACCCGCATGGCCGAGGCGCCGGAACCCGACCTCAACGAACTGCGCTGGACCATCGCCTGCGCCCGCCTGATCTTCGGGCCTGAGATGAACATCCAGGCGCCGCCCAATCTCAGCCCAGGCGGCCTCGCCCCCCTGGTCGGCGCCGGCATCAACGATTGGGGCGGGGTGTCGCCGGTGACCCCGGATTTCGTCAATCCGGAAGCGCCGTGGCCGCATCTCGATGCACTGGCGCGCGATACCGCCGCTTGCGGCAAGCGTTTGAGCGAGCGCCTGGCGCTCTACCCGGCCTATGCGCGCACGCCCAAGCGCTGGCTCGAACCGGCGATGGAGACCGCCATCCTACAG
Organism: Rhodospirillaceae bacterium; assembly: GCA_018666805.1. Classification (GTDB taxonomy): domain Bacteria; phylum Pseudomonadota; class Alphaproteobacteria; order UBA828; family UBA828; genus PTKB01. The sequence continues at coordinate 13,775 of JABIXB010000035.1, read as the reverse complement.
GCGAGCGACGCCGATGGCCTGGCCCGCACCGAGGATTGGTCGCCCGGCACGGTGCTGGCGTTGCCGGTTCCGGAAAGCATTGCCCTGCCGGCGCCACGCGGTGAATTGCTGCGCACGCTTGCCAAGGCCGAGGCCGGCGAAAATCTGAGCGAGGCGGAAATTGTCAGCTTGTTCCAGGCGCGCGGCCCGGCCTTCGAGGCGGTGTGTCAGGCAGCCGATAGGGTGCGCGCCGAGATGAGCGGCGATGTCATCCGCTATGTCGTCAACCGCAATATCAATTATACTAATATTTGCTATTTCCGCTGCCAATTCTGCGCCTTTTCGAAAGGCAAGATGAGCGAAAACCTGCGCGGCCGGCCATACGACCTCAAACATGAGGAAATCGCGCGCCGCGTCGCCGAGGGCTGGCAGCGCGGTGCCACCGAGGTTTGCATGCAGGGCGGCATTCATCCCGACTATAGCGGCCAGACCTATCTCGATATCTGCCGCACGGTGAAAGAGGCAGCGCCCGACATGCATATCCACGCCTTCTCGCCGCTCGAAGTGTGGCAGGGCGCGGAAACACTTGGCATTCCACTGCGTGACTTTCTCGCCCAGTTAAAAGGCGCCGGCCTCGGCAGCCTGCCCGGCACCGCCGCCGAAATTCTCGACGACGAAATCCGCGCCATCATCTGCGCCGACAAGATCAACACAAGGCAATGGCTCGAGGTGATGGAGACGGCCCATTCGCTCGGCATCAAAACCACCAGCACCATCATGTATGGCCATGTCGAAACGCCCAACCATTGGGCGCGCCATCTGTTGCGCCTGCGCGAATTACAGGCGCGCACCGGCGGCTTTACCGAATTCGTGCCCCTGCCCTTCGTTCATATGGAAGCACCGGTCTATCTCAAGGGCCAGGCGCGCAAAGGCCCGACCTACCGCGAGGCGATCCTGATGCATGCGGTCGCGCGCCTCGCCCTCCATCCACACATCAGCAACATTCAAACTTCGTGGGTCAAAATGGGTCCTGAAGGCGCCAAGGCCTGCCTCAACGCCGGCGCCAACGATTTGGGTGGCACGCTGATGAACGAGACCATAACGCGTTCCGCCGGCGCCTCGTGGGGGCAGGAAATGCCGCCGGAAGAGATGGACGCGCTGATCGCCAGCATCGACCGCACACCGGAGCGGCGCAGCACCCTCTACGGCCCCGTCGAGGCCGAGCGCATCGGCGCCTCGCTGGCAGCAGGTCCGCTTATGGAAACTATCAACAATCCACCACAACGTATTAAAAATACAAATATTAATCATGCCTGATAACCCCGACGAATGGGAAATTCCAGCGGCCAATCGGCCCAAGGCAGGAGATTTCGCCTTCGACCTGGAGACCACCTTGTCGGCTGTGTTCGCGCTGCGCTCGGAAATTCCGGAGGATGCCTTCACCGCCCAGGTGCTGGGCACGGAGCGGATGGGCAATGGCGTTCTCATCCGCGCCGATGGCCTTGTTCTCACCATTGGTTATTTGATCGCCGAAGCGGAGACCGTGTGGCTGCTGTCCAACGATGGTGACGCCATTCCGGCGCATGTGGTGGCCTATGATCACAATACCGGCTTTGGTCTGGTGCAGGCGCTGGCAAAAATTACCGCGCCGCCGGTTCCGCTCGGAAATTCGCACTCGGCGGGGATGGGCGACCCGGTCATCATGGCCGGCCATGGCGGCCAACGCCACGCGCTCAGTGCCTGGATTGCGGCAAAACGCGAATTCGCCGGCTATTGGGAATATTTGCTCGACGAAGCCATTTTCACCACGCCACCGCACCCCAATTGGGGCGGCGCCGCGCTGCTCAACAGCGAAGGCGAACTACTCGGCATCGGCTCGCTGTTCGTCCAACAGATCGATGAATATGACACCCAGGTCGACGGCAATATGGTCGTGCCGATCGACATACTCGACCCGATCCTTGATGACCTGCTGAAATTCGGCAAAAGCCAGCATCCGCAACGTCCCTGGCTCGGCGCCTACACGGCCGAGTCTGACGGGCAGTTGATCGTCGCCGGGCTGGCCGAAGACGGACCGGCGGAAAGCGCCGATGTGCAGACCGGCGATGTCGTTCTCGCCGTGGCGGGAGAATCCGTCAATGATCTCGCCGCCATGCTGCGCAAGATTTGGTCGCTCGGCAATGCCGGGGTGGAAGTACCGCTCACTTTGCTGCGCAACGGCGAAATCACCGATGTCAGCATCTCCTCCTCAGACCGCATGCTCTACATGAAATCGCCCAAGATGCACTAACCCGAAGAAGACCGAGGCCCGTTGATATGACCGTAAATCCGCTCGATGGCTTTTCCGTTGCGCCTGAAGATATCAAATTTATCGGCGACGGCCTGCAACGCCCGGAATGTATCCTGGCCGAGCGCGACGGTACGCTCTGGAGCGCCGATGCACGCGGCGGCGTGGTGCGTATCGCGCCCGACGGCACGCAACAGCTTATTGCCGCCACCGAACAAGCCAAATTTTCCGAGGCCGACGGCGAGGAAGCGCGCTTTACCCAAGGCACCCTGCCGAACGGCCTCGCTTTTGCCGAGAATGGCGACATTTTGATCGCCAATTACGGCACCGATTTGCTCGAACAGATGAGCCGCAGCGGCGAAACCGTCACCCTGCACGACAATATCGACGGCAAGCCGATGGGCAAGGTCAACTTCGTCCTGCGCGATTCGAAGAACCGTATCTGGATTACAATATCGACCCGCGCAGTCAATTGGATGCGTTCGTTCACACCAGATGTGGATGACGGCTATGTCGCGTTGGTCGATCAGGGAACAATACGCATCGTCGCCGACGGCTTCACCTTCACCAATGAAATCCGCCTCGATGCCAAGGAGGAATTCCTCTATGTGGTGGAAACCACGGGGAAACGCATTTCGCGTCTTCGTGTTCAGGAAGACGGTGAGCTCATCGGGCGGGAGGTATTCGGCCCGTCAAACCTCGGCAAAGGCTTCCCCGACGGCATAACCTTCGACGCCTACGGCAATCTCTGGGGCACCTTGATCATGTCCGACCAGCTGTTCGCGCTGACACCTGAAGGCGAGTGCCGCATTCTCTTCGAAGACGGCGACGATGCAGCCACCGATGCTTTGGAGAGAGCCTTTCTTGCGCGCGAGATCACGCCCGAGCTGATGCTCGCCGCATCCGGCAAGGTCGCGCCGTGGATGGCCAGCGTCACTTTCGGCGGCGCCGACCTAAAGACCGTCTATCTCGGCTCCTTACGCGGCGAGCGCATCCCCTACTTCCGCTCCCCCGTCGCCGGTCTGCCGATGGTGCACTGGTAATAAAGGCTTAGCCCAAGAGTTCCAGGCACGACGCGACGATGTTGGCGCTGCTCATGCCGTAGCCCTCACGTACTTTGTCGGTCGGGCCAACGATGGCGAATTCGTCGGGCATGCCGACCATGCGCATCGGCGTTGGGTTTTCCCGCGCCAGCAATTCGGCCACGGCGCCGCCGAGGCCGCCGGTGATGCGGTGTTCCTCGGCGGTCACGATGCCTCTTGTTTCCGCCGCGGCGGCGAGGATCGCATCCTGGTCGAGCGGCTTGATGGTGTGCATATTGAGCACCCTGGCCGCCACGCCTTGTGCCTTTAATGCGTCCGCCGCCGCCAGCGCAGACACCAGCAAACATCCGCAGGCGATGATCGTGATATCATTGCCCTGGCGCAGAACATCCGCCCGGCCAACTTGGAAATCCGCATCGCGCGCGGTTACTTCCGGCTCGACAACCCGCCCACCGAGGCGAATATAGACCGGCCCGTCGATTTCCGCCGTCGCCTGGGTCGCCTGCCACGCCTGATGCGCATCGGCCGGGACGATCGCCGTCATGTTGGGCAGCCCGCGCATCAACGCCAAATCCTCAAGCGCATGATGAGTGCCACCGGAAACGCCGAGCGAGACACCGCTCGCCGCCGCACCAATCACCACGCGCTGGTTGGCATAGGCGACATCGTTCCTGAGCTGCTCCATCGAACGCGCGGTAATGAATGGCGCGTAGCCGCAAAGAAAGGGCCGCAGGCCGGTGGTCGCGAGACCGCTGGCGATGCCCATGGCGTTTTGCTCGGCAATGCCGGCATCGACCAGACGCTCGGGATATTTATCGAGAAAATCGCGCAGGCCAATCAAATCGAGCGTGTCGGCGGATATGGCGGCGATGGTGTCGTCACGCCCGGCCATTTCGGTGAGAGCAAGCCCAAAAGCAACCCGCGTTTGATTTGCCGCCTTCTCGGAGGCCGTTTCCGACATGATGTTCATTGCGGCTCTCCCAACTCGCTCAACGCCTTTTGATAGGTCTCCTCGTCAATCACGTTCTGGTGCCAGAGGTGGGTGTCTTCGGCGAAACTCACGCCCTTGCCCTTGACTGTATGAGCAAGTATCAGCGACGGCCCGTCCTGCGAAAAAGGCAGCGCATCGAGCGCTGTCACGATTTCATCCATATCGTGACCGTCAAGCTCGCGCACCGACCAGCCGAACGCCCGCCATTTATCGGCCAACGGCTCGAGCGCAAGCACTTCATGCACATGATTGCTTTGTTGAATTTTGTTGTAGTCAACGATCGCGGTCAGGTTCGAAAGCCCGAGATGGGCCGCCGCCATGGCCGCCTCCCAATTCGATCCCTCCTGCAATTCGCCGTCGCCGAGCATGACGACGGTTCTGAAACCGCGCCCCTGCATGCGCGCGCCGAGTGCCATGCCGACGCCGACGGAGAGGCCATGGCCGAGCCCGCCGGTGCTCATTTCAACGCCGGCGAGTTTGATGTCAGGATGCATGCCCATCAATGTTTCATAGCCGTAGAAATCATCCAGCAGGCTGCCGGGGAAAAAACCGGCTTGCGCCAAAACGGCGGAGAGGGCGGCATTGGCATGGCCCTTGGAGAGCACAAAACGGTCGCGGTCGGGCCAATCCGGCTGCTCGGGGCGCAGTTTGAGATAATGGAAATAGAGCCCGGCGAGCAAATCCGCCGCCGAGGACGATCCACCGACATGGCCCGACCCGGCGGCGCGCAGCGCACGCCAGAGATTACGGCGAATATTGAGCGCCTCGCCGCGCAATTGGTTTAAAACCGCTTCGGAATTACTCGACATAAAACCCTCTTCTTCCAGTATGCCGATCAAGCGGCAGCGCTAGTTTTATTCTGCTCCCTCCGGCCTGTCGAACCTTATTGCATTCAAATGTTTGGGTCGCCATATCAATATCAGGTAGTATGGGTAAGAGCCGAAGCCGGCCCGTTACCAGGATATTCTGAAGAAAGAAACAGCCATGACCGACACTGAAGCCCTCAAAAGCCAATTGGAGCAAAGGCTCAGCGAATTGGAAGCCCGCGTCGCCGGCTTAGAGAGTGATCTCAGAGCGGCGCACAGCCAGGATTGGGAAGAACGGGCCTCGGAAATTTCCGGCGATGAAGTGCTGGAAGGCCTGGAAAGCTCGGCCATGGACGAAATCACCAAGATCCGCTCGGTGCTAAAACGGATCGATGATGACAGCTATGGCGCGTGCAGCGGCTGCGGCAAGGATATCGGCGCCGAGCGCCTCGCCGCCCTCCCCTTTGCCGTGCTCTGCATCCAATGCGCCAACAAGGTCGCTTCGTAAGCGGTGTGCAACTGTTCGGCCAAAAACATAGTTGGAGTCCGTCCTGGAAAAATGCGTAAATTGAAGTCGCACAGAGGAATAAGATGATATTTGGGAGGGTTCAATGCGCATTGGTAGGGTCAAGCACATATCTCAGGTTGCCATAGCCGTTATCGGCGCCATTGTCGGCGCTGCCATGCTCCTCACGCCGGCGCTGGCCGCGGACAAAGTAAAAATCGGCTTTCTCACCACGCTCACCACGCCTGCCGCCGTTATCGGCAACGATATGAAGGACGCGTTCGATTTGGCTTACGCCCATATTGGCGGGAAAATGGCCGGGCTTGAGGTCGAAGTTATTTACGAGGATGACGGTTTCAAACCGGAGATCGGCAAGCAAAAGACCGATAAGCTGGTCAAGCACGATGATGTTGATTTCGTCACCGGCTATATCTGGTCGCATGTTCTACTGGCGTCGCGCAAATCCGCGCTCGATGCAGGAAAATTTATGATTAGCGCCAATGCCGGCCCGTCCAAAATTGCCGGTAGCCTGTGCCACAAGAATTTTTTCTCAACCTCATGGCAAAACGATCAAACACCAATGGCGCTCGGGGAAGTGCTTAACCAACGCGGCGTGAAATCGGTTTATGTGATGGCGCCCAACTATGCCGCCGGTAAGAATATGGTGGCCGGCGTGGAGCGCACCTTTGGCGGTGAAGTCAAAGGCAAAGACATGACTAAGTGGGGCGCGGATGCCCAGCTCGATTTCTCGGCTGAGCTCGCCAAGGCAAAAGCCTCCGGCGCGGAAGCGCTCTTTGTGTTTTATCCGGGCAAGGCCGGTGGCGCCTTCATCAAGCAATATATGCAGGCCGGTCTGAATGAGAGCATGCCGCTTTATTCGGTCTTCACGGTGGATGCGCTTGGACTGCCAAAGTTCCAGAAGGCGGACATGCAGGGCGTACTCGGCTCACTGGCAACGCAGTTCTGGTCGCCGGACCTCGACACGCCGCAGAACAAGAAATTTGTTCCGGCCTTCCTGGAGAAATATGGCCGTTATCCCTCCTTCTACGCGGCGCAAAGTTACGACGCCATGTTTCTGATCAAAAGCGCGGTCGAGGCTGTCAGCGGCGATCTCTCCAACATGGACGGCATGCGCGCCGCGATGGAGAAGGCCGACTATCCGTCAGTGCGCGGCCCATACAGCTACGGCAACAACCATTTTCCCATTCAAAACTTCTATTTGCGCGAGGCGACGACCGATAGTGCGGGGCGCTGGACAACCAAAATTGTCAGCACCGTCTACACCAACCACCAGGACGTCTACGCAAAGGAGTGCAAACTCTAAAGGACGGATTATCGGGCAAAAGCGGTCCCGCAAGTGGGACAGGCGCTAACGCCATGATCAAGAGCTAACGCCGTGGAGTGGATTTTATTCGTCAGCCAAGTGCTGAATGGGCTTCAGCTCGGCATTCTGCTCTTTCTCCTCGCCGCCGGACTGACGCTCGTCTTCGGTATCATGGATTTCGTCAACCTCGCGCATGGTTCGCTCTACATGATGGGCGCCTATTTTTGCGTGACCCTGACGCCGCTTTTGGACTCGTTTCCCCTCGCTGTGCTGGCCGCAATTATCCTTACCTTTGTGCTTGGCGTGGTGGTCGAGCTTGTCGTTGCCCGCCATCTGTATCAGCGCGACCATCTCGATCAGGTGCTCGCCACGTTCGGGCTTATTCTGTTTTTTAACGGCGCCGTTCATCTTATTTGGGGGGCCGAGGGAAACCCGATACGCCTGCCCGACTTTCTCGACGGCCGCGTCACGCTGTTTACCGATATTGAAATTCCGGCCTTCCGGCTCGCCATTATCGCCATCGGCCTCGCCGTTGCGGTTGGGCTGGTTTGGCTGGTCGGCAATACCCGCATGGGCATGTTGATCCGCGCCGGCGCCTCCAACCGGCGCATGGCGGGCGCGCTCGGCGTCGATATCAAAAAACTGTTCACGCTTGTATTTGCCTTGGGCGCCGCCTTGGCCGGCCTCGCCGGCATGATGATCGCACCGATTACCGAAGCCAATATCGGCATGGGCGATGATATTTTGATCGTCGCCTTCGTGGTGATCATCATCGGCGGGATCGGCTCGGTCAGGGGCGCTTTTATCGCCGCGTTGCTGATCGGCATGATCGACGTGATGGGACGCTCCTATCTCGACGATTTCATGAAGCTGTTCATGAACAATCAAAGTGCGGAAACGGCCTCTCCCGCGCTTTCGGCCATGGCGATTTATATTCTGATGGCCGGCATTCTCTATTTTCGCCCGCGCGGTCTGTTTCCGCCCAAGAACCGGTAACTGATGATGGCGCGCAACCGGCCGACACTTCGCCAGGGAGTCATGATTGCGGTGCTGCTCGCATTGGCCGTGCTGCCGGCCGTGACCGGCGCCTTTGACCAACCTTTTCTGCTCGACCTCGCGCTGCGCGTGATGATTCTCGCCTGTGCTGCTGTCAGTCTGAATTTGATTCTCGGCTTTGGTGGCATGATCAGTTTCGGCCACGCCGCCTATATCGGCATCGGTGCTTACGCTGTCGGCATACCGGCTTATTACAGCGAATATAGTGGCTATATCCAATTGCCCATCGCCATCGCCGCCGGCGCCCTGTTTGCCCTGGTGACCGGATTTATCTGCCTGCGCACCAAAGGCGTTTATTTTATTATGATCACCTTGGCCTTTGCCCAGATGGCCTATTTCGCCTTTGTCAGCATCGAGGAATATGGCGGCGATGACGGCCTGGTCATCGATCAGCGCAGTGAATTTCCCGGCATCATCAATATGGAGGCCAATCTCGAATTTTACTATGTCGTGCTTGCCTTTTTGCTCGGCGCCCTTTTTCTTGTCTACCGCATCGTCAACGCCCGTTTCGGCATGGTGGTGCAAGGCGCCAAGGGTAATGAGGCGCGTATGCAGTCGCTCGGCTTCGATACGTTTCGCTATCGCCTCGCCTGTTATGTGATCGCCGGCGCCATGGCGGCAGCGGCGGGCTGGCTGATGGGCAACTACAATTATTTCTTCAGCCCAGAGATGATGGGCTGGACCCGTTCCGGCGAGTTGATTTTCATGGTTGTCCTCGGCGGCGCTGGCAGCCTGTTCGGCCCGGTGCTCGGCGCCATTGTATTTATTCTCCTGGAAGAAATGCTGTCCGGCGCCACCATCTACTGGCCACTTATTCTGGGTGCAATTCTGGTTGCCGTCGTGCTGTTCGCGCGCGGCGGCATCGAGGGCGTCATTGCCGCGCTGGAGCGGAAAAAATGAACGATGCCCTTCTCGAAACCCGTGCGCTCAGCAAAAGCTTCGGCGGTATCCACGCCACGGAGAATGTGGACCTGGCCGTGCGGGAGGGCGAAATTCATGCGGTGATTGGCCCCAACGGTGCCGGCAAGACAACCTTGATCGCCCAACTGGCCGGCATGCTACGGCCCGATTCCGGCCGGATATTTTTTTACGGGCGCGACATCACCCGCCTCGCGCCGCACGCCCGGGCGCGCCTCGGCATGGCGCGATCGTTCCAAATCACGAGTATTTTTCAAGACATGAGCGTGCTCGAAAACACTATGTTGGCGGTGCAGGCGCATGCCGGGCACTCCTATCGGTTTTGGCAAAAGGCGCGCAGCGATGCGCGGTTGACCGGCCCCGCCATGGCCGCACTGGAACAGGTTGGACTGGCGGCCAAAGCAGCGATGAGCGCCCGCAAACTGTCGCACGGCGAACATCGCCAATTGGAAATCGCCATGGCGCTGGCGGGCGACACCAAACTACTTTTATTGGACGAGCCGATGGCCGGAATGGGGGCGGAGGAATCAGCGCTTATGGTTGATCTTCTGAACGGCCTAAAGGCGCACAAGAGTATTCTTCTGATCGAACATGATATGGATGTGGTGTTTGCCCTGGCGGACCGGGTTACCGTCATGGTCAGCGGCAAGATAATTGCTTCCGGCACGCCCGAGGAAATCCGCGCTGACGAAAATGTGCGCCGCGCCTATCTCGGTGAGGCAGCGGTGCGCGATGCTTGAGGTTAAGGGCATCGATGTCTTTTACGGCGCCAGCCAAGCGCTCAACGGCATGAGCATAACGGTTGGCGAGGCTGAAGTCGTCACGCTGATGGGGCGCAACGGCATGGGTAAAACAACCACCGTGCATGCGATCATGGGGATCGTGCCGCCCCGCAGCGGCATCATTATGCTGGGCGAGTTACGCCTCGACGGATTGGCGAGCCATAAAATCGCCCAGGCCGGCCTCGGGCTGGTACCGGAGGGGCGGCAGATTTTCCCCAACCTGACCGTGCATGAAAACCTTATCGCGACAGCGGCCAACCGGACCGCCGCCGCCCAGCCGTGGACGACAGAGCGAATCTACAACATGTTTCCCCAATTGGCTGAGCGAAAAGCCAGCATGGGTAATTTACTATCCGGCGGCGAGCAGCAAATGCTGGCGATCGGCCGCGCCCTGATGACCAACCCGTCGCTCCTCATCCTGGACGAAGCGACGGAGGGATTGGCGCCGATGATACGGCGCGAGATTTGGGATTGTCTGGCGCGCCTCAAGGGCGAAGGGCTGTCGATCCTGGTGATCGATAAGAATGTTGAGGATTTATCGCGTCTCGCCGAGCGCCATTACATCATCGAAAAAGGGCGGGTCGTTTGGCAGGGCGTGAGCGCCGACCTCAATACGGAGAGACAAACAGTACAGCGCTTTCTCGGCGTCTAATTCCGCGAAGCTATTTTCGCCGATTGAGCTGCTCGCGTTCGGCTGCTTCTTCGCGCAGACATTTTTCAAGAAGAATCGAGAGCGCGCCGGCGACATCGCGCTGGTCGGATTTGCGCGCCATTTTCAGCGCCGCCTCAAGATGATCTGTCAAACGCCGCCCCCAGGCCGTGCGCGGCATCAACCCATCGGACTTGCCGTCGTCCTTGCCGTAGCGGAACTGAGCGGCTGAGAGGCCCGACAGTTCGGCCAGTTTTTCGATGAAGATGTCGTCGGGAATATGCTTGCCCTTTTCCCAACGGGAGACAACGCTTTGGCGCGTGCCGAGACGCTCGGCGAGCTGAGTTTGCGACAGCCGCGTGGTGCGGCGCAGCGCCTTGATGCGCGCCGCCATTGCGACGATATCATTGCCCGTTTCCTGCACTATTTTACACCTCCTGGCACCGCACCTACTCGCTCGCCCGGCGAAGAATGTAATACTTTCATCGACCTAACCGCAAATCAACCGCCCGCTTGGGAGAAATAATCCACAACATTCCGGGCCGCTTGTGGCTAATTGGGATTTTCGAAATTGATGGGAAAATCCGCCGGCACGTCGGGTCCCCAGACATAAAGCGAATCCTCGAGCGGCCAGTTTTTCGCCTCCCAGTCCATGTCGGCCGGAATGTGATCGATATCGCAAAAATACTCGGCCAGACCGTTCCACGGATCGCGGATATAGTGGAAGAAATTGGAGCCGATCACATGGCGGCCGAAGCCCCAGCCGTCGCGGTAGCCCTTGGCGATCATCTGGCGCCCGCCGAGGCCCACTTCATCGATATTGGCGACCTCAAAACTGGCGTGATGGAAGCCGGGCCGATCACCGGCGAGAAAGGCCAGCACATGATGGTCGCTGCCGCCCTGGCAATGGAGAAAGGCCACCATCCCCTCGGACTGGTCGCTGAGGCGCAAGCCGAGCACGCGGGTATAGAAATCCACCTGGCGCTGGAAGTCGGTGGTGAAGGTCAGCACATGGCCGAGACGGCGCGGCTTTATCACCAGATCGCGCGGCGGATATCCGCGCTCGCCCTGGCGGGTGTAGTGGCCCGGCGAATTGATATGCCATTCCGGCGCTTCGGCCCAGGGCGCGGCCTCACCGGCGCGCACATTGATCAGCACCCCCTCAGGATCGTGGAACCACAGCCCGTCAGCCGCCGCCGCGGCGGGCGGGTCGAGCAACTCGCTGCCGTCTGCCTCAAGCGCCTGTTGCAGCGCTGCCAATTCACCCGCCGGAGTGGCAAAGCAAAGATGGTGCAATTGCCGGCGAGATCCCTCGACCAGCAGTACTTGATCCTGATCGCGCCCGGCGCAGCGCAGCGCCACATGATCGCTCCGCGCCTTTCCTTCCAAGCCGAAATCCTCGTAGAATTTTACCCCAAGCGCCGGATCCGGCACGGCCAAACAATAATGCTGCAACGATTGAACGGCCATGCTCCCCGCCCCGCGCCTATTCCGCAGCGCGCTGGTTGAGATTGGGCGCCATGCCAATCTCGCCGATGCGCTCCTGGGTGTACACGTCGCTCCACAAATCATAGGAAAATTCGGAGCGTAAGCGCCGTGCATCTTTGTTGATTTCGAGCTTGACCGTCTCGCCGCCCTTGATAATTTCGCGGATGCGCGAACGATCCTGTAACACGGAAATATCGGCCAATGGATCGCCATCGACGACCAAGATATCGGCCAACCGCCCAGCCTCCAGCGCACCAACGCGCCCCTCTTCGCGCACAAATTCCGCGTTATTAACGGTCGCGCATTTGAGCGCCTCGACCGGGCTAAAGCCAAGATATTTGACATAGTGTTCAAGCTCGCGCGCATGCCATTCGCCATATGGCGTGACGGCAAAGCCCGAATCGGTGCCGAGCATAAATTTCACCCCCGCCGCGCGCGCCTTCGGCAGGCTAATGCAGGCGCTTTCAAGTTCGCGCTTATGGGCATCGGGAAAATCCGGATAGCAGCCATCGCCGGGCCGGGTGAAATCGATATCATTGACCACCAGGCTGAGCGTCGGACAGAGCGCACAGCCATTCTCGACCACCGCTTCCAGACCCTCATCATCCATCCATGCGGCATGGAAGATCACGTCGGCGCCGGCGCGGGCCGAATAAAGCACGCCCTCGGCGCCGCGCGCATGGACAACAACCTTCTTACCGAGACGGTGCGCCTCGCGCACCATGGCCGACATTTCATCTTGGTCATAGCCCGCCACCAACACATCGGTGGCGGGGTTCATCGAATCGCCATCGATCGCAACCTTGATGAAATCAACGCCGTCTTTGACCTCGAGGCGAATCTCGGCGATGCCTTCGGCGGCATCGCGGCACAGCACACCGATCGAGGTTTCCGGCACACCGATCCAACTCGGATACCAATCCGAGAGGCCCTGGCGGTTGGTAATCTGGCGGCCCGAAGTGGAAATGCGCGGGCCGGCAAACAGGCCAGCGTCAATCGCATCGCGGATCGCCAGGCTGACATGGCCAGTGGTGGTCGGATCGGCCATCGTGGTGAAACCGGCGAGGAGAACCCGCTGCGCCGCCTCCAGCCCACGCAGGGCGCGGAACTCAAGCGGCGCATAGAGATCGATATCTTCTTCCGTCTTGGCATTGCCATAAGAAAGATGAACATGCATGTCGATCAGACCGGGCAAAACGAAATGTCCGGAGTGATCGATCACCTCATCACCCGGCCCGGGCGGCGGCGCATCCGCGCTCGGGCCGGCAAAACGGATCGTCTCGCCGTCCATAACCAAGGTCTGCCCCGTCTCGGCGCCCTCACCAAGCCCGGTGAACAATTTCCCGCATTTGATATGCCTCGCCATGTCTTACTCCCCGCCCTGCCGGCTGATATGATTATTTATCACCTCGTGAAGGACTGGCCCGCGCCGCGCGCGCACCTGTCAAACACCCCTCTGGCCGAACTATAGCATATCGGACAAGCTGGCGATGTTTACCAAGATGAATGGGTCGTACCGGAGAAAGTGAAGCAACGGATTGTTGAAAGAAACCAATCCACCGCTGTCGCGCGCAGGTTGGCGCCATGCCGAGACGTGGTATCCGGAATCTCGTCTGATGGGCCTCGTCGAAGGCGCTAAGACATAGCCGGATTGGCGGCGTGAACCGGTGGCGTGCGCGCGTACCACGGCATCGCCTCTTCGAGATCGCGCGCAACCCTGACCAACACCGCCTCATCCCCCAACCGGCCGGCCAACTGCACGCCAATCGGCAGGCCGTCAGACCCTTGCGCCAATGGCAGCGACACGGACGGTTGTCCGGTGACATTGAACACGCCGAGAAACTGGAACAGACGGATATCGCCCTTCATATATTCTTCGGCCGAGAGATCTTCCCGTGTAGTCGAATATTCGCCGTGCGGGCGCGCCGTGCTCGGCAGGGCCGGCGT
>JABIXB010000034.1 GCA_018666805.1 Rhodospirillaceae bacterium | reverse complement strand
GCCGCAGACGGCTTTTTCGCCTTTGCCTTTGCCTTTGCTGTGGCCTCTGGCTTTCTTTTTGCCGCTGCCGGTTTCTTTGAAGGTTTGCTGTCGCCGTTTCCGCGCGCCATTGCCGCCGTCAGCCGAAATAAAAGTTAAGCAGAGCGGCGTTGACCTCAGCCGGTTTTTCAATCGGCGTAATATGTCCGCAGCGATCCAATATCAGTGTCTGCGAGCGCTTGATGGCGCGTGCCAGTTTTTGCACATTGGCCGGCGGCGCGACGCCGTCCTCGTCACCGGTGATGAGCAGTGTCGGGCATTTGATCTTGGCGAGGTCGGCGGATTTTGCTCCGGCCAGCGCTTCGCAGGTACGGGCATAACCCTCGGCGTCCTGGCGCATGATGCCCTCGCGCAGGAACGCGGCGACGGCCGGCTGATGGGCGCGCGAATCGGCTGATAGCGCCGCCTGCACCAGAGCATCGCCGATCGGCGCCATGCCTTTGCTGCGTGCCACGCCGGCGCGGTCTTTGAGAGCGCCACGTGCCGGTGCCGGCGGTTCGGCCAGAGGCCCCAACAAGGCCAGGCTCTTTACCCGGGACGGGCTGCCGGCGGCGATATGTTGGCAAACGATGGTGCCCATGGAATGGCCGAGCAGATGGGCCGATTTGATATTCAGCTTATCCATCAGCTTAGTGATGTCCTTGGCCAGTGTGGCGATGGTGATCTTGCCCTTGGCCGGCGAGCGTCCCGAGCCTTCCATATCCGGCCGGATAACGTGAAACGAGCGTGACAAAATCGTTGCCTGCGGGTGCCAGGCATTCGACGAGCCGCCGAGGCCGTGCACCATAATCATGGCATCGCCTTCGCCATGTTGCTCGACTTCAAGTAATTTTCCGTTGATGTTCATCATGTCCCTGCATTCCCCCTGGTAAATTCAACAATTGCCGTCAGGCAATTGTGTTTTCTATATTGCCGTCAGGCAATCGTGTTTTCCAGTATCCCCAATCCCTCAATTTCAATCTTAACCACATCACCCGGTGCAAGAAAGCGCGGTGGGTCGAAGCCGATGCCGACGCCGGCCGGCGTGCCGGTCGAGATGATATCGCCGGGCTCCAGTGTAATGCCGGCGGATAGGGTTTCGATCAGGGTTGGGATATCGAAAATCAGATCGCGCGAATTAGCGTCCTGGCGCAATTCGCCATTCACCCAACATTGGATGGTCAGATTTTCGGCATCGATTTCATCGGCAGTCGCGATATAGGGGCCCATCGGGCAGGTGCCATCGAGTGATTTGCCGATGAACCATTGGCGATGCTTGAGCTGCAGGTCGCGCGCCGTCACATCGTTGGCGATGGTGTAGCCGAAGACATGGTCGAAAGCCGCCGCCTTGGAAATACCGCGCCCGCCCGTGCCGATGATAACGGCGAGCTCCGCCTCGTAATCCATCTGCGTGCTTTGTTCCGCGTGGAGCGGCACATCATCACCCGGCGCAATAACCGTGGTCGGCGCCTTGGTAAAAATAATCGGATTATCCGGCACATTGTCGCCGCGTTTACTCGTCGCGTCGAAGCCGCTTTGGGTGAATTCCTGCGCATGCTCAAAATAATTCTTACCGACACAGAAGATGTTCTTGCGCGGCGAGGGAATCGGCGCCAGGATTTTCACCTGATCGAGCGCCACACCCGAATCTTCCGTCGGCAAAGCCGTATTCAATACCGGGTGGCGCTCGATAAGCGCGACCATGTCATTGCCGTAGGCCGTTTCGCTGTCGCCGAGCGGATAGATTTTTCCCGCCTCGGGGTCAATCCGGCCGAGGCGCACGGCGCCGGCCAATTCATAGCTGACAAGTTTCATGGAGCTACTTCTTGTTTTGATAATTTGCGCCTGAAGTGGCGTCGGCGGATAAATGCCTTGCCGTGTTCAATCCGTCAACCGCCTAACGAGCTCCGGTGAGCAATTCCTCAGCCATGGCGTCGGCAATATCGCTTGTCGGCCGGCTTTCGCGCTCGGCGCGGCTGAATATTTCCATGGCGATATCATGGATGCGCGCGGTGTGGGTCATCGCCTCAGCGCGGTCATAGCCGCTTTCGCGCTCGTAAGAAAGGTTAATGACACCACCGGCATTAATGACATAGTCGGGCGCATAGAGAATGCCGCGCGCCGCCAGATCGGCGCCATCCTCGGGCCGCTCCAATTGATTGTTGGCGGCGCCGGCAACGATTTGCGCCTTCAGGCGTGGGATCGTGCGGCGGTTTATTTCCGCGCCAAGAGCACAGGGAGCGAAAACCTCGACGTCCTGATCGTGTATTTCTGTGCCGGGCGCACGTTCGGCGGCGAAATCCGCTTCCGCCCTGGCCATCGCATCAAGTTGAATATCGCTCACAATCAGTTTTGCCCCGGCCTCATGCAGATATTTGCACAATTGGTATCCGACATTGCCGATTCCCTGCACGGCAACGCGCAATCCCGCCAGTTCGCTGCGCCCGAGGCGGTATTCGACTGCTGCCTTAAGGCCGCAAAAGACGCCGTAGGCGGTGACCGGCGAAGGATCGCCGCTGCTCCCCTGTTGCGCGGAGAAACCCATAACATGAGCGGTCTGGCTTCTGATCTGGTTCATATCCTCAACCGTCGTGCCGACATCCTCGGCGACGATATAGCGCCCGGCGAGGCTCTCGACGAAGCGCCCAAAGGCGTGAAACAGGGCCTCGCTTTTGTCGCTTTTCGGATCGCCGATAATGACGCTTTTCCCGCCGCCGGTCGAAAGTTGCGCCAGGGCGTTCTTATAGCTCATGGCGCGCGACAGGCGGAGCACATCGGTGATTGCCTCATTTTCGCATTTGTAAGGCCACATGCGGCAGCCGCCCAGCGCCGGGCCGAGCCGGCTATTGTGAATGGCGATGATGGCGCGCAGCCCGCTCTCGGCATCGGCGCAGAAAATCACCTGTTCGTGCTGATTATAGGCCGGCGAGTTAAACACAGCGTCGCACTCAGTTTTTTCTAAATTCGTCATTCTGTCTCTCCGGCAAGTCAGCGGCTGTCGCCGTTCTGTCACTTGGGTTGTTCAAAGCGGCTTTCAAATCTATTTCGCACCAATGGCGTTCAAAATATCGTGCCCATATTTGATCTCATAAAGCCCAGTTCCGTAAATACATGATTAACTAACTTGCTTTAAAAATATTGGTCAGGCTCGCATGAATCCAACAATGCGGCCGCCACAGGGATTTGTAAATTAGGGAGAATGTTGAGGCACGAATAAAGGAAGTAAGGATCAGCGAATGGCTCTTCGAATTGCCCATATCACCGGCAGTTCAAACCCGGGCAAGCGGCAGGATCAGGATCACCGCCCTTGGGATGAACAGGCTGAGGTTATTCCAGAGAAGCCGAGTAAGGCACGCCAGAACCAACCTGGCGTTAGCCCGTTAGCTGAGCTCGAAAAAGCCCTTGAGGGGCGCGCATCCTCATTTGATCGCCACCGTTTTCTCCTTCTGCTCCGTTTCACTCTAGTTAATTTAGTCGGCTTCGCGCTGCTTGGTGCGGCCCATTTGCAGGGCTGGGTCGATAAGGCCGTGGCCAGTGATAGCACCGGCATTGTGTTGCTGATATTTGGCCTGTTTGTCGTTGGCCTGGTGCTGTGCGGCTGGAAGATCTGGCGCGCCAGTCATGACCTCAATATGATCAAAGCCTATGACCCGCTTAAGCCATCGAAGGTGAGCGGTTATTTATCCGCTATTCGCGTGCGCAAAGCCGAGAGCCGCTCGATCACGGCGGAACTGCTCAAACTAAAGCTCTCGAGCCGCATCGGCATCGTTCGCCATATTGCCAACACCCTGGTTCTCTTGGGCCTGATCGGCACGGTGGTCGGGTTTATCATCGCGCTCTCCGCCGTCGATGTGAATCTTGCCGCCGATATCGATGCCGTTGGCCCGATGATTTCAACCCTGATCGGTGGCATGTCGGTGGCCCTTTACACGACCATGGTGGGTGCCATTTTGAACATCTGGCTGATGATCAATTATCGCCTTCTGCTCGGCGGTACGGTCAATTTGATGACCTCGGTGGTCGAGTTGGGTGAGCGCTATGCTCGAGATTGATCCCCTCGAGGACGATTCCGGCGGCACGGTATTTCGCGACATCATCATGCTCGTTCTCGCCGGCTTCGTGGTCATTGTCCTGTTATTGCTGCCGCACATCAATCCGCCGGCGGTGGCGGCCAAGCAGTCGATGGATCCACCCGGCAACGTCATGGTCGAGATTCGTTGGCCGGATGAGCTCGATAGCGATGTCGATCTTTGGGTCCAGGCGCCGGGCGATACGCCGGTCGGTTATTCGAACAAAGGCGGCAATTCCTTCAACCTGTTGCGCGACGACCGCGGCCACCTGCGCGATGCCAGCAATTTGAACTATGAGGTGAGTTACAGCCGCGGCATGCCGGCTGGCGAATATGTCATCAATCTTCACCTCTACAACAGCCGTAGCCAGATCACCGCGCCGATATCGGTCGATGTGGTGGTGAGTGTCAGGCGCACGCCGACCGCGCCGGCCCGGCAAATCGTCTCCGGCAAGGCGTTATTGCGCCAGGTCGGCGATGAAATAACCGCCTTCCGCTTCAAACTCGACGGCAAAGGTCACTTGGTCACGGACAGCGTCCACAACATCTTCAAGCCGCTCAGATCAGAGAAATCCTGATGGATAATTTGATCTACCTTTATGCTGCAGTGGTGCTGCTGGCGGCGGTCCTCGCCAGCATCAGCATCTGGGCGCCGAGAAAGCTGTGGATCAGGGGCGCCGCCATCGCTGCCACGGCAGGGCTGATCGCCGTCGCTTATGTTGGATTTAGCGATCTTCTCAGCCGGCCCAAGCCAATCCATCTCGAATGGGCAATGCGCTCCATGGAGGAGGCGAACGTTCTCGGCGCATCGGCAAAGGAAGGCGAGGCAATTTACGTTTGGCTGGAAATTGACGGTGTTGCCGAGCCGCGTGCCTACAAATTGCCGTGGAGCCGGGAAATGGCCGAGCAGCTCCAGGAAGCGACGGAACAGGGCCGTGGCAATCGGACGGGAGTCAGGCTGCGTTCACCTTTCAGGGCCGAGCTGGACGAAAGCGACGAACAACCGACATTTTATTCACCACCGCGCCGTCCGCCCGCCGCAAAAGCCGGAAAAGGCGCCGGCCCCCTGGTTTTCGGTGATACCCGCTAAATTCGACCCTCTAATAATTCTCTGCAAATACAATTAGTTAAATAAGGGATTGCCAGCCCCTTGACATTTATCCCGCACTACTTATATTGCATTGCAACATATTATTGCATTGCAGCATAACCCGGTTCATTAGAACTCATTCGGAGATAGATATCATGACGACACAGAAGAAGAAGACCAACGGCGACGCTTTCGCAGGCGCTTGGAACAACAATGCCTCGTTCGACAAGCTGGCTGATGCCGGGCGCGAGAACATGGAAGCCATTGCGGCGGCCACGAGCATCGCGGCCGAGGGTTTCGGCGCGGTCAACCAGGCTTGGCTTTCCTTTGCCAAATCGGCGATGGAGCGCAACGGCGCCGCGGCGGAGGCGATCTTCGCTTCCAAGGATGCGGCCAGCGCGGTTGAGCTGCAGGCCGATTGGGCGCGCTCAGCCTTTGACAATTACGTCACCGAATCGAGCAAGATTTCGGAAATGGCGGTCAAGACGGCGAATGACGCGATTGCTCCGATCCGTGCCCGCGTTGACGGTGCGGTTGAGAAATTCGCCGAGAGCGCCAGCTAATTTAAACCAGTCTATATTCTGACGATGAAGGCCCGCACGTAGCGGGCCTTCTTTTTTTCAGCCGAACGGAGGTGGGTTGATTAGTGCCGCGTCTTCGGCCCTGCTATCCGCCTCTTCTATGCGCACGCGCCCATTCTCGACATGCACCAGCCCGCGCGCGATCAGCTCCACGGCGAGCGGGTAGAGGCGGTGTTCCTGCTTGAGTACCCGCGCGGCCAGGTTGTCCTCATTGTCTCCGGGTAAGACCGGAACCGCCGCCTGAGCGATAATCGGGCCGACATCCACATCGGCGCGGACATAATGCACTGTGCAGCCGGCAATGCGCACGCCGGCTTCGAGCGCCCGCTGGTGGGTGTGTAGGCCTTTGAAAGAGGGCAGCAGGGCCGGGTGAATGTTGATCAGGCGGTCTTTCCAGTGCTCGACAAAGGTTGCGCCAAGAACGCGCATGAATCCGGCGAGGCATATCAGGTCGATATCGGCCGCCTCAAGGGCGTCGCTGAGTGCCTGATCGAACGCCTCGCGCTCGGCAAAATCCTTATGGCGGATGATTTGCGTCGCGATATTTACCTTTGCTGCGCGCGCCAGGCCGCCGGCATCGTCCTTGTTGGCGATAACCAAGGAAATCCGCGCCGGATAGTCCGGCTCCGCGCAGGCGTCAATCAGCGCCTGCAAATTGGTGCCGCTGCCCGATATCAGAACCGCAAGTTTCAGTTGCGCCGCTCGGCCATTGCGCCCACGCTTGCTATCATTTTCGCGTTTGCTCATATTATCTTGCTTGGCTTGGGAGTGCCCCGGGAGTGGTGACCCTTTCGCAACATACGTTATGTCGTTATGTCGGGACATACTGAAATGATTCTGCCGCGCCTTTTTCGCGGGTTTGCTGTGTTCGCTCTTTTGCTTGCTGTCGGCATTGTCACGGTGCTGCATGGCGCGCGGGCAGATTCGGTCTATACCGTGCGCGGCATCGCCGTTGATTCATCCGCCGCGTCGGCGGCGGAGGCGCGCTCGATCGCGCTCGCAGGTGGCCAGCGCGCAGCCTTCGACCGGCTTATGACACGCCTCGTTTTGAGCGAAGACATGGTCATTTTGCCGAACCTGAACGATGCTGAGATTGCGCGAATAGTTGACGGATATGAAATTGATAAAGAGCTCGTATCTTCAACGCGTTATAGAGCACAGTTAATATTTGGTTTTAATAAAAATAAGGTGCGTAAATTGCTGCGTCAGCGAAAAATCCGCTTCGCTGAAACGCGCAGCAGGGAAGTGCTGGTGGTGGCGGTGTTCGATAGCGGCGGGGGCGGTGTTTTGTGGCAGGAACCGGGCGATTGGCGCTCTGCCTGGTTGAACCGCCCGGCCAATGAGGGCTTGGTGCCGTTCATCCTGCCGCTTGGTGACGTCATGGATATGGGGGCGCTCAGCGCCGCCGAGGCCGAGGCGCCGTCGCGTGAGGCCCTGATGGCGCTGGCTGAGCGCTACGGCGTTGATGAAGCCGTCGTAGCGGTTGCGAGTCTAAAGCTTGCCGACCTTACGGCGGAGAGCGATCTGAGCACAGAGAGTGATTCAAGCACTGTGGATGCTACAGCGGATGGCACTGCTGATACCGGTGACGAGAGCGCGGACTTGGCGGCGGCAGAGGGCAGCGATCTCTCGGCGAGCCGGCGCGCGCGCGGGCCGGTCGAGGGCGCCAATCTGCAATTGACCGTGCACCGCGTCGGCGTTGCCGGAGAGCACATGGAGAGCGAGTTGCTACGTGGCGCGCCCGGCGAAAGTCAGGCGGATTTGTTGGCGCGCGCCGTCGGCCGGGTTATCGCCCAGGTCGAAGGCGGTTGGAAGCAGGCCAATATGCTACGTTTCGGGCGCGAGAATAAATTACGCATCATCGTGCCGCTGGCCGGATTGCCGGGTTGGGTTGAAATGCGCCGCAGATTAAGCGATTTGGCCGTTGTCATATCGATCGAATTGACCGCATTGTCGCGCGATCAGGCTGAGGTTTTGCTAAATTATCTCGGCGAGACGGAGCAATTGATGCTCGGGCTTGAACAATCGGACCTGGCCTTGAACTTTGAAGACCGTGGTTGGGTTTTACAGACGGAAGGCGTCGCCATGACAGGGGACGGCCAGGAACAGCAAGGCGAGTTAAATTTCTGAATATGCAAATGTCTGTACGCACATATAGCGCAATATGGCTGGCGGTGCTGGCCGTCGGCATCATCCTGCTGGTTCTATTTCAGAGCATTCTGCTGCCCTTCGTGGCCGGCATGGCGGTGGCTTATTTTCTCGACCCCGTTGCCGACCGGCTCGAAAAGGCCGGCCTTTCGCGCACGTTGGCGACAAGCATAATTACCGCCGCCTTTATCATCGTGGTCGGCCTCTTCCTGGTATTCGTCGCGCCGCTGCTGCAGGCGCAGATCGTCGATTTTCTCGCTAAATTGCCGGAATATTTCCACTCCGCCAAGGGTTGGGCGGAACCCCTGATCGAGAGCTGGACGAGCAAGATCGAGCCCGAACAGTCGGAGAAGGCAGAAGCAGTCATCGAACAATTTTCCCAGCGCGCGGTGCAATTCGTGCTCTCCATGCTGGGCGATGTTTGGGCCGGCGGCATGGCGCTGGTCAATTTCATCGCGCTCCTGGTCATCACCCCGGTCGTCACCTTTTATCTGTTGCGCGACTGGGATTCGATTGTGGCGCGCATCAACAAATGGCTGCCGCGCAGCCAGGCCGAGACCTTCCGCGAGCAGGCGCGCATCATGGATAGCACGCTCTCCGGCTTTGTCCGCGGTACCGGCATGGTGTGCGTCATTTTGGCGGTTTTTTATGCCGCGACGCTCAGCCTGGCCGGCTTGCAATTTGGCCTGGCGATCGGCTTGGCGGCGGGGTTTTTGTCTTTCGTGCCCTATCTCGGCTCGCTCGGCGGCCTCATCATTTGCGTTGGCTTGGCCTTTCTCCAGTTTGACGAATCATGGCGCATCGCCGTTGTTGCCGGAATATTCGTGTTTGGCCAGTTGGTCGAGGGCATGGTGCTCACCCCCAAACTGGTCGGCGACCGCATTCGTCTGCATCCGGTGTGGGTGATCTTCGCCGTTCTCGGCGGTGGCACCCTGTTCGGTTTTGCCGGCATGCTGCTGGCGCTGCCGGTCGCAGCCTTGATCGGTGTGGTTATCCGTTTTGGCCTTGATCAATATCTCGACAGCGATATTTATCACGGCGGCGACGAAGCGGAGGCACCCGACCAAGCCTCTCCACCGCCGCCCTCCTAGACGCCCGTGACCAAGCGAATCGGTCAACTGCCCCTCGATCTTGTTCACCACGCGGCGATGGGGCGAGACGAATTTATCGTCGCACCGTGCAATGAAAATGCCTTGCTGTGGATCGACCGCTGGCCGGATTGGCCGGCCACGGGTCTGGCGCTATACGGCTCGCCCGGTTGCGGCAAAAGCCATTTGGCCGAAATCTGGCGCGCCCGGAGCGGAGCGCGCGTGATCGAGGCCGCGGCCATGACGGTTCACAATCCGCTCGAACTGATATCGGACGCCAAGGCGTTGGTGGTCGAAAACTTGCCGGCCGAGGTGCCGGAACAGGCGTTGTTCCATCTCTACAATCTGGTTGGCGAGCGCGGCGGGCATATCCTCTTTACCGCGCTTGAGGCACCGGCGCGCTACGATATTCGTCTGCCTGATTTGCTCTCCCGATTGCGTGCTATGCCGGCGGTGGCGATCGACGACCCGGATGATGCCGCGCTCGGCGCGGTCATGCGGAAAATGTTTGCCGACCGCCAATTGCCGGTTAGCGAGGACATCATTCAGTTCCTGCTGGCGAGAATGGAACGCTCCTTTTTGGCCGCCCGGACGATCGCACACGAGATCGACCGCGCTGCCCTCGCCGAGCGCCGCCAGGTGACGATCCCGCTCGCAAAAACCGTTCTCGCTGCGGTTGGCGGCAATACAATCTAAATTGCACTGTGACTCGTTCGTGCTATTCTGCCGATTCGCGCCGTAATCCGGCGCGCCCGAAAAAGAGGTTATGCAGTGAAAATTGTCGGCCAAACTGCGGACGCCAAAGGCCTTCAGCTTGAGGGCTTCAGTGCGGAGCAACGCTTTATTAACCGCGAACTATCGTGGTTGGCGTTCAATGAGCGGATCATTGAGGAAACCGAGAATGTGGCGCACCCACTGTTGGAGCGCCTGCGCTTTCTATCGATTTCCGCCTCCAATCTGGATGAATTTTATATGGTGCGCGTCGCCGGTCTGCATGGCCAGGTCGATGCCGAGGTGGCGGAGCTTAGCCAGGATGGCCTCACGCCGGGCCAGCAACTCGAAGCGGTAAACGCGCGGACAGCGCGGTTGATGGCGCGCCAACAGTTATGCTGGCACGAGCTGTGCGGCAGACTCGCCGCCGCCGGCGTTTCGGTGGTTGGCCCGGACCAGTTGGACGCTGAAGATCTGGCATGGGCCGAGAAATATTTCATGAGCCGCCTGTTTCCGGTGTTGACCCCGCTTGCCATCGATCCGGGACATCCGTTTCCGTTTATTCCCAATTTTGGTTTTGCCCTGGTGTTGGAACTTGAAAACCGGCGCGACGGTGCAACCCACCCCGCACTTGTGCCGCTGCCGGCCGGTGTCGACCGCTTTATCCGCTTGCCGGCACGCGCCGGCCAGGCCTTGCGCTATCTGCCGCTTGAGCAACTCATCGAGCAGTTTTTAGAACGCCTGTTTATGGATTCGACGATCACCGGCGTCGGCCAGTTCCGACTCCTGCGTGACAGCGACATAGAGCTCGAGGAAGAAGCGGAAGACCTAGTGCGGATTTTTGAATCGGCGCTGAAAAGGCGCCGCCGCGGCAATGTCATTCGTCTCGAAGTCAATCACGGCATTGCGCAAGAGCTGCTCGATTTCGTTGCCGATAGCCTCGCCGTGAAAGAAAGCGATATCGTCAAGGTCGATGGCCTCCTCGGCATGGCCGATACCGTGACGTTGATTGAGAGTGACCGTTCCGATCTATTGTTCAAGCCCTATCGCGCGCGCTTTCCCGAGCGCATGCGCGAGCATGGCGGCGATTGTTTCGCCGCGATTCGGGCCAAGGATTTGTTGGTGCATCACCCCTATGAGAGTTTCGACATGGTGGTGCAGTTTCTCAATCAGGCGGCACACGATCCCGATGTGGTGGCAATCAAGCAGACCCTTTATCGCACCAGCGATGATTCACCGATTGTTAAGGCGCTGATCGAAGCGGCGGAGGCGGGAAAATCTGTCACCGCCCTGGTCGAGCTCAACGCGCGCTTTGATGAAGAGGCGAACATCAAATGGGCGCGTGACCTGGAGCGCGCCGGGGCACAAGTCGTCTACGGTTTTTTCGATAAGAAAACTCATGCCAAGGCCTCGCTGGTGGTGCGGCGCGAGGCCGACGGTATCCGCAGCTATGTGCATTTCGGCACCGGCAATTACCACCCGGTCACGGCCAAGGTTTACGCCGATATTTCGTTTTTCACCTGCGACCCGGCGCTCTGCCATGATGCTGCTTATCTGTTTAATTATCTTACCGGCGGCGCGCGGCCCGATCAGTTCGATTGCATTGCCGTGGCGCCGATCGATCTCCGCGACGAAGTCCTATCGTTGATCGAAGACGAAATCGCCCATGCCGAGGCTGGCCGCCCGGCGGCGATTTGGGCCAAACTCAACGCCCTGGTAGACGGCGAAGTGATCGATGCGCTCTACCGCGCCTCTCAGGCCGGCGTCGCCATCGATTTGGTGGTGCGCGGTGTCTGTTGTCTCCGCCCCGGCGTGCCGGGCCTATCTGAGAATATCCGGGTGAAATCCATCGTCGGGCGTTTTCTTGAGCACGCCCGGGTAGCCTGTTTCGGCGCTGGCCACGGCCTGCCGTCAAAAGAGGCTAAAGTCTTTATCTCTTCGGCCGATTGGATGCCGAGGAATTTCGATTGGCGGGTCGAGATTTTGGTGCCGATCCGCAACGAGCGCGATCATGGTAAATTGATGAACCGGATCATGGCCTTCAATTTGGCCGATACCGAGCAAAGTTGGGCGCTCGGACCGGATGGCGAATATAGCCGTATGCAATCAAGCGACGGCGACGGCTTCAACGTCCATGATGCGCTGATGAAATTACCCAAGGAGTCTTCCGACGCATCCTCGCGGCGCGCTAAATTGGCGACGGTACGCCCCTAAAAACCTTATTCCGGTGCTGCTTGCCGGTTGCGCCCGGAACGCCGGCGCGCGCGCTTGGCGCGGCGCGGCGGCGCGGCGAGTTTTGCCGCTTCCTCATCCTGCGGTATGACGCAAATCTGGCCGTTCAATACGGAGAGAGCCACACGGCCTTCTGTGAGCGCCAGCGCCAGATCGCCAAACAGCTCGCGCCGCCAACCGCTGAGCAGTGACGAGTTTTCGTCGCCGGCGGCAAAGCGCTCCAATTCGCCGACGGTGGCAACCAGCTTTTGCGCCACGCCTGTTTGCTCGCAACGCATTTTCAGCATCACTTTCAAGAGATCCATGAGCGGCGCCAGGCCGACCGGTTTTTCCACCCGCTCGGGCAGGGAGGGATAGCAATTGCGGTCGAGCGCGAGCGCGCGCGCAACCGCTTTCAGGATTGCCGTCCCCATCGAGCCCTCGGCAAGCTTTTGGCTGATCGCTCGCACCCTAGCCAATTCGTCGACCGTGCTTGGCCCGTGCGCGGCGATTTCAGTGAGCGCTTCTTCGCGCACAATCCGGTTGCGCGGCATGTCGCGGCGTTGTGCTTCCTCTTCGCGCCCCGCCGCCACTTCGCGCAAGATCGCCAGATAGCGCGGCTTGCCATTCCTGACCTTGATCCGCCGCCATGCTTCCCTGGGCGGGTTTTCGTAGGTCGCGGGGCTGGTCAGAATTCTCATTTCCTCTTCGATCCAGGCGCGCCGGCCGTTATTTTCAAGTTGCGCGCACAGCTTGTCATAGATCGGGCGGAGGTGGCTGACATCGGCCACGGCATAGAGAATTTGCCGATCCGTGAGCGGCCGGCGCGCCCAATCGGTGAAACGCAGCGTCTTGTCGATCTGCGCGTCGGCGAGACGGGCGGCGAGTTTTTCGTAACCGACAGATTCGCCGAAGCCACAGACCATGGCGGCGAGCTGGGTGTCGAACAGCGGCGCCGGCACATGCCCGGTGAGATGATGGAACAGTTCGACATCCTGGCGCGCCGCGTGGAAAACCTTGAGAACATCCGGGTTGATCAGCAGGTCATAGAGCGGCGTGAGATCAAGCCCCTCGGCCTGCGGGTCGATCACCACCGATTCATCGGGGCCGCCGACCTGGATCAGGCAGAGAATTGGCCAATAGGTCTTCTCGCGCATGAATTCCGTATCGACCGTGACATATTCTGCGCTCCGCCAGCCATCGCAATATTCGGCCAATTGGGCGCTTTCGGTGATAATCGTGACGCCGTTCATGGCAGCGCCCCGGCGCTTGCCAAGAGTGTGGCGACATCATCATGGCCGCGCAGCTTTGCCGCGATCAGCGGCGTCTTCCATTTTTTCATAATACTTTCGGCATTGGGGTCGGCGCCTTGCTCGAGCAGGAAGCGGACCGTTTCCATGCGGCCGTAGCGCGCCGCTACAATCAGGGCCGTGCGGCCATATTGATCCGCGCCGTTTACATCCGCGCCGCGCGCCACAAGCAATTTCACCGTCGCCGTTCCTTTATATTTTTTCGCCGCCATCATCAGCGGGCGTCCGCTGTTTTTGCCGCCCTTGGCGAGATATTCGATATCGGCGCCGGCATCGAGCAGGATTTCAATAGCTTCGTTGCGCAACATCAAGGCGGCCCAGTTGAGCGCCGGCCAGCCGGCCCAGTCGCCCGCCTGGATATCCACACCATCCGCTAAAAGGGCACGAATCGCCTTGTTATCTCCGGTTTTTGCCGCCTCCAGGAAGGCATCGACACGCTCCTCGGCAAACGCCGGAAGGGTGAAAAAAATCAAAAGAAGCGTGAATGTGATCTGTCGCGGCATAGGGTTGAGCAGTGTTTACTAGAAAGCAGGCGATTCGGCCAGCGTCTTAGGCGAGCCAAGCCTTGACAAATGGCCCCGATCCATGTGCTTTTTCGCTCCCCGCCAGACGAGGCGCGGGTAAATCAGGAGCCGCCACAGATGCATCGTTACAGAAGCCATACTTGCGCCGAATTGCGCGCCGAAAACGTTGGTGAAGAAGCGCGCTTATCCGGCTGGGTGCATCGCGTCCGGGATCACGGACACCTCGTTTTTGTCGACCTTCGCGATCATTACGGAATTACCCAATGTGTCGTTGAGGCCGATCATAAAATGTTCGAGGCGGCGCGGGTTTTGAAGTCGGAAACCGTGCTCACGGTGACCGGACCTGTGGTCCGGCGCGACGATGAGACGAAAAACGACCGCCTGCCGACCGGCGAGGTCGAGTTGCATATCCGCGATGTCGAGATGCAAAACGCGGCCGAGACCCTGCCGCTGCCGGTGCATGGCGACCATGAATATGGCGAGGAATCGCGTCTGCGTTACCGCTTTCTCGACCTTCGGCGCGAGCGCATGCACCGCAATATTCTGCTCCGGAGTGAGATCATCACCAGCATCCGCCGGCGTATGGTGGAGCAGGGCTTTACCGAATTTCAAACGCCGATCCTGACCGCGAGTTCGCCCGAAGGCGCGCGCGATTTCCTCGTGCCGAGCCGTATGCATCCGGGCCAATTTTATGCTCTTCCCCAGGCGCCGCAGCAGTTTAAGCAGCTTGTCATGTGCTCAGGCTTTGACCGTTATTTCCAGATCGCGCCCTGTTTCCGCGATGAGGATGCGCGCGCCGACCGCTCGCCTGGCGAATTTTATCAGCTCGATGTCGAGATGGCGTTTGTCGAGCAGGACGATGTCTTCGCTGCCGTCGAGCCGGTGATGCATGGCGTGTTTGACGAATTTACCGAGCAAGAAATTACCCCGATGCCGTTTCCGCGCCTCGCCTATTCCGATGTGATGCTGCGCTACGGCACCGACAAGCCCGATCTCCGCATTGCGACGGAGATCGTCGATGTCACCGAGTTTTTTGCCTTGGACGAAGTGGAATTCAAAGCCTTCAAGGGCGTGATCAAAAAGGGCGGCGTGGTGCGCGGCATTCCGGCGCGCGGTGTGGCCGACAGGCCGCGCAGCTTCTTCGACAAGATGATTGCCTTCACCCAGGATCTCGGCGCGCCCGGCCTCGGCTATATCATTTTCGAGAATGGCGGCGGCAAAGGCCCAATTGCCAAATTTATTCCCGATGAGGTTATCGCGCGCCTGAAAGAGGCGGCCGGCGTTGGCGATGGCGATGCCCTGTTCCTCAGTTGCGACAAGGAGGAGCTGGCGGCGCGCTATGCCGGCGCGGTCAGGGTTGAATTGGCCGAGCAGCTCGATTTGATCGAGCCGGGAACATTCCGCTTTTGCTGGATCGTCGATTATCCGATGTTTGAGAAGGACGAGGAGAGCGGCGCCATTGGCTTCAGCCACAATCCCTTTTCGATGCCGCAAGGCGGGCTGGAAGCGCTCGAAAATGAAGATCCGCTCGATATTCTCGCCTGGCAATATGACATCGTCTGCAACGGCGTTGAACTTTCGAGCGGGGCTATTCGAAATCACCGCCTGGATGTGATGGTCAAGGCGTTCGAGATTGCCGGCTATGATCAGGCTGAGGTTGAGAGCCGCTTCGGCGCGCTCTATCAGGCCTTCCAATATGGCGCACCGCCGCATGGCGGCATCGCGCCCGGTATCGACCGCATCGTCATGTTGCTCGCCGATGAGCCCAATATCCGCGAGATTATCATGTTCCCGTTCAATCAAACCGCACAGGATTTGATGATGGGCGCACCTGCTGCGGCGGGCGCAAAACATCTCAAGGAATTGAGCTTGCGGGTGGAGCTGCCGAAAAAGAAGGCGGTGGCGCGCGACGGCGAGAAAAAGCCGGACTCTGATTCTCAATCTTAAGTATTTCCAGAATGCGTTTCGCATTCTGGCAAGCGCGACTGCGCGCCCGAGCATGCGCGAGGTAGCCAAGGCCACGGATGTGGCCGCCCGGCGTTTGAGGGCTAATACAACGAATCATTCTCATGGTCCGTTGGTACCAGTCTAACGGAACATGACTTCTGTTTTCGTGCTGGTCGAAATGGCGGCGTCCTTGGGGCGCATGATTTCAACGAATTTGTTGAAGATCGGCCGTTCCGCGCCTTCGCAATGCGGTAAGTGTAGCAATTCCTCCAACACGCCGGAAATGCGCCACGGCGTGCCCTTGTAAATTTTCGGCGCGGTCAGCGCATCGTAAATATCTGCGGCGGCGAGCAATTGAGTAAGCGCATCCGCATCGCCGCTTTCGCCGCCGGTTTCCTCGAAATAATAAAAATGCCGAAGAGCGGGCGCGAGCGCTTGTTGGTTGATCTTTTCTAACACCTCAAGGGTATTTTCCAACAGGTCGGCGCGGAGCTTGATACGCTCCTGATTGCCGGGCGAGCGTTCGTTCAGACGCGCTACATCGATATTAAATTTACCGACGTCATGCAGCAGTGCCGCTGCCATCAGCGTCTCCTCGCTGAGTTCTCCGAGCAGCTCCGAATTGCTCTCGCTGAGCGCGCGGAAGAGGGCGAGGGCATAGGCCGCGACTGCCTCGTTGTGGCCTAGGGCGACATCGCGCGACTGGATGCTGGTGAAGTCGAACATGCCAAAGGATTTTTGCCGGAACGCGCCGACCTCCTCCGCCAGTGCCGCGCAATGCTCGGCAAAGCGGCTTGAGGCATCGACGCGGCGCTCATCATTTTCCAGCGCTTTCAGCGATTTAACATTGTAGTAGGAGACGATGTGCAGGCCCTTCACATCTTTCTCGCCGAGTGATTCGATATCGAAATAAGGCTTCACCAACTCATAGGTATCGCCGCTGATGCAGACGCCGGCCGAGGGGCAGATGCCTTCCATGCGGCTCGCGGTATTTACCGCGTCGCCGAGCACATCATAGAGGCCTTTATTCTGCGGGCCGAGGAGGCCGGTGGCGATGGTGCCGGTATTGATACCGATGCGCATGTTGAGCGGGATGTGGTCGCGCACCTCGTTCTGGAGTGCCAGGCCGACCAGTACGGCGTCCGTCGGGTGGGTCGAGTTGCCGTTCGGCGCGCCAAACAGCGCCATGGTGCCGTCGCCATTGGTCTTGTTCAGATAGCCGCGATAGCGCGTCATGATATCGCCGGCCCAACTGAAATAATGATTGAGGCGCGAGAAAATTTCATCCGGTTCCATGCCGGCGGTGAACTCAGTGAAATTCTCTAAATCGGTAAACATCAAGGTGGCGGATATTTTTTCCGCCTCGAGTTTATCTTCCATCATCGCCGGGATAACCTCCGGCGGTGCCATGCGGTTGAGCAAGCCTTCGCTCAATTGCTTTTCGTGTTTGACTTCCTCCAAGGCGCGCGACAATTCCGCGGTTCGCCCGTCGACCTTGGCTTCGAGTGTTTCGTTGAGGTGTGAAAGTTCGTTCACTGCCTTATCGAGCTCGGCCGAACGCTCCGTTTCCTGCTGATGCAGGCGGGCATTGTCGATCGCGCTCGCCACCTGATTGGCGACGATGGAAAGCAGCATGCCATCCAATTCATCAAAGGCGTTACCTTTCTCGCTCTCGACGGCAAACACGCCAACCAGCTTGTCCTGAACCAGTAGCGGAATGCCGATCTGGCTTTGCGCTTTTTCCAGGCCGGGCAGTTTGACCGTCTCCGCCACTTCATCGCCGCCGCCGGTTTCCTGCATGCGCTGGCGCACATTGGCCTGGTAGGCGAGTTGGGTTTGGATATTGCCCATGCGCATCATGCGGCGCTTCTTGGCGACCACGCCGATAACGCCCTGGCCAAACGGCACCTCAACGCCAACGCCTGATTCCGTATAGCCCCGGCTGGCGGTGAGCACCAATTTATTTTCCTCGCCCGGGGCAGCGAGCAGGATCATGCAGTGTTCGAAGCCGAGTACCGAATCCATCGAGGCGAGAATTGTTTCGAGAATTTTATCGAGTTCGAGCGTGGCGACGATCTCAGTCGAGATCTGCTGAATGATTTTTACTTCTTCGGATTTGCGCGCGAGCTTGCCGTTGAGGTCGTCGATGATCTTCTGGTTTTGCAGGATCTGTTCGCGGATCGTCGGTTCGCCTGTTTCTTCGATGGCGGACATGTCTTAGGCGATATTCCGCGAGTTGGATTGGCGTACCGAGAGAACTTTGTAAATGTCGGCGGCGCGAAGCTGGAAAATATCGCTCATGCCGGTCATCGAGGCGATGGCCTCCAACTTCATGTCCATCTCGTCAAACAACGCTCCCTCGGTTTTGGAATGATCATACTGCAACTCCAAGTGCCATTCCTGATAGGCCTCCGGGTCTCTGATAATGACGAAAACGAAAGGATTGGCGCGAATATTGCGATGCGTCTTATTAAAAAATTGGTGCGACAGAGCAACGTGAATATCGTCGACATACCAGACTTGTGAAATCTCCGTTGTATTGGGCTCGCCCTCGAGCGAACAGGAGACAAGCGTGCTTGGTATCAAGCCCTGCATTGCCGGTTTAATTTCGTCTGGCAGCATGGTCATCTCTCCCACTGGCTCCGTTAGCCTAAATCGATTTTCTCGCCGGCGCCTGGCCCGGGCGTCTGAATAAAAATATCCTCGACCGCAAATGTCACAGCCTTGCAGGGATTAAGCATGAAACCGTTCCAAATGTGCCCGCCATAACCAAAGGGCTCGAGATAGGCAGTCAGTTTACTAAGATAGATTTCCTGTACTGTGTAGTCGGCATCAATGCAGTCGCGGGTACCCTGGTGCGGGCCCTTGAACTGGTAGGCCTCATGTGTCGCCGCATCCGCCAAGGTGAGTGATGCGCGGCCATTGTCGTGAAGGTTTTCGAATGTCGCCGCTCCCTCAACTTCCGGAATGAACACTGTTAGCGTTCCCGCCTCGCCGTCGGCCAGGGCGCCGAATGCCCATGTCGCTGTCGGCCGCAATTTGGCGTTTCGCGAGCCGAAAAACATCAATTGCGGGCCATGCGCAAACTCCACCATTTTATCCGGTATCATCTTCATCTCCGATTATTCTTGCTATTTAATTCGCCTTCCCAGAGCAGGACTTTAGCACAAATTCACTTAACTGGGAGAGCGCAGGCGAATATAGGCGATGGGCTCGTCAAAGCCCTTCATCTCGGCGGCGCCGGTTTCGAGCGGTTGGTTTTCGGTGATCTCTTTTACCGCTGGGTCGCCGGCGAGCGCGTCGGATAGGACAATATCGCCGCCTTCGCTCTCCTGTTGCAGCCGCGCCGCGAGGTTTACCGTGGTGCCGAAATAATCCAGCCGGCCATTTAGATTGACGGCAATCGTCCGCCCGGCATGGCCGCCAAGCTTGATCACCAGCGTCTCTTCCTCTTCCTGCGCATCGTTAAATGTGGCGATGTGGCTCTGGATCGAGAGCATGGCGGCGACGGTATCGCCCGGCTCGCCGAAAGCCGCCATCACGGCATCGCCGATGGTCTTGATGATGGCGCCGTTATGGTCGCGCACTTCGGCCGCCATGAAGGCAAAATGCTCGCGCACCAAATGATAGGCGGGCCCATCGCCGATGCGGTTATAGAGCGCCGTTGAGCCGCGCAAGTCGGAAAACACCAGAGTGATATGTTCGATCGCCGCATCGTCGCCGGCGCGCAGCACCTGATTGCCGCAGAGCTCGCGAAAGGCCTGCAGGGTCGAGACCTTGTCGGCGGTGAGAATATTATCGAGCCATTCGCAGTGCTCGATCAGCAGGGTGAGGCGCTTCTTGCTGTCGTTCCGAAGCGCCACCTTGCCGAACGTTCCCTGCTCGCCGGTGCGCATGTTACCGTCGCCGGCGATCACTTCGGGAAAGCCGCCGCCCTGATAGTCGACCTCCACCTCGCCGCCGGGTTCGAGCGTGCGCAAATTATAGGCGCCGGGCGCGATATCAATCTCAAGTTCCGCGCTTTAGCCGGGTTCTAAAATCTTTTGTAAAATGACATGCGGCGTATTGGACGGGCTCATCAGACAAAAATTTGCGTCCGAATTTATCGCCCGTATGGCCGGCGCTGCGTGGAAGCTGAGCTCCACATTGGCCGAAAAATTACGCTGATAATCGATATTGCAGGACGGGCAGTGGACGCCGTCGGGCAGGGATTCTAGGTCCGGCAGGGCGCCTTCGCCGCCCCGGCAACGCGGGCAGATGAGATCCCAGCGCATGCCGAGAAGGCCGACGCGCACCGCTTCCAGGCATAGCTCGATCACCTTACGCGGCTCGGCGCCCCATTGCCCGGCCAACACCAGCGGGCGAATATGATTGGTGTCGATGTCGGATCCGGTGGCGATAAATTCAGCCAGGGGCCGGGCCAGATTGTGTCCATAGGGGCCACCCTCGATGTCTGAAACCATTTGCGTGAGACGTGTTCGTACGGCGGCGGAAACCTTGTCGCTGGCCAACTCGCTCGGCAGCGGCCCGTTGTCAAGGCGGTAGGGGACAATGGCGGCGAGGAACTTGCGGTAATTGCGAATCATTACATCGCCGCCGCCGAAAAGCAGGAACAGGGTGCCGGTTAAGTTGCTGCTCTCCATGCCAAGTTCGCCATACCATCGGCTACCTTCGCCCTCGGGCGTCACTTCAATCTGGGCGGTGATGGGCTTGAAAATTCCTTTTCGGAATCGCCGGATATGGCTGATTTTTTTATTTTCTTCCCACTCCCAGGGAAAGTCTTCCCACTCGGACGCAAAGGGGCCGAATTTGCCGCGTGCAATGCGCTCGACCGAACCGTCGGGCCGTGCTGTTTGCGTCACCGTGTGGCGCGGGAAGCCGGTCGCTTCATTGAGGCGCGCCGTATCGATAATCAGCGGCCACAATTCTTCAGGAGAATGATCGAATTGAAAATCGAGTGTGTATATGCGGCGCATCGGGAGGCTAGCCTTCGGCGCGGTGCAGCGCCGCCAGCTCTTCCATGGTGGCGACGCGGAGATCGGGCGCCGCATCCGTTGGCGGTGTCATGCCGGAGCCGCGCCCGGTTTGCCGGTCGACCCACACATTGGCAAGGCCGAGCGTGCGCGCCGGCGCAATATCGTGATAGAGGCTTTGCGCCACGTGGAGGATTTTGTCGCGCGGAACAGCCATTTCGGCAAGGCGCTCGAAGGCGTAGTGAAAATTCTCATGCGCCGGTTTGTAACTGCCGACATCCTCGGCCGTGACGACGGCGTGGAATGGCTCGCCGAGCAGCAGGTGGGTGCGGGCAAAGGAGCGGTTATCGACATTGGTGATGGCAACGAGTTTGAAATGCCGGCGCAGATAAGCCATCGCTTCAACGCTGTCGGGGAAGGGCGGCCAGAGACCGACAGAATTGCCAAATTCGCGCATCTCATCTTGAGATGCGGCGGCATTAAAATCCCCGGCCAGGCGCCCGAGGACGCGCGCCACAATATCGCGGTAGGGCAGGGCGGGGTTTTCCGTCTGAACCACCGTCTCATGACGGCCATAGGCTACCAGCAGTTCGTTTTCATCCGCCGTCACGCCGGCGCGCTGCAGCCACGGCGCCAATCCCGCCAACATGCCGCGCTCCCAATCGATAAGCGTTCCGTAGCAATCGAAAGTGAGTGCGGAATAGTCACTGATCCGCATGGCTCTCCCATTCCCCGTAGTAAACATACGCTGGTGACGAGAATAGATTCAGGGCAGGGTCGAGTGCAATGAGTCTAAGAAAAATGGGGTGCGCCTTGAGCGCACCCCATGAGTTCCAGTGGACTAGGCCGCGGGAGATAAACGGCCGTTAGGAACAGCCACTGGTAGAGCCACAAGTGTCGCATTTCATACAGGTGCCGTTTCGCACCAATGTAAAGTTGCCACATTCCATGCAGGCTTCCCCCTCATAGCCCCGCATGCGGGCGCGGCGAATGCGCTCCAACTCCAAATCCTGCGTGGTGAGATCTTGTTCGTCATTGATGTCGAGCACGGCTGCGGTTGCAGTACTGCCACCCGGGCCACCGGCCGCGCCGGCGAAGTTCGAAACTTCGACGCCATTGTCGGTAACGGCTCTCAGATGGCTGGAGGCCGAACCGCCATTCGCCGATGCGCCGCCGTTCAACATGATTAGATTGCTGCGCACATAGCCGGCACTGGTGCCATTGTGGCTGATCGCGGCGGCAATGCTTTCTTCATCCTGCTCGGCAAAGCTTTCCTCGCCCTCGCCGCGGCCGATGGTATCGGGCAGCAGGTCGGACGCCTCGGCGTGCGAGAGGTCGCTGCGTCCGAGATAGGAAATCGCCAATTCGCGGAAGATGTAATCGAGAATGGACGTGCTCATCTTGATCGCTTGGTTGCCCTCGACCAGGCCGGCGGGCTCGAAGCGGGTGAAGGTAAAGGCGTCGGTATATTCCTCGAGCGGTACGCCATACTGCAGGCCGATCGAAATGGCGATGGCGAAATTATTCATCAGGCTGCGGAAGGCGGCGCCCTCCTTGTGCATGTCGAGGAAAATCTCGCCGAGATTGCCGTCTTCGAACTCGCCGGTGCGCAAATAGATCTTATGTCCGCCGACAATCGCCTTCTGGGTATAGCCCTTGCGCCGATCCGGCAGGCGCCGCCGGGTGCCGGCGTGCATGAAGACCTGCTCGACGATGCGCTCGGTTACCTTGACGGTTTGGGCGACCTGCGGCAGCTCCTCGATTTCCTCCTCAAGCTCGTCGCCGAGCGCCAACACGCTGAGCGGCTGCGACAGTTTGGAACCGTCGCGGTAGAGCGCGTTGGCCTTCAGGCCGAGGCGCCAGGACAGCATATAGGCGTCCGTGCATTCCTCGACCGTCGCATTCGCCGGCAGATTGATGGTTTTCGAAATCGCGCCGGATATAAACGGCTGGCTCGCCGCCATCATGCGGATATGGCTCTCGGCCGAGAGATGGCGCGTGCCGAGCCGGCCGCACGGTGTGGCGCAATCGAACACCGCGAGATGTTCCTCGCGCAGGTTCGGCGCGCCTTCGAGCGTCATGGCGCCGCAGCAGTAGATATTGGCCGCCTCGATATCTTTCTGGCTGAAGCCCATGGCCGGCAGGAAATCGAATGTCGGGTCGTTAATCTGCTCTTTGCTCAAATTGAGTACATTGAGGCAGAAATCCTCGCCGAGCGTCCATTTGTTGAAGGCAAAGCGCAGCTCGAAGGCGCTGCCGAGCGCCTGTTCGAGGCTGTCGAGCACTGATTTGCAAAATCCGAGTTCGGTTAGGCTGTCGTGATTGATCGCCGGCGCGCCGACCAGGGTGCCATGGCCGGTGGCATAACGCTCGATTTGATCGGCGGTCTCTTCATCATAGCCCAAAACCCTAAGGGCGCTCGGCACCGAGCGGTTGATGATGCGGAAATAGCCGCCGCCGGCCAGCGTCTTGTGCTTAACCAGGGCAAAATCCGGCTCGATACCGGTGGTATCGCAATCCATGATCAGGCCGATGGTGCCAGTCGGCGCAACGACGCTGACTTGCGCATTGCGGTAGCCATGCGCGTTGCCGAGTGCCTCGGCTTTATCCCACGCCGCCTTTGCCGCCTCGCTAAGGGCGTCTTCGCCTAAATGGGCGTGATCGAGCGGCAGCGGTGTGATCGATAGTGCTTCATAGCCGGCCGCATTACCGTGCGCGGCGCGGCGGTGATTGCGGATCACGCGCAACATATCCTCGGCATTGTGCTGGTAGGCCGGAAAGGCGCCGAATTCGCTCGCCATCTCGGCCGATGTCGCATAGGCGATTCCGGTCATCAGCGCGCTGATGGCGCCGCAAATGGCACGCCCGCGCGGGCTGTCATAAGGAATGCCGCCCGACATCAGATAACCGCCGATATTGGCGAAGCCGAGGCCGAGGGTGCGGTAGTCGAACGAGCGCCGGGCGATTTCCTTGGACGGGAATTGCGCCATCAGGACGGAAATTTCGAGCGTTACCGTCCACAGCCGCACCGCATGCTCGAATTCGGCAATCTTCAGGCTGCCGTCCGCATTGCGGAAGGTGAGCAGGTTGAGCGATGCCAGATTGCATGCCGTGTCGTCGAGAAACATATATTCCGAGCACGGGTTGGAAGCATTGATGCGGCCATCCGCCGGGCAGGTATGCCACTCGTTGATAGTGTCGTCATATTGCACACCGGGATCGGCCGATTGCCATGCCGCAAGCGCCACTTTTTCCCACAGCGCGCTTGCCTTCAGGGTTTTCGCCACCTTGCCATCGGTACGCCGGACAAGTTGCCAATCGCCGCCGCTCTGCACGCTCTCGAGGAAGGCATTGGTGATGCGTACCGTGTTGTTGGCGTTTTGTCCCGAGACGGTGACATAGGCTTCCGACTGCCAATCGGTGTCATACATCTGAAAATCAACCGAATCATAGCCCTGCTGCGCGAGACGGATGACGCGGCGGACATAATTTTCCGGAATCATCGCCTTGCGTGCGGCGCGGATTTCCTTGCTCAGCGCCGGATTTTTCTTGGGCTCGAAGCGTCCGTCGCCTTCACCCTCAGAACACGCCTTGATGATCGCGTTGAGGTGTCGGTTGGCGAGCTTGGAGCCGGCCACCAGGGCAGCCACTTTCTGCTCTTCATCGACCTTCCAATTGATGAATTTCTCGATATCCGGATGGTCGATATCGACAATCACCATTTTGGCCGCGCGCCGCGTGGTGCCGCCCGATTTGATCGCGCCGGCGGCGCGGTCGCCGATCTTGAGGAAGCTCATCAGGCCGGAGGATCTGCCGCCGCCACTGAGGGATTCGCCGTCCGAGCGCAAATTGGAGAAGTTGGTGCCGGTGCCGGAGCCGTATTTGAACAGCCTCGCTTCACGTACCCAGAGGTCCATGATGCCGCCCTCATTGACCAGATCATCCTCAATGCTCTGGATGAAGCAGGCATGCGGCTGCGGGTGGGCGTAGGCCGATTTGGAGGCCTTTACCTCGCCGGACTCGAAATCGACGTAGGAGTGGCCCTGGGCCGGGCCGTCGATGCCATAGGCCCAGTGCAAACCGGTGTTGAACCATTGCGGCGAATTGGGCGCGCACATCTGCTGGCTCAGCATATAGCGGGATTCGTCGTAGAAGGCGCGGGCGTCGGCATCGGCGTCGAAATAGCCGGCCTTCCAGCCCCAATAGGCCCACGTGCCGGCCAAACGGTCGAAAACCTGGCGCGCGGAGGTTTCGCCGCATTTGCGCTCGGACGGATTCAAATCCTCAAGCGCGGTATCATCGGCTTCCGAACGCCACAGCCATTTTGGCATGCTGTCTTCTTCGACGGTGCGCAGATGCATGGGCACACCAGCCTTGCGGAAATATTTCTGCGCCAACACATCGCAGGCCACCTGGGACCACGCGCTCGGTACTTCGATATCATTTTGTGCAAATACGACAGAGCCGTCGGGATCCCGAATCTCGCTCTTCGTCTTGCGAAACTCCACGTCATTGTACGGCGACTGGCCGTCAACCGTGAAGACTCGCTCTATGCGCATGGCGCCCCCCAACAATTCGTCGCCCGCTGTTAACCAAGTACGATCCGCAATAAATATCCGGACCGAGGGCGAATTAATTCTTCAAAATCAGACACTTCCAGATGTTGTGCCTCAAAGTCTATCTTGCTACAACATCTTGAAGTCCGGAACGTTACGCCCTTCAGAATTAGATGGCAACCATATTTTGTGATAAGCGAAATTGTAGCTACTAGATACGGTATTATTCGTCCTGTGGATAAAACTGTGGTTAAAATGTAATTTTTAAAATATAGAAAATATTGTAATATATCAGATATTTATAATAATATACTAAAGTAATATATTCATTTCGCTGTTGAACGCTCTTAAAGTAAAATCTAAACGCGATTCAGGTATGAATGTTGATTGTCAAGGAATTTATTTTCGAAAAAGTTTGCCGGTTTTGCCAGGGATCGCTCATTCGACTACCAAAAATGTTGCTTTAGAGTAGAGTTCTGGACGGCGCGTCGTGCAATGTGCATTATTCGCCGCCTCGTTGAGGAATTGAAAAAACTTGCCTGAACGTCATGCGTTTATCGGCGGTTGGGCGGCGCAAACGGAGATTTTCGCCATGGCTACCATCGGAACCCGGCTGTTCACCTTGTTCAAAGGTGAATTTGTCGGCCGGGATGAAGTCGGCAACCGCTATTACCGTGAAAAACGCGCTCTGACTGGGCGCCGCGTGCGGCGTTGGGTGCTCTATAGCGGCGCCGACGAGCCCACGAGCGTGCCGCCAGCATGGCATGGCTGGCTGCACCATATCATCGCCGAGTCTCCGGCCGAAAAGCCGCTTGAGGTTAAATCATGGGAAAAGCCGCATGCGCCTAATCTGACAGGCACATCGGCCGCCTACCGCCCGCCCGGGCATATTCTCGAAGGTGGCCGGCGCGACAAGGCAACCGGCGATTACGAACCGTGGCGGCCAGAGTAGACCGACAGCGTGGCGCGTAACCGTCAAAACACCGAAGCGAAGATTATCCAGGCGGTGGCAACCGTCCTGGAGCATGACGGCTTTGAGAAGGTTGGGGTCAACCTTGTGGCGCGCACCGCGTCAGTCGATAAGGTCTTGATATACAGATATTTTGGCGGCCTGGATGGTTTACTCGCTGCGTTTGGCGAAAGCGCCGATATCTGGTGGACAGTTGACGAAATTATTGGTGGCGATCTGCCCGGGCCCAAACAAGACACCCTGTCGGCGTGGTGCATTCTGGCCCTGACCCGCCAGGTCGAGGCACTCCGCCAACGTCCCGTGACGCAACAGATTTTGCTGTGGGAACTGAGCCAGTCCAATGCGCTGACGCAGCATTTGAATCAAATTCGTGAGGAGCGCATGCAGCAGCTCGTCCGCCGCGTCATCGAGCGTGGCGGCAAACGCGCTGACGCCCGCCTGATGGCGGTGCACGGCTTGCTCGGCGGTGCGTCGGAATATCTCGTCCTCAGGACTCGCCAGTCGCAAAGTCTGATGGGTATGGATTTTTCCAGCGATGCCGGCTGGCGCCGGCTTGAGGCCTCAGTCTCGGCCTTGGTGCGCGCCGTATTTGCCGAGGACGAAGCCTGATTTAACTTGGCCGTACCAAAACGTGGCGTTTCTTGCCGGCCGAGAGCTTGATCACGCCATCGGCGTTACAGTCCGCTAGGCTGATGGCGGCATCCTCTTTTTCAATAACGTTGTCGTTCAAACGCACGCCGCCGCCGCGTATCAGGCGCCGCGCCGCGCCGCGCGAATCGCTGAGACCGGCATCGTGAATGAGCTGAAAGGCTGGAATTCCAGCCTTTAGGTCGCTTTCCGTGGCGCTCACCTCAGGCAATCCGTCGCCCGCGCCACTTCCTTCAAAGGTCGCGCGCGCCGTGTCGGCGGCATCCATCGCGGCCTTTTCACCATGGCACATGGTGGTGGCGAGATTGGCGAGCAGTTTTTTTGCGTCGTTCAGTTCTTCGCCTTCTACCGCTTCGATGCGGGCAATTTCTTCGAGCGGCAGTTCGGTGAAGAGGCGGAGAAAGCGGCAGACGTCGCGGTCGTCGGTATTGCGCCAGAATTGCCAATAGTCGTAAGAGCTCAGCCTCGATTCGTCGATCCACACCGCGCCTTGCGCCGTCTTGCCCATTTTCGCGCCGGAAGCGAGCGTGATTAATGGTGTGGTCAGGCCGTAGAGGCTGGTCGAATCGATGCGCCGCGCCAATTCGACTCCATTGACGATATTGCCCCACTGGTCCGAGCCGCCCATCTGCAGGGAGCAATCTTCGCGCCGAGATAATTCCATGAAATCATAGGCTTGCAGGATCATGTAGTTAAATTCGAGGAACGTCATCGGTTGCTCGCGTTCGAGCCGCATGCGCACGGAATCGAATTTAAGCATACGGTTGAGCGAAAAATGCGTGCCGATCTGACGCAGGAACGGGACATATTCCAAGCCGTCGAGCCAATCAGCATTATCGACCATGATGGCGTCGGTCGGGCCGTCGCCAAATTTGAGAAAACGGGCGAAACAGCGCTGGATGCCGGCTTTATTTTCGGCGATCTGCGCATCACTTAAGAGCCGCCGCGATTCGTCGCGCCCGGACGGGTCGCCGATCTTAGTCGTGCCGCCGCCCATCAGGACGATCGGCTTGTGGCCCGTCTGTTGCAGCCAGCGCAGCATCATGATCTGCACCAAACTGCCGACATGCAGGCTGTCGGCAGTGCAATCGAAGCCGATATAGGCGGTTAGCACACCGTCCGCTGCGAGCGCATCAAGGGCACTATCGTCCGTGCATTGGTGAACAAACTCGCGCGCGTGCAGCACGCGCATAAATTCGGAGCGAAACTCAGGCATCGGTCGCGGCATCCTTGGATATAAAAGAACCCTGGCGGGCCGGGTTGGCGTGATGTAACACGGCCAACAGACATGAACAATGAGCCGCCCAAAGGAGCCACAACATCGGAGCAGCAATGCAAACGGATTTCGCGTTGGGACTGATGAGCGGGACGTCGCTCGATGGCATCGATGCCGCATTAATCCGGACTGACGGCGAGACCATAAGCGATTTCGGCCCTTGGGCCACCACTCCCTACGGGGCAGAACTCGGGCAAGCGCTCAGGCGTCTGGTCGATGCCGGGCCGGGCATGGATGAGGCGGCTGCGGGCGTTGCGCAAGTGGAGGCGGCGCTGACCGAAGCGCACGCCGGCGCGGTTCGCACATTGCTCGCCGAGGCCGGGCTCAGCGCTGACCAAATTCGCGTCGTCGGATTTCACGGTCATACGTTGTGGCATGACCCTGAACGCGGGCGAACCAGGCAGATTGGCGATGGCGCGCTGTTGGCAGCGCGGCTCGGCATTGATGTGGTGAATGATTTCCGCAGCGCCGACATGGCGGCGGGCGGGCAGGGCGCTCCCCTTGCGCCACTCTATCACGCCGCCTTGGCGCGCGGTTCTAAGGGCACGCCGGAGCTGCCGCTCGCCGTTCTTAATCTCGGCGGTGTGGCCAATATTACCTGGATCGGCGCGGCGCAAAGGCTGCTCGCGTTCGATACCGGCCCGGCCAGCGCCCTGATCGATGATTTGATGTTGCGCCGCTGCGGCGAAGCCTATGACCGCGATGGCAAACGCGCGGCAGCCGGGCAGGTGAGCGATGCCGTGCTGGCGGTGCTTTTGGACGATGCTTATTTTTCCGCGCCGCCGCCAAAATCGCTCGACCGCAATGCGTTTGATGCGGCGCCGATAGAGGTGCTTTCCACAGAGGATGGCGCGGCGACGCTGGTCGCCTTCACCGCCCGGACGGTGGCGCTCGGCTTGGCACTATGCCCGGAACAAGCCCGTCGGATTTTGGTTACCGGTGGTGGCAGGCACAATCCAACCCTGATGGCGGCGCTGCAAAAGCACACCGGTGTGGTGGTCGAGCCGGTTGAGGCAGTGGGCTGGCGCGGCGATGCGCTGGAGGCTGAGGCATTCGCGTTTCTTGCCGTGCGGGCGCTTCAGGGCAGGGCGCTGAGCGTGCCGGAAACCACCGGCGTGGCGCGTCCACTAACCGGTGGGGTCTTGCACAAGGCCGGTTGAGGCGTTATTTGCCAGTCTCGGCCGGCTCCATATGCTCGTCCAAATAGGATTCGATATTCTTGCCGACAATCTCGACTTTATCGTCGAACAAATGGTTGGCGCCCTTGATGACGCGGTAATCGATCTCGATATGGCGTTGGCT
This sequence comes from Rhodospirillaceae bacterium, assembly GCA_018666805.1. Taxonomy (GTDB): domain Bacteria; phylum Pseudomonadota; class Alphaproteobacteria; order UBA828; family UBA828; genus PTKB01. The sequence continues at coordinate 6,857 of JABIXB010000034.1, read as the reverse complement.
TTGCAGTTTTTGCGCCAACGTCGCGACATCGGATTCAGGCACCAGATCATCGCGCGCGCCGTGCAGAATGAGGCCGGACGACGGGCACGGCGCGAGAAAGGTGAAATCGTACATGTTGGCCGGTGGCGCCACGGCGATAAAGCTGTGAATTTCAGGCCGCCGCATCAGCACCTGCATGGCGATCCAGGCGCCGAACGAAAACCCACTGATCCAGCAATATTTGGCGTTCGGATTGATGGTTTGCATCCAATCGAGCGCCGCGGCGGCATCGCTAAGCTCGCCCAGGCCATTGTCGAAGCGCCCTTGCGAGCGCCCGACACCGCGAAAATTAAAGCGCAGGACTGAGAAACCGCGCGCCCGGAAGATATGATAAATCGTGTAAACCAGCTTATTATTCATCGTTCCCCCATGTTGCGGATGGGGGTGGAGCACCAGGGCGATTGGCGCATTCGGGTCCTCGGCGTGGTGATAGCGCGCTTCCAAGCGCCCCTCAGGCCCGTTGATCATCACCTCTGGCATGATGGCATTCCGTGTCTTCCGTTACTGTTTGAATGAGCAGCTATAATCCATGATTTATTGCTGGACATAGCTAAAGAAATGACTAATAACAAGGTCAGTTAACTTGATTAATTAAGTCGGGTACTGTAAGTTTAAGAATGTGAATTTTGTCCCCGAATTTTGTGCCGGTACTTGTGGCACGCGCGCCAAGTGCTTAGTTACGAACAGACCATTGATATACGACGGGTACCGTTATGTTCAAGCGCATTAAAGAAGATATGGATTGTGTATTTGGCCGCGACCCGGCTGTGCGTTCGCGCGTCGAGATTTTTTTCTGTTATCCGGGCTTTCACGCGCTGCGGTTTTTTCGCCTGGCAAATTGGCTGTGGCGCCATCGCATGCGTCTGCTCGGGCGCTTTGTCTCGCACATGGGGCGGGTGTTCACTGGCATCGAAATACATCCGGGCGCGACCATCGGGCGGCGCTTTTTCATCGACCACGGCATGGGTGTGGTGATCGGCGAGACCGCCATGATCGGCGATAATGTGACGCTTTACCACGGCGTCACACTCGGCGGCATCACATGGGCGCCAGGCAAACGCCACCCGACACTCGAAGATGATGTCGTGGTTGGCGCGGGCGCCCAGGTGTTGGGCCCGATTACGGTTGGCAAGGGGGCGCGGGTCGGCGCCAATGCGGTCGTCCTGAAGGACGTTCCCGCCGGCGCCACCATGGTTGGCATCGCGGCCCGGCCGGCAGCCGGTATGTCGAAAGATAAGGACGCTAAGAGTGGTTTTGCCGCGTACGGTACGCCATCGCCGAATGTCGCCGATCCGACATCGCGCTCGATTGAAGGCTTGCTCGGCGAATTGGAACGCTTGCGCGTTCGGGTCGAGGAGCTTGAAAGTTCTGACGCGGGTGAGAAAACGCAATCTGTAACCGGTGAAGAGAGTGACGAGGCGGCGGGCGAAAATATCCCGCCCAATTGCTAGACGTCGGTTGCTTTACCGGCATCGTTTTACAGGAAAGGAAATCTAACATGAAACTTGGTACAAAAGGCCGTTATGCGGTTATGGCAATGGTGGATCTCGCTGGCAGCACCGTCATGAATGGAAAATCCAGCCCCATGACGCTTGCCGATATCGCCGAACGTCAGGAAATTTCCTTGTCCTATTTGGAGCAATTGTTCAGCCGCCTGCGCAAGGCCGGTTTGGTCAAGAGTGTGCGCGGCCCCGGTGGTGGTTACATGCTGGCGCGTGCCGCCGATCAGTTGCGCATTTCCGATATCGTCATGGCCGTGGATGAGCCAATCCGCGTCACTCGTTGCAACCCCAACAGCGGCGCCGGCTGTATGCCCGATGGCGGGCGCTGCGTGACCCATGACCTTTGGGAAGAGCTCAGCAACCACATCTATCTGTTCCTCAATACGGTGACGCTGGAAGATGTTTGTGCGCGCCGCGTTCTCGGAGCGAGTGGCGTGTTGCATACGGCGCAGCGCAATGAAAATCAGCAGCAGACCCTGACGCCCGCGTCCCCGGCATCGCCCGTGGCGGCCGAATGAACCTTCGCCGCCCCGCTACAGACGCAATCTATCTCGATTACAACGCGACCGCGCCGGTTAAACCACAAGTCATAGAGGCCATCGCCGACGCCCTGGCGATGACCGGCAACCCGTCGTCGGTGCACCAGTTCGGCCGCGCCGCGCGCGAAGCGGTGGAAGAGGCGCGCGAGCGGGTCGCGGCGATGATCGGCGCGACGGCGGCGGAGATCATTTTTACGGCGGGTGGCACAGAGGCCAACAATACCGCTCTTGCCGGCGCTGGCCGGAGACGTTTGATCGTTTCCGAAATCGAGCATCCCTCCATTCTGCGCGCCGGCGAAACTCTTTCTCAAAATAGCAGCGCTGGCGGCGAGCGTGAATTGCGCGTCCTTCCTGTCGATGGCGACGGCGTTGTTTCGCTCGAGGCGCTCGATCAGGCGCTCGGCGAAGGCGGCGAAGATGCACTGGTGTCGATCATGTTGGCCAATAATGAAACCGGCGTGATCCAGCCAGTCGGCGAGATCGCCACGCTGGCGCATGCGCGCGGTGCGCTTGTCCATTGTGACGCGGTTCAGGCGCCGGGGCGCATCGCCTTCGGCGTTGATAGTCTGGGCGTTGATATGCTCAGCCTCTCGGCTCATAAATTCGGCGGACCCAAGGGCGTCGGCGCGCTCTTCCTGCGCGCGGGCGTCGATCTGAAGGCGCTCGTCGCCGGCGGCGGCCAGGAGCGTGGTTGGCGGGCGGGTACGGAAAATGTTCCCGGCATCGTCGGCTTCGGCACCGCCGCGCAACTGGCGGCCGAGGATTTGCAAAACGCGCCGCATGTGGCGGCGCTCAGGGATTCGGTCGAGCAGCGCCTGCGCGCCATCGACCCTGAAGTCAGGATATTCAGCGCCGGTGCGGCGCGCCTGCCCAACACCAGCTGCATATCCATGCCGGGTGTGCAAAGCGAGACCCAGGTGATGGGTCTCGATCTTTCCGGCGTTGCGGTGAGCGCCGGCTCGGCCTGCTCATCGGGCAAGGTTGAGCCGTCGCATGTGCTGCGCGCGCTCGGTGCACCCGACGCCGAGACCGGTTGCGCCATCCGCATTAGTTTCGGATGGGCCAGCCGGGAAGCGGACGTTGAAAAGCTGGTCAGCGCGTGGCGCGCCTTTTATGCCGGGTTGTCGGCGCGCTACACTGGTGGCGTTTCGCAATCTCCAGATGGGGCGGGCGCCGGCGCAGTTGAGCGTTGACCGCGCCGGGTGTCATGCGTTTGGATGGCGCCGCCCGCCTCGGAATTTTCAATTCACAAGAGACATCAGACAGCGGCAAGACTGTTGGAGAGTTAACCCATGCCACGGATTACTTTTGTCGCCGCCGACGGCACACGCCTTGAGGTCAACGCGGCGCTTGGCGATTCGGTGCTCGACGTTGCGCGCGAACACGATATTGCAATTGAAGGGGCATGCGAGGGCTCGATGGCGTGCTCGACCTGCCATGTCATCGTCGACAAAAAATGGTACCGCAAGCTCGAACAATCGAGCGAGGATGAAGAGGATATGCTTGATCTCGCCTTCGGCTTGACCCGGACATCGCGTCTCGGCTGTCAGATCGAGATCACCGAAGAACTCGATGGTCTTGTGGTTGCGCTGCCCAAAGAGACGCGAAATATGCTGCTGGACTGATCATGGCCGGGGCTCTGTTTGCCAGTTTGCGTGACGCCTGTGCGGCCGAGTGGCGCGATTATACCCACCATCCCTTTCTCACTTCCTTGGCCGTGGGCAGCTTGGCCAAGCCGGCGTTCCGCACATATCTGATCCAGGATTATATATTTCTCCGCCATTTTGCCCGCGCCTATGGCCTGGCCGCCTATAAGTCGGAAAGCCTGGCGGAAATTCGCGCCGCGTCAAATGGCCTCAGCGCCATCATCGATGTCGAAATCGGCCTGCATGAAAAATACTGCGCCGGCTGGGGGCTGGATGCCGCCGATCTGGAGAATGCAGAAGCGTATGACGCCACGCTCGCTTATACGGACTATGTGCTGGAGCGTGGCATGGCCGGCGATTTGCTCGATTTACACGTTGCGCTGGCGCCCTGCATTGTCGGTTATGGCGAAATCGGAGCGCGGCTGTTGGCCGATAAAAACACCCGCCTCGATGGCAACCCCTACCGCGACTGGATCGACATGTATGGCGGCGCGGCATATCAGGAAATCGCGGCAGAGGCAGTACAGTATCTCGACATCATCGCCGAGGCGCGCAATGTAGCGGCGCGCCAGGCGGATTTGATCGCCACCTTCCGCCAGGCGACCCGATTGGAAACGGATTTCTGGCAGGTGGGGCTCGACGCAGCACGCGCCTAGATAAAATTCAGCCTTATTCCTTGCCGGTTTCGTTTCACGCCCTATATTTTCGCCATGTCCATATCTTCCATCGAAGCCGGTATCGACAAGCCGCGCAGCCAGACCCGCATCGTCGTCGCCATGTCGGGCGGGGTCGATTCCTCGGTCACGGCGGCGCTTTATGCCGAGGCCGGCTATGACGTGGTTGGCATCACGCTGCAGCTTTATGACGATGGCGCGGCGCACGGGCGGGTCGGCGCGTGCTGTGCCGGGCAAGATATTCACGATGCCCGGCGGGTCGCGGCGCATCTCGGCATCGCCCACTATGTTCTCGATTATGAGAATCGCTTCAAAGCCGAGGTGATTGAGGGTTTTGCCGATTCCTATCTGCGCGGCGAGACGCCGGTGCCATGCATCACGTGCAACCAGACGGTCAAATTCCGCGACCTGATGGCCGCCGCCGCCGATCTTGGCGCCGATGCGCTTGCCACCGGCCATTATGTCCGCCGGGCGATGGGCGATGCGGGGCCGGAAATGCACCGCGCGCACGATCCCGAGCGCGACCAGAGCTACTTTCTGTTTGCCACCACGGCTGAGCAGCTTGCCTTCCTGCGTTTCCCGTTGGGCGATATCGCCAAGCGCGACGTGCGCCGGCATGCCGAGCGGCTTGGCCTCGCGGTGGCGGAAAAGCCCGACAGTCAGGACATCTGCTTCGTACCCGGCGGCAATTACGCTGCCGTCATTGAGCGGCTGCGGCCGGGTGCGGCGGAGGCGGGCGATATCGTCAACCGCGCCGGCGAAGTTCTCGGCCGGCATGAGGGAATCATTCATTATACCGTTGGCCAGAGGCGGGGGCTTGGTATTGCAGCACCTGAGCCGCTTTACGTGGTTGGCGTCGATGCGGCCAAGCGGACCGTTACCGTCGGGCCCAAAGCGGCGCTGTTATGCGACCGTGTCTCCGTCGCCACGGCGCTTTTTCTCGACCCTGGCATGACGCCGGGCAGCGAGCACGATGTCACTGTCCGCCTGCGTTCCACCCATCCCGGCGCTCCGGCCCGCCTGATGGTGCTTGAGGATGGTAGGGCGGAAATTCATCTCAATCAGCCCGAGGCGGCGACCGCGCGTGGCCAGGCGGCGGTGTGTTACCGCGAAAATCGCCTATTGGGGGGTGGCTGGATCAGTGCTACCGGGCGCAGCGCCGCCCTTGAAGCCGCCGCCTGACAAAGTTCATAAGACCTTTTGTGACACGGGTCACAGCGCGATTTGCCGAATCGCGGCAGAATTACGCTTGAATTCTACGATAATGGCAAACCGCTGGTAACGGCGGGACGCAAAGCTTCCGGCCCGGGTCAAAGCGGGTAGCGGGGCCACCGAAAGGAATAGCCATGCTGGCTCAGACAAATAACGAATCTTCCACCCAAAGCGACGATTCAACGCCCCATCATGACGAACGGCGCCGCCATAGACGTGAATTTGCGCCAAATCAGCAGCTTCATCTCGTTGTTAATCACCGCGAATTGGCGACCATCAATTGGTCAGCCGGCGGCTGCCTGGTCGATGCGCTTGAGCATTGGAAAGTCGGCGATACGGTCGCGGGAACGTTGGAATCACAAAACGGCGTCCCCATGGGCGCAATTATCTCGGAAATTGTCAGAATTGACGATCAAGGGCGGGCAGCCTTGAATTTCAGCACCATAGCGCCGCTCTTTTAAGGCCATAAGCAGCTAATATTTGACAGTTTGTGACGAACATCACTTTGCACTGGCCCTTTAATTTGTCATGATGTGAACACTGTTCATCGAAACGGCAAACCGCCGGTAACGGCGGGGCGCAAAGCCACCGGCCCAGTCTCTGGGTAGCGGGGCTACCGAAAGGGACAAGAAATTGAGGGTTTTAGGATTATTGAGATGCCGTTGGCGCTGGTGTAACCGGCGAAACGGCACTCGGGTGGAGGATGTTCAGTTGAAACTGGTTGTTGGCGAACGCGAAATCGAGACCCTGAATTGGTCGGTCGGCGGCTTTATCGCCCATGGTCTTGAAGGGCTTGAGCCGAAGGACCGCTTTACCGGACAAATGGAGCCGCCAGGCGGCCCCAGCAGCGAATTTACCGGCCAGGTCACCCGGGTTGACACGAGCGGCGCTCGCGCCGTGCGCTTTGTCGAAGTGGATCTGGCAACGCTTTTGGCGCTTCAGGACAATCTCAACGCTTAATATTCCCGCCGCTTGTGCCGCGCGGCGTTCCTCCATGCTTGACACATTGCCGCGCTGGGACGTATAGCCATCGCCGCGATAGCCTTGGGTATGGCAATGGCCGTCGCTGTGGCGGGGTAGCTCAGTTGGTAGAGCAGTGGAATCATAATCCATGGGTCGGGGGTTCAAATCCCTCCCCCGCTACCAGCGAAAATTCCGCATCCCGGCTGCTCATTTAGATTTTCTTCTATTCTGTTAGGAAGAAGCCGGAACATCTCATTAAAAAAACTTAACTTCAAAGATATG
>JABIXB010000317.1 GCA_018666805.1 Rhodospirillaceae bacterium | reverse complement strand
TGACCAGACCGATCTCGCTAAACAAATATCGGCTGACCAAAAATATCGCCTCGCTACCGATACCCTGCCCCCAGCACTTTCGTTCGCCGATCAGAATACTGATGTCGGCCGATTTACCGACCGCGTCTATTGGGCCATACTTAATGTTGCCGACATGACCATGCGCAGCATGGCGAATAGCGAGCACAACCTCATCTGGCGACAGACCGGCCAGGTAATTTTCCGCATCCTCTCGCGAAACCGGCCCCTCGGCAGCGCGGCGTGAGTAGCGGTTGACTTCCGGATCGCTCAGCCAGGCCAGGTAGGCGGCACTAATATCATCGGCGCCAAACTGCTCCAGGCGAACAGTGCGCCCAACAAGTACAGGATGCGATGGCGCAATCATGTCGCGGCCAAGCTGTTCAGAAGCTCGGCGAAGCGCAGCAACAATGGATCATTGTAACGGCGCGCCACGATCTGCACGCCGACCGGCAGGCCACTGCTTCCCGTCAGCATCGGCAGGGACATTGTCGGCAGGCCGCACATTGTCCAAATCAGGCAATGGTCGGGCTGGTCCTGGCCCTCGAGGCCAAGCGGCGCTTCATCGGCGGTTGCCAGGCCGATGAGTATGTCAAACCGCTCACTATCCCGCTCAATCAGGCGCGCCAGATCACGCTGGGTGGAGATATCCTGGCGATATTGCTGCGCCGATATAGCGCTGCCGCTTTCGATCATACGCTGCAGAACCGGGCTGAATCGGTGGCTGTCGGCCTGCCATTCGAGGTCAAAATAATAGGCTAGGGCTGCGCGGTATATGCGCTCATGTGCGTCATGTGCGGCATCGAACTCAGGCGCCAGGTCATATTCGAATGCCTCGCAATCCGCCTGTTCCAGTTTGCCGATTAGCGCATCCAGGCCGGCGCGCGGCGCGGCCGCCTCATCGTTTGTCTTCGGCCCGCGTACCACGCCAACACGCCACGGCCGGCCCGTCACTGTCTGGCGATCAATGTCGTCAAGCGCCGCCGCGCTAACCGGGTAATTGTGCCCCTGTACGCAGCACACCTCAAATATCAGACTCAAATCCTCAACCGAACGAGCCATGAATCCGAGGCTGTCGAGCGTGTCGGTTGTCTTCAGTACGCCGGTGCGCGGCAACAGTCCAAAGGACGGCTTAAAGCCGTACACGCCGCAATAGCTCGCCGGGCGGATGGTCGACCCACCGGTCTGGCTCGATAGCGCCAGCGGCGCCATGCGCGCTGCCACGGCAGCCGCCGAACCGCTCGACGAAGTGCCGGGAGAACGCTCAAGGTCATGCGGATTACGTGTTGGCCCCGGATGATGCACGGCGAACTCCGCCGTCACCGCTTTGCCCATAATAATGCCTTGTGCCAGGCGTAAATCGCTCACCAAACGCGCATCATTGCCCGGCGTGTAATTATCCATGATCGGACTGCCCATGCCGGTTGGATAATCATAGGTATTGAAGATGTCCTTGACCGCGACCGGCACCCCGGCAAGTGCACGTCTTGGCGTACCGCCGGCCAAGGCACCGTCAAGTGCGCGCGCCCGCGTGCGAACCATTTCGCCATCAAATTTGTGCCAGGCGCGCACCGAGCCATCCAATTGCTCGATACGCTGGGCACACGCATCGACATATTCATAGACTGAAATCTGCCCGTCTTTTAGTTGACGCAAGAACTCGCTCGCCGTCATTTCAGCCGGTGTATTGCACTGTACCAATGCGCCACCCGATGCCGGGCGTTGTTGCGGCGGCGTCTGTTGAGCTGATCGCGTCATGGCAAATCCACAGCCTTGCCGGCTCTCTTATCTTTGAGAATCTTGTAAAATTCTTCTTCGCTATAGCCAGTTATTTTTAGGTAATAGTCGAGTGTTTCGGGCCGCTCGGCATCAACTTCGGCGGCCAGGTCGAAGGCCTCTTCGCGCGTCAACAAGCCGGCGCGCACATCTTGGCTGGCAAAGTCCGTGCCACGGCCAAAGCCGCGTTTCACGTATTTGGCGTAGTCATGCACACCGGCCATGCGGCACTCGACGCTCTTGTACCATTTGTACGAGCCCTCCATGCGGGTCTCGCGCCAGCCATATTCATCGACCAGAAATTCTGTCTGGCGCTCATGATCCCAGAAGATGTAATCCCCGAGAAAGGCGCCATATACGCCGGCCGCGTCCAATTCCTCCGGCGAGGGCGGGAAGAACAGGTTCAAATCCTTACGCGACACATCGCCGCCGACCATCTCTTCGGCCCCCACCTTCATGGATTCCTTGAGGCCAACTTTAACGAAATCCTTTTTG
>JABIXB010000316.1 GCA_018666805.1 Rhodospirillaceae bacterium | reverse complement strand
TCGCTTCCCTTCAAACTGATATTCTTCGTTCTGGTGGATGGCTGGATGTTGCTCTCCAGCAGCCTGGTCGAAAGCTTCCACCAGATTTAGCCGCTCCGCAGTAACACTGCCGCCGCGAGGCCGCTACGAAACTCAACCTGTATCTTTACGCCACTCGCCTAGTTGACGGTGTTGGCTTCTTTATCCTCTGGGGAATCGCGATCCTCTGGGGAATCGCGATAAGTTGTGAGGAATGCCTCAACGCCTTCGATATTGGCGAGGATACGGGGCAGCTCATGCACCGGCACATCGCCATTATCGGCTGACTTGGTAATCAGGTCGAAGGCATTGTTATAGACGCTCGCGGACATGCTTTCACCGTAGCGCGCGCGCACAGCCTCCAAACCAGCCGCATCCTCGGATAACATCAAGGCAACGACATGGCGCATGATCAAATGTTGTTCTTCGGTCGAAACATCGCCCTCGACGGAGTCAAACACCTTGTCGAATTCTTGCGCCGCTTCAGCCCACATTTCGGCCCGCCAATTTATGTCGGCGCGCAGAAGTGACGCCTCGCGCGATTTATCTTTTTCGAGCAACGCCAATGCCTCGCCGGCCTGGTCAATCGCGGACAATGCCCGGGCCTGCAGATGGCGACGCTCCAGCATCAATGCGGCGGGAATTTCAGTCCCCTCGCCATGGGTTTGCTTGAGCGTTTCAATCGCCTGCTCGGCCTCTTGATCCAACAGTTGAATCACTGCCAAGTGAGCACCAACCCGCGCCTTATCAACACCGTCGATGGCGGCGAGCTGATTTGAGAGAAGTTCGGCGGCCCGGTCCAAGAGATCGACATCGACAAGGCGGTTGGCCAATTCTTCCGCGATACGTCCACCGGATGCGCCATCCGGAGCAAACTCGCCGAACTCGTAATAAAGGCTCAGCGCTGTCAATGGCGACAAAGCGTCGGCGCCGCCTTCGATGAAAAGATCCGAGAACATTCGGTCCATTTGTTCGGTGACGGCAGGGGTTGCGGCGGATTCGGTAAAAAACTCTACCGCATCGCGCATGGCCAGCAGCGCATTCAGATAATTTTGTTCTTTTCGGTACAGTTCGGCGAGACGGCGCAATAACAATTGCTCGAATGAATCGCCTCGCCAGGCATGGCGCAATTGCTCCAGTGCCTCGATCGCCTCGTTGCGGTTCATGCGGCCGAGATGCAGCATCAATTCGACGCGCGATAATTCGGAGCGCGCCCGCAACGGCCGGCTTCCGTTGAGCGCCAATTCCTCGTATAACTCAAGCGCAGCTATGGTATTGCCGGTTCGCTGATAGGCTTTGGCCTGCAAGAAGCGGGCCTCCGCACGATCCTTCGGGTTAGACGCTTCGTTTTCGATGCGCTCAACCAGGAGGTTCACGCGGTGAATATTTCCCACTGATAGTGCCGCATGGGCAGCCAACAAGCCGAAGCGCGCCCGCAAATCAGACGGTAAACGTTCGAAGGCGGGGCCGGAAATGACGAAGGCCGAATCCGCTCCCTCCCAATCGCCTCGTGTCGCGGTCAGGGCGGCGCGCCACAGAGTTACATCCATATAGCCGTCGAGTAATTCCCGGTTAAGGTCCAGCGCTGCTTGCTCGGCCCGGCCTAAAAGCATCAGCGTGGCGCCTCTCAGGGCGATGAAATCCGGCCGCTCCTCGGAGCTCGAATCTTCTTCCGCGATACGCTGAATAACGCCGATTGCGTCCTCCGCAAGGCCGTGTGCGAAATTGAAATTCGCCAGATTGAGCCGGCGCTGTGTACGCCCCTCAATGCCGGCGGAGATTACCGCGTTTTGCAGATGTTGTTTGGCCTCGAGATAGTCGCCAAGATCATCGCGCCGCCAGGCTTCATATTCAAATAATACCGGTCCCGTGCTTGACGCTGACCCATCCGAAATCTTGGCGGGGCGGCTAGCGCCCACAATGACATCCGCTGACATATATAATTCGCGCTCGCTTTTGACTTCGACCCCCGTCACGTTGGTGCCGATGGCGATATCATCGGCGCGGGCCATGAACGCCATGCCTTGCGCGCTGGGCAAGATAGTGAACTGCACAAAATCACGTCCCGTCTTTACACCGACGCCTGGTTCGCTGATCGGCACAACAACGATGCTGTCACCGACTTCGGGATCATCGAACTTGATCCTTCGCCCGGCGCCCGGTGTCGGCACCAGTACCCGTGCGCCGCCTATCGCGGATGGCTCGGTGCGGATCAATAGCGGCTTTGCGGGCGGAAATTGCGCATCGGTCAACTCCACCATCCATGTGGCGCCGCTGCGCGCCACGCGCGGCCACAGATCGGAAGCAATGCCGAAACGCAAGACGGTCGCTCCCGGCGCGCGCAGCTGATCGGCGCTCAGGATCATACCCGTCAATTTATCGGACATGCCTAGCGTGCTCAAATCGACGACACGCGGCACGTCGAACACCATCCAGAGATACCCCATACGGCGGAAAACACTGGCGCCGACACGGCGGTCCCACATAAAGCGCAAACGCATGCCGCCGGAAATTGTTTCGGTCGCGACGATTAGCGGCGGCGCAGGCGGCAATTTGGCGCCCAGCACACGCTCCGCTTCACTTTCCGGCCGACCCGGCTCAACCGCGAGTTCGGCACTCTGTTGCCTACCGGCGACGCTGCTCCTGGCCGCGTTCCGGCGCATGACCGATACCATCGACGAATTCATTTGGGCTATGGCTGAGGTTTCTTTTTTCTCGCTGACACTTTTTTCGGCGAGTTTTTTCAGCCTGTCGGAGACGCCCGGCTTTGACAACACACCCTGCGACGCCCAAGACGGCCTGCTCGACATCGCCAAAGTGCCGGCGACCTCAAGCGCGTCGATTACGATGCGCGCCCCTTTTTGAAAATGACGCAACCGCAGCGCTTCGCCGATATTGACCTGAAGGATA
>JABIXB010000033.1 GCA_018666805.1 Rhodospirillaceae bacterium | reverse complement strand
ATTCACACGATTAAATTGAACCGCGAAGCGGTTCCATTTAATCATGATTCGATCTAGAGGCGAACGCGCTCGCTCTTCGGGTCATAGAAAGGTTTTAAGGAGATCGTCGCCGGCACGCGTTCGCCGGCGATATCGACCTCGAAGCGCCCCTTGAGCAGGTCTTCGCCGGCCATGCCGTTCTCGGTCTCGAGGTAGGCCATGCCGACCGGCCGCTCGAAGCCGTAGCCAAAGGCCGCCGAGGTGATGCGCCCCGCGACGACACCATCGCGATAGATCGTCTCGTCATGGAACATCAACGGTTCGGGTTGCTGCAACATGACATGGACGAGACGCTGCGAAAGGCCCGTCTCCAGCTGGCGCTCGAGCGCCTCCCGGCCGATAAAGGCAGCCTTTTTCTTGAACGATACGGCGAACCCCAGGCCGGCCTCGAGCGGGGTTTCCGCCGGCGTGATGTCATGGCCCCAGTGGCGATAGCCCTTCTCGCTTCTGAGTGAATCCATGGCATGCATGCCGCACAGCTTGAGGCCGAGATCCGCGCCGGCCTCGAGCAGCCGATCGAAGACGGGCACCATGAACTCTGTCGGCAGGTACAGCTCCCAACCGAGCTCGCCGACATAGGTGACACGCAGCGCGAGCGCCCGGGCGTAGCCCACATCGATCTCCTGATAGCTGGCGAAGGGAAACGCTTCGTTTGAGAAATCGGCATCGCTCACCCGGCCAAGCAGCTTGCGCGCCCTGGGCCCCATCACCGCCAGAACGCCGGACCCGGAAGTGGTATCGGTCAAATATACCCGCGCGCCGTCCTCGATATTGCGCTCGATCCAGTTGAAATCGCGGGTTTGCGACGCGGCTGCGGTGATCACCATGTAGCGATCCTCCGCGAGGCGCGTCACGGTCAGATCGGCCTCGATGCCGCCGCGCCGGTTGAGCAGTTGGGTGTAAACCACCTTGCCGTTGGCCACGGCGACGTCGTTGGCGCAAATCCGCTGCAGCTCGCGTTCCGCGTCGGGCCCTTGCACCAGATATTTGGCGAACGAGCTCATATCGATTAGGCCGACGGTGTTGCGCACGGCGCCATGCTCGTCGCGCACATAGTCGAACCAGTTCTGCCGGCCATAGGCGTACTCGTAGCGCGGCTCGACGCCCGCCGGCGCGAACCAATTAGCCCGTTCCCAGCCAACTGCTTCGCCGAAGCAGGCATTGTGCTCGACGTGGCGCGCGTGCAACGGACTCAAGCGCGCCGGCCGCGCGGTCTCGACCTGGCGGTAGGGCCAGTGCATTTGAAACAACAGCCCGAGGCTCTCGCGCGTGCGCTCGGCCAGATAGCGTCGGTTGTTCTGGAAGCGGCCGAAGCGTGCGATGTCGAGCTCGGCGAGATCGATGCTGGGTTGGCCCTCGAGGATCCACTCGGAGAGAACCTTGCCGGCGCCGGCGGCGTTGAGGATGCCTTGCGAGTTGAAGCCGGCGGCGACAAAAAAATTCCTCAGCTCCGGCGCCTCGCCCATGATGAACTTGTTGTCGGGTGTGAAGCTTTCTGGCCCGTTGAGGAACTGGCGGATCGGCGCGCTCTCGAGGCTTGGAATCAGGTCCATCGCGTTGCGCATCGGCATCTCGAACTGATCCCAGTCCTCCGGCAGTTCGATGAACTCGGCGCCGAGCGGCAGCTTGTCGAGCGGCAGCGGCTTGGACACCGGCTCGAAGCAGCCGACCAATAGCCTGCCGGCGTCCTCCTTGACATAAATACAGCCGTCGGTGTCACGCACGATCGGCAGGTCGCGCGGCAGCCCTTCGATCGGCTCCGTCACGATATACATGTGCTCGGCGGCGTAGAGCGGCACGTTGACGCCCGCCATCAGGCCGATTTCACGCGCCCAGATGCCGGCGCAATTGACGACATACTCGCAGGCGATATCGCCCTGATCCGTCGCCACGCCGGTGACCCTGCCGTTCTTGCGATGCACCGCCGTTACCGGCACTTCCTCCACGATTCGCACGCCATGTGCGCGCGCGCCCTTGGCCAGCGCCATCGTGGTATCGACCGGATTGACCTGCCCATCGCCCGGAATAAAGATCGCGCCCTTGATCTGCGCGACGTCCATTAGCGGCCATAGATCCTGCACTTCGCGCGGCGTGATCTCATAGGCTTCGACGCCGAAACAATCGCCCAGCGCCGCCATGCGCCTGATCTCGGTCAAGCGCGCGTCGGTGCGCGCGATCGGCATGCTGCCCTTGCGCTGAAACCCCGTGGCCTGCCCGGTCTCCGCCTCCAGCGTTTGATAGAGGCCGACGCCGTAGCGCGACAATTGGGTCAGCGTGTGGCTCGCGCGCAGCTGATTGACCAGGCCGGCGGCGTGCCACGTGGTGCCGCTGGTCAGGTGCCCCCGCTCGAGCAACACGACGTCTTGCCAGCCGAGCTTGGCCAGGTGATAGGCGATACTGCAGCCGATGATGCCGCCACCGACAATCACAACCCTGGCTTGGCTCGGTACGGCTTGACTCATGGTTCATCATCCTTTTTTTTGGCAGGTCCTGGAACTGATCGGCCCCGCTTGAGTGTTCCATATTGAATGCTAGTGTATGGCCGGCTTTTAGCATATCGAAACGATGGTTTCCGGGGCCGCTGTGAGCGAGAGATCGCGAGCGCGTCTGCGATCCGCCTCACCGGGAACCGCCCTTCATTTGCGGCGCGCTGAGATAGTCTGTATTTTTGTCCGCGACCGGTCGAGTCACGGTCTGAGTACCGTCTCGTTTTGCAATAACTTAGAGTATGGGATGCCTCTCGATCTCGGCGAATTCATCGTGGCGGCGCTCTAATGGACGTGCGCAGAAACAGCCACTGGCTCAAAGAAGCGATTGCGCCCGGCGAGGAAGACTGCCCGTCACTGATCGGCGATATCAGCGCCGACGTGTGCATCGTCGGCGGCGGCTATACCGGCCTGTGGAGCGCGATCCAGCTTAAACAGCAGGAGCCCTCGCTCGATGTGGTGGTGATCGAGAAAGACGTCTGCGGCGCCGGCGCGAGCGGACGCAATGGCGGTTTCGTTCTCAGTTGGTGGGCCAAATTCCTCTCACTCGAAAAGATCTGCGGCGGCGAGGAAGCGGTGCGTCTCGCCGCCGCCTCTGCTGAATCCGTCGACGCGATCGGTGAATTCTGCGCCGAGGAGGGCATCGACGCCCATTACAAGCGCGACGGCTGGCTTTGGGCCGCCACCAACGACAGCCAAGTCGATGCCTGGAACGGCACCGCTGAGGCGGCGGCGCGCTACCAGCAATATCCGTTTGAGAGATGGGAGCCGGGCGAGGTCGGCGCGCGCTCGGGCTCGACCCGCCACCAGGCCGGCATATTCGAGCCCACGGCGGCCAGCGTGCAACCGGCGGCGCTGGCGCGCGGCCTGCGTCAGGCCGCACTGGCGCGCGGCGTGAAAATATTCGAAAACACGCCGATGGCAAAGCTGACAGGCCGCGCGAAGTCGGAAGTGACCACGCCCAAAGGCCGCATCAAGGCGGCCAAGGTGATCCTGGCGCTGAATGCCTGGGGTGTGCGCTTCGCGCCTATTCACCGCGCCATCATGGTGGCCTCGAGCGATATCGTCATCACCGATGCCATGCCGGAGCGCCTCGAGGAGATGGGCTGGCGCGACGGCATGACGATCTCGGACGGCCGCATGCTGGTGCATTACTACCGCACCACCCGCGACGGCCGCATCGCTTTCGGCAAGGGCGGCATAAACGGCCGCTGGCCTTACGGTGGCAAGATCGGCACCAAGCTCGACGGCCCGACGCAGATTGCTGACAGCGTCCTCTCTTGGCTGCAATGGACCTACCCGGAACTGGGCCAAGTGCGCTCCGCCGATAGCTGGATGGGGCCGATCGACCGCTCCAAGACCGGCCTGCCCTATTTCGGCGCGCTTGAAGGCCAGCCCAACACTTTCTACGCCGTTGGTTACTCGGGCAACGGCGTCGGCCCGTGCCATGTGGGCGGCAAAATCCTCGCCTCGCTGGCGCTCGAAAAGAAAGACGAATGGGCGAACTGCGGCCTGGTGCGCCCGTTGGGGCGCGACTTCCCGCCCGAGCCGATCCGCTATTTCGGCGGCAAACTGGTGCGCCGCGCCATCGCCGCCACCGACGCGGCAGCCGACGCCAACCGCGCGCCGGGCCCCCTCACCCGCTACCTCGCCGGCTTCGCCCCGGCTGGTCTGTCGCCGTTCAAGGGACAGAAAACCTGATTTTTCCGGCCACCCAATGAAGCTGACCCTCCCCACTATCCTGACAGCGCTGGGTTTAAGTGCGTGCTTGGCGCTTCTTTGTCTTGGCCCGGCATCTGTATTGGCGGCGGAAAACAGCACCGGTGAAATTCAGCGCAGTGCGGACGCCTCCACCAACGCGATGGCGCGGTTAATGCGTGAATCTACTGAAGCCGCCGAGGCGGCCTCGATCCGGGCGCCGGCGGCGCAAGCCACGCCGCGTGCGCAACAGGTTGAACCTGCCCACACCGCGCCGCTGAAACCCACGCCGGTGCGCAGCACCGCGCGCGAACAAGCAGGCGACAGCGTGCACATCACCGACAAGGACTATCTGCTCGGATATGCCGAGAATGGCTGGCGGATTGTTTCCGGCCCGCTGCGCTTCACGCGGCAAGACTGGCTGAATGCCGCTATCGTCATCGGCGCCACCGGTGCGTTTCTTCTTGCCGACGAAGAGCTCAACAGTTTTTGGCAGGATGATATGCGCAGCAGCGGCACCGATGATGCCTCGGACATTCTCGGCCTTTTCGGCGAGGATACGACCGTTGCGGTTGGCTCGCTCGGCGCCTACGCCCTGGCCGAGACCCTGGGCGCCGAACGGGAGAAAACAGCGGCGCTTCTGGTGCTGCAAACCTTTCTCCTCACCGCGCCGGTGGTCGGCGCCGTCAAATACAGCGCCGGGCGCGAGCGCCCCAATGAAAGTGGCAGCGCCTATAATTTCGACGGGCCGGGCGAGCGCGGCTTCGACGCATCCTTCCCCTCCGGCCATGCGAGCTACGCCTTCGGCGCCGCGACGGTCATTTCCGATGTTTACGGCGAGGCCAATCCCTGGGTGCCGTGGCTGACCTACACGCTGGCGACCGGCGTCGCCCTCTCGCGCGTTAATGACAATGAGCACTGGGCTTCGGATGTCTTCGCCGGCGGCGCAATCGGCTATCTCATCGCCAAGCTGGTCACCCGCTACAGCCCGTTCATGACGCGCCACCAAATCACGGCGCGGCCACTGCTCAAGGACGGTGCGACCGGGGTTACGCTTGCTCAGCGCTTCTAGGCCGAAATTTGCTAGCAAAAAAACGCGATTCCAGCCAACTCGGCAATTGTATTGCCCGGCCACCTTGGCCAAAATTGCGGCAACCAATGGCCACTGACTTAAACCTGGGCCAAACCAAGCCAAATGAGGGAAAAACATGCGCTTTTCAGACAATGGCTATTACATCGAGCGCTACATCAAGTGCGATAATTGCGGCGTGCTGCTCTATGACGAGGGCATGAAGGGCGAAGTGGCGGGCGAGCCCAAGCTGTTTTGCTCCGACTGGTGCCAGCAATGGGCCTCGGCGCGCGCCGCCGGGGTGGATGAGCCGCGCATACCGCTGCCGCGCGACGGCATTCACAAGACCGGCTAACACCCGGACAGACAACCCGCCAAACACCCGAAAGAGGTCCGCCCCATGGGCAAGGATGTAAGTATCGACGTCGGCGGTACCTTTACCGACTTCGTCGCCTACGACAGAGAAACACGCCAACTCAACGTCTGGAAGACGCTGTCGACGCCGGACGATCCCTCCGAGGGTATTGTCGGCGGGTTGGAGAAGGCCGGCACGGCAGCGGATATCGAGCATCTCCGCTTCGGCACCACGATTGCCACCAACGCGCTGTTGGAGCGCAAGGGCGCCACCGTCGCCTATGTCGCCACCACCGGCTTCCGCGACGTGCCGTTCATTCAGCGCGGCAAGCGCCAGAGCCATTACGACATCACCTGGATCAAAGCCAAGCCGCTGATGAAGCGGCGCCACTCGTTCGAGGTCTCGGGCCGCATCACCTCGCGCGGCGAGGAATATATCCCGCTCGATGAAGCCGGCGTGCGCGAAGTGGCGGAGCGCATCGCCGCCGACGCGCGCATTGAGGCGGTCGCCGTCTGCCTGCTGTTCTCCTACGTCACGCCGGTACATGAGCGCCGGGTGAAGGAAATTTTCGCCGAGGTCTGCCCCGGCAAACCGGTCTCCATTTCCTATGACGTGCTGCCCAAATGGAAGGAGCATGAGCGCTCCTCAACCACCATTGCGGACGCCTATATCCGCCCGCTGGTGGGCGGCCATCTCGACAGTTTGAAAGGGCGCTTTATTGATCAGGGCGTCAACAAGCGCATCGCCGTGATCAAATCGAATGGCGGCGAGATGACGCTCGAAGCGGCTGCCAACGCGCCGATCCAGCTCACCCTCTCCGGACCGACCGGCGGTGTCGTCGGGGCCAAGCAGATCGCCCGCCTCGCCGGCGTAGATCATCTCGTGACGCTCGATATGGGCGGCACCTCGACCGATGTTTCCACCGTCGTCGATGGCCGCGAGAGCTTCACCACCAGCTTCGAAATCGAGTTCGGCGTACCGATCCAGATCCCGATGATCGATATCCGCACCATGGGCGCCGGCGGCGGCTCGCTCGCCTGGATTGACAAGGGCGGCATGCTGCGCGTCGGCCCGGAAAGCGCCGGCGCCACGCCCGGCCCGGCCTGCTACGGCCAGGGCGGCACCAAGGCGACCGTTACCGACGCCAATCTGGTATTGGGCCGCATCAATCCGGAAAATTTCCTTGGCGGCGAAATGGCGCTCGATACGGAAGCGGCCAAAACGGCGGTCGCCAAGGTCGCCGGCGAGATCGATAAATCGGTCGAGGAAACGGCGCTCGGCATCATTCAGATCGCCAACAACAATATGATCGGCGCGCTGCGCTCGGTATTGACCGAACGCGGCCTCGATCCGCGCGATTTCACCTTGCTCGCCTTTGGCGGCGCCGGGCCGGTGCATATCTCCGACCTGATGCCGCTCGCCAATATCCCGTCCGGCATCGTGCCCAATCATCCCGGCCAGTTCTCGGCCTTCGGCTTCACCATGACCGATGCGCGCATCGATGTGGAGCGCACCGCGCCGATGACCTCGAAAGCCTTCCGGCCCGACCATGCCAATGATGTGATGGCCGATCTAGTGCGCGAATCCACCGCCGCCTTAAGCGACCAGGGCTATACCAGCTCAATCGAAATCCAGCGCTCGCTCGAGATGCGCTATTTCGGCCAGAATCACGAGCTTGAAGTGCCGATCGATTTCGAGCGCTTCGATGATGAGACGATTGCCTCGATCTGGCAGAGTTTTCATGCCGCCCATCAGGCGCGCTACAATTTCGACATTCCGGGCGAGACGATTGAGCTGATCAGCATCAAGGTGACGGCGATCTCCGCCGCCGAACGGCTCGCCCTGCCCGAATTGCCGGAAGCCAGCGGCGCGCCGGAACCGAT
>JABIXB010000315.1 GCA_018666805.1 Rhodospirillaceae bacterium | reverse complement strand
AGTCAGCCCAAAAGATTGCTGATGATGAAGAATTGGCCGCCGCCACTGTTAAAATTCAAGCACAATTTAGAGGACTGCAATCGAGGCGTGGAAGAGGTGGAAGAGGAAGAGGTGGTGGAGCAAGAGGGGGTACCAGAAGTGGACGTGGTGGCCGTGGTGGTGGACAAAGCGGCGGCGGTGGAGCGGGGGAGGAACCAGAGGAACCAGAACCACCAGAACCGCCAGAACCGCCCGAACCGGAGCCGCCCGAACCACCAGAACCACCAGAACCGCCGGAGCCACCTGAACCGCCTGAATTTCCGTTTCCGTTTCCGTTTCCGTTACCATTACCATCGCCGCTGCTATTTCCGTTGCCATCAGAAGCTGCGGCAGCGGTAGCTAAGCCCTGAGCGGAATTTGCCTCGCCGGTTTCACTGGCATTGTTTCCGTCAGCGTTCGAGGCGCCATCGCCTTCTCCGGCTTGGCCCGTCACCGAAACGCTCACGCTGGCAGCATTGGCGGACACGCTCGCGGTTTGTCCGACAGAAACGGATACACTGGCGCCGCCGGGCGCGGCTGACACGGAAACCTGACCTTGGCTCACGCTGACGCTGGCCGCGCTGTTGGAAACGCTGACGCCGAACGCCGTACCCTTGACCACTGCGGCCAGATAAGGCGTTTCTACGGTAAAATGTTCATCGCGCCGCTTGTCCACTTGGAAAAATGCATCACCCGAATGCTGCAAAATACGGGTCCGTTTGCCACTTTCCTCAAGCGGCAACAGCTCAACCGTGCTGTTGGCTTTTACGGTCACGAGATTGTTCTGTCGCGATAATAAAATCCACGCACCCGGCGCTGTTTCAATCCGCGTGTGCTCAGGCAAATAGGTCCCCGGAACGACGGCACTGGCGTGTTCGCCGTTCCCGCTATGCTGCAAAACTTTGCCTGAAACGGCTATCGCGGCCCAGAGGCCACCTTGCAAGGGCGCAAAAATATCATCCTTCGATGTGTAATCCTGATCCGCTTTAAGCTGGTCTATCCCATCCGGCGCCAAACTGGTGTTGAGGAGATAGGGCCCCGCATCGTCAATGACGTCGGACTGCAGAAGCATAAGCGAGCCACTATCTTCGCTCGCAATTTCCGCCTCGCCGGAAATGCCATCCGCGACAAAAGCAAAAAAAGCCAAGCCGAAGAGCAAAACGACCAAGCGAATTGGGAATGACGTGACTGCCTTAATCATCAACTATTTTCTTTTTTGAGGATACTTATAGTAGCCTATTTAACACTCCACTTGCAGCAAAACTTACGCTGACTATTAATAATTAACTATTAGCCTATCAATTTTATGGTAATTATTAGTTTCACACTGCAATTAAATTCACGCGACTGCGGCGCGACAATTTGATTATTTGGAATGGCGCGGCGGGCGAAGATGGGGGCTGAGGCGCCATTCGGCGTATTTCAGGGCACGCACGATCAGCAGTGTCAGCGCGAGATACATTATCGCCGCCATGATAAACAGCTCATAGGGGGCAAAGGTGCGGGCCACGATAACCCGCGCCACACCGGTTAGATCCAAAAGCGTTATGGTGCTGGCGAGCGCGCTGCCTTTGAGCATCAAAATAATTTCGTTGCCATACGCCGGCAGTGCCAAGCGGAAGGCCCTCGGCACCACCACACGGCGTAGCATCAGCAGGCGCGGCATGCCGAGCGCCCGCGCCGCTTCGACCTCGCCATGCGGCACCGCCTGAATGGCGCCGCGCAAGATCTCAGCCGTATAGGCCGATGTGTTGAGCGTGAAGGTAAATATGGCGCACCAATAAGCCTCCTTGAAAAACGGCCAAAAAATGCTTTCGCGCACCGCCTCTGACTGGCCGAGGCCGTAATAGACGATAAAAATCTGCACCAGCAACGGCGTGCCGCGAAAGACAAAGATGAAACCGTAAACCGGCATCCACAGAAACGGGTTCTTCGAGACCCGCGCCAGCGCCAGAGGAATGGCGAGACAGATGCCGAGCGCCAGCGCCAGAGCGACCAACTTCACCGTCATCCACGCGCCCTCAAGGAGCTGCGGGATGCTGTCGATCATAAGTTGGAAATCCATGCGCCTAGCTCTGCCGCACGCCACGCCGCGCGCGGCGCTCGGAATATTGCAGCACGATCATGGAGATGATGGTGAAGCCAAGATAAATGATCGCGGCGGCAACGAAAAAGGTGAACGGCTCGCGCGTCGCACCGGCGGCGCTGCGCGAGTTGTACATCAGCTCATTCAGGTTCACGACCGAGATCAGCGATGTGTCCTTCAACAGCACCAGCCATAAATTGCCAAGGCCGGGAAGGGCAAAGCGCCATACTTGCGGCAGCATCACTCGGCGGAACATTTGAAAACGCCCCATGCCCATCGCGTAGGCGGCCTCAACTTGCCCCTTGGGCACGGAAAGAATGGCGCCGCGAAAGACTTCCGTGGCGTAGGCGCCAAAAACGAAGGCAAGGGTAAAAGTGCCGGCGACAAACGGCTTGATCTCGACATAGGATTCACCGCCGAGACCAAGCCAAATTTGCTGCACCAACAGGGAGCCGCCATAAAATACGATCAGCAGCAGCAGAAGCTCCGGGATACCGCGGACGATCGCGGTATAGGCGGTGGCGGCGCCTCGCGCCACCCTGTTATTTGAAAGTTTCGCGGTGGCGCCGATCAGGCCGAAAACCAGGCCCACGGCGACGGAGGCAAAGGCAACCCGGACCGTCAGCCAAGCTCCATCCAAAAGCAACGGCCCATAGCCGTGCAGTTCAATCACGCGCCGCGCGCCCCTCCGACAAAAAGAAAGCGCCCCCGCGCCATGCCGGCCCGAGGACGCTTTTTCTTAGTTCCCAGACGTTTTTTTAGCCGCCATAGACATCGAACTCGAAATATTTGTCATTGATGGCTTTGTAAGTGCCGTTGGCGCGAATGGCGGTAATGGCTTTGTTGAGTATTGCTTGCAGCTCCGTGTCACCCTTGCGGATGGCAATACCGGCGCCGTCACCGAACCATTTCGGATCGGAATAGCCGGGGCCAACGAATTCCGCGTTCTTGCCGGCATTGGTTTTCAGGAAGCCGTCATCCAAGGCAACACTGTCAGCCAAGAGAAGGTCGAGGCGCCCAGCGGTGAAATCGAGATAGGCTTCATCCTGCGTGCCATAGCCCTTGATCTCGATGATTTCGCCATAATTATCCTTGAGAAAATTCTCATGGATGGTGGCGCGCTGCACACCGACGGTTTTGCCCTTCAGACCGGCCTCGTTGATTTCAATGCCGGAGCCCTTTTTACGTACGAACTTTGCCGGCGTGGAATAATATTTTTCGCTGAAGGAGACCTTCTTCTTGCGCTCTTCGGTGATCGACATCGACGCGATAATGGCGTCATATTTATTGGCCAGAAGGGCGGGAATAATGCCGTCCCAATCCTGCGCCACCAATTCGCATTCGGCATTTATCTCGGCGCAAATCGCCAGCGCAATATCAATGTCGAAGCCCTTGAGCGTGCCGTCCGTCTCCATCCAACTGAAGGGCGGATAGGCGCCTTCGACGCCAACGCGCAGCTTGTTCCAATCCTTGGCTTCGGAAAGGCTTGCTGAGAATGCCACAACCGCAGCAACACACAGCGCTGTTACCAGATTACGTATGGTCATTTTTTTCTCCCACATATATTCCCAGCCTAAAGGTTCCGACTTAAAGGCGCTCCGGTCAAGGATTCAAAGATTAATATTCGCCGGCCGCGAGAAACTGCCGGCAACGCTCGGAGCTCGGCGCATTGAACAATTGCTCGGGTGGCCCCTCCTCCTCAACCAGGCCGTCATGCAAGAAAATTACCTTTGAGGAAACTTCGCGCGCGAAGGCCATTTCATGGGTGACGATCATCATCGTCCGGCCCTCTTCGGCGATATCGCGGATCACTTTCAGCACTTCACCGACCAGCTCGGGATCGAGCGCGGATGTCGGCTCGTCGAACAGCATCAATTGCGGCTCCATGGCGAGCGCACGGGCAATCGCCGCGCGCTGCTGTTGGCCGCCCGAAAGGTGCGCCGGATAATGATCGCGCTTGTCGATCAAGCCGACGCGCTGAAGCAGGGATTCCGCCCTCTCATGCGCCTCTACCTTGGGGAGTTTCAAAACATGTATCGGCGCCTCGACCAAATTCTGCATGACCGTCATGTGGGTCCATAAATTGAAACTTTGGAACACCATGCCGACGGTCGAGCGGATGCGGTCGACCTGGCGCTGGCTTTCCGGCACCAGGCCGCGCCGCCCCGCCTGTTTCATGCGGATCAGTTCGCCACCAACCCAAATACGGCCTGAATCGGGCGTCTCGAGCAAATTGATACAGCGCAGCATGGTGCTCTTGCCGGAGCCGCTGGCGCCAATGATCGAGACAACGTCGCCCTCCTCAGCGCTCGCCGAAACGCCTTTCAGAACTTCGAGCTTGCCGAAGCTCTTATGCAAATCCTCCACCGCGAGCGCACTGCCGCCATTGGGCGGTGGCGGATTTTCGTCTTCCGTCATGTCGCGACCCTGCAAATCGATTCCGTTTGGAACCCGGTTATAACCCTGCGCCAGCCCAATAATTCGCCATCGAGCGCCCGGTCACCCGTGTCCACATGCAGAAGACTATCGCGTAATGAGGCGATTTTCTCCATCGTTGCGGCGACGGTGATGTTTTCGAGGCCGACGCGCGTAATCACCTCGGCGCTGATCTGTTGATTGCCGCGCCCGAAAAAATGGCCCTGGCCGCCGATCGGCGTGACGATGATCGACCCTTCGCCGCCGAGATATTTGAGAATATCGTGCTCGCCGGCATCGCCAGCCAGCCGCACGCCGTCGCGCACCAAATCGACGCCGAGCAATGTTTTCTCGATGCCGAGTTCATCGGCAATGGCGCGCATCGTCGTGCCGGGGCCGAGTATGTAAAGCCGCCCCGGCACCATCTCTGCCACAATGCGCGCGGCAATGCCGGCCAAGGCGGTGCGGTCGCTGCTAACGCCGCCGGCCTTAGTGCCCTGCACCAGATCCGGCAAATAGGGCACGCTCAGATAGCCATAGAGCTGGGCCGAAACCGCGCCCTCGCGAAACGCCGCTTCGTCGATATCCATCACTTCGAGTTCGCGCAAGGATATGCCGCCGCGCATATAACGCAGCACCATACGCGCCGCACTTTGCGGATTGGTGGCATAGACCGCCGAATGCATTTTCACCCCGGCGGGAATGCCGACGACCGGAATTTTTCCACCAACGGCGCGCACCATATCGCGCGCCGTGCCGTCGCCACCGGCAAAAAGGATCAGATCAACCGGCAGTCCGGCCATCTCCTCGGCCGCGCGGACGGTATCCGCTGCAATCGTATCGGCTTCTTTCGCTATGCCCAGCACCTGCGGCGCGAAGCCGGCGTCACGCGCTTCGCGCTCGCCCATATCGCCCGCCGCAGTAACGAGAGTGAGCGCCATATCCGCCGCGCCAATTGCGCCGAGCGCTTCTGTAGCGCGCGCGGGCGCTTTGGGGATCGCGCCAAGCTCACGCGCGCGCGCCACGATCTCGGCCGTATCGCTGCCCTTGAGGCCGACCGCACCGCCCATCCCGGCGATAGGATTGACGATTAGGCCGAGGCGGAACGCCGCCATGTTGTGACGTTAATAGCCGCCGGAGTGGCGCTCGATCTTGCGCCGGTTCTCGGATGTCCAGTGGCCCTTCTTGCGCTGATAGCCCTTATAAGTGAAAGCCCAGCAATCCGGATCCTCCGGCACATCACCGTCGATGCGCGTCGTCGCCGCGTTGTAGGGACCGCCTTGCGCCTTCTCCGGATCGCTATAGGCCTCGTCGGAAATTTCCTTGAGCGCCGCCAGCATCTGATCCATTTCCGCGATTGTCAGGGATTCGCCGGGCTCCATGGTGAAGGGCTCGGGCACCAGCATCGGCACATGGCTCGGCATGCAATGCTGCACGCCATAATCGACCATGCGGTCAATGACGTCGTGGCTGGTCACGCCGGTTTCGGCGAACATCTGCTCGAAGCTGTAACGCACCTGCTCGAGCTTGGGATAATTATTGGCCGGCCAGGGAATGGTGACGCCCTTCACCTCGCGCATTTTGCTCAGCATGTAATTATTGTTGAGCACCGCCGTCTCGGCGACAGCACGGAGACCCTCCGCCCCCAAACTCATAACCCAGGAATAGGCCTTGAGCACGGCATGAACATTGCCGATGAAGGCGCGGATCTTGTCGATGCCCTCGCCCTGGTCATAGTCGAGGCGATAGCCGCCACCATCCGCCTCGGCGACAAGCGGGCGCGGCAGGAATTTGCGCAGAAAATCCTTCACGCCGACAGCGGCGCAGCCCATACCGAGCGAGCCATGCGGCGCCGAGAAGGTCTTGTGCAAATTAAACTGGCACATATCGAATCCGGTATCACCGGCCCGCACCTTGCCGAGCAACGGATTGCCATTGGCCTGATCATAGGCACAGAGCCCGCCCGCCTCATGCACCAGATCGACGAATTGGCGGATATTCGGGTTATATTGCCCGGTATCCTCAGGATTGGTCAGCATCAGTCCGGCGGTGCGATCCGAAATCGCCGCCTTCAGCGCATCGACCCCGGCAAATCCCATCTCACCCGGCATCAGGGTGATCACCTTGAAGCCCGCCACTGCCGGCGTCGCGGCATCGGCGGGATGGGAAAATGAGGTGGTGATGATCTCGTTGCGCTGTTCCAACTCGCCGCGCGATTCGTGATAGGCACGGATCAGGCAGGCGTTGGTGTAAATGCCCTGGGCGCCGCTCGCCGGCTGGAAGGTAAATT
>JABIXB010000314.1 GCA_018666805.1 Rhodospirillaceae bacterium | reverse complement strand
GTGCGGAAATCACCCTGCTCATAGGCCGCCCGCCCGGCGGCAAAATCCGCCAACGCCGGAGCGCCCGAGAACATCAATGCGAGCACCAACAACGCCGGCGCGATCGCGCGGCACACCCAAATCATGGCATCATTCCCACTCGATCGTGCCCGGCGGCTTCGAGGTGACGTCGTAGACCACACGGTTGATGCCGCGCACCTCGTTGACGATGCGGTTGGAGACGGCGCCCAGGAAAGCCATGTCGAAGGGGTAGAAATCGGCGGTCATGCCGTCGGTTGAGGTCACGGCGCGCAGCGCGCAGACATATTCATAGGTGCGGTAATCGCCCATCACGCCGACGGTGCGCACCGGCAGCAGCACGGCGAAGGCCTGCCAGATGGCGTCGTAGAGGCCGTGGCTTTTGATTTCCTCGAGATAGATTTGATCGGCCTTGCGCAGGATATCGGCTTTTTCCTCAGTGACGCCGCCGGGCAGGCGGATGGCGAGGCCGGGGCCGGGGAAGGGATGGCGCCCGACCAGGCTGTCAGGCAGGCCAAGCTCGCGCCCCAATGCGCGCACCTCGTCCTTAAAGAGTTCGCGTAACGGTTCGACCAGCGACATGTTCATGCGCGCCGGCAGGCCGCCGACATTGTGGTGCGATTTGATCGTCACGCTCGGGCCGCCGGTGACCGAGACGGATTCGATTACATCCGGATAGAGCGTGCCCTGGGCGAGAAACTCGGCCCCGCCGAGCTTGTTCGCCTCTTGCTCGAACACGTCGATGAAAAGACCGCCGATAATCTTGCGCTTTTCCTCCGGCTCCTCGACCCCGGCCAGCTTGCCGAGAAACATCTCGCTTGCATTCCGGTGCGTGAGCGGGATGTTGTAATGCTCGCGGAAAATCTCCACCACCTGCTCGGCCTCGCCAGCGCGCAGTAGGCCGTGATCGACAAAGATACAGTGCAGTTGATCGCCAATCGCCTCGTGTATGAGCACGGCGGCGACGGAAGAATCGACGCCACCCGAAAGGCCGCACACCACGCGCTTATCTCCGACCTGGTCGCGGATGCGCTCGATCGCCTGATCGCGGAAGGCGGCCATGGTCCAATCGCCGGCGCAGCCCGCCACACGGTGGGCGAAATTGGCGAGCAGTTGGGCGCCGTGCGGCGTATGGATCACCTCGGGGTGGAACATCACGCCGTAATAGCGCCTGGCATCGTCGGCAATCACCGCGAAGGGCGCGCCATCCGAGGTGCCGGCGGCTGTGAATCCGGGCGGGATTTCGGTCACCCGGTCGCCATGGCTCATCCATACCTGCTCACGCTGGCCGGCCTGCCAGACGCCATGGAAGAGCTCACAATCCTCGACTACATCGACCATAGCGCGGCCGAATTCGCGGTGATCCGAGCTTTCCACTTTGCCGCCAAGCTGGGCTGAGAGCGTCAACTGGCCATAACAAATGCCGAGAATGGGCACGCCGAGATCGAACGCGGCCTCGGGCGCGCGCGGCGAGCCGGCATCGGTGACCGTCGCCGGGCCGCCCGAGAAGATGATGCCTTTCGGTGCGAACGCGCGTACCGCCGCATCGCCCTTGTCGAACGGCATGATCTCGCAATAGACATTTGCTTCGCGCAAACGGCGCGCGATCAGCTGAGTTACTTGAGAGCCAAAATCGAGGATCAGAATGCGGTCGCTCATAAGCACCGCATGGCGATTTTAATTCGGATGTTCGGTAAATTCGCCATCAAGGCCCCGCTCGCAATCAAGATGGGGCGGAGCCTCGCCATGGCATCATGGTGCCCTGTAGCGGTGGCGACAGGATAGAGCCCAGCCCGTCCAGCCTTCTATCCTTGTCGCCATGGCAGGGCAAGTAGGCGCTACCAGTTTTCCTCGTCGAGACCGAGCATCGCCTGCTTGTCGGCGCTGGCATTGTAGCGCTCAATCGCCTTCCTCAATTTGACCGTCTCCTTGCACTGGTTGCCGCAAAGATCCTTGAGAAGGGCAAGCTGCCCATTGGCTTTTTCCACATCGCCGACCAGAAGATAGGTCTCGCCAAGGTATTCGTTGGCGCCGCGGTGCCTGGGGTCGATGTCGAGCGCCATGGCGTAGGCCTTGAAAGCGGGATCGGCCTGGCCCATGCGGCGGTAGCTGTAGCCCATCAAATTATAGGCTTCGGCATTCTTGGCGTCATCGGCCACGGTTTTTTTGAAATAACCGACCGCGCCTTCCCAATCGCCATCGCGAAAGGCCTGCTGGCCGCGCTCGAAACTGGCGTCCTTGCTCGATGCGGAACTGGAATCGTCTTTGGTGCTCGCCGCCTCGGCGTCCGAGCCCGGCAACACAGCCGGCAGCGCCATCATCGCCGCCGCCACAAAACTCACCGCCATTAGCTTACGGAATTTTGTCATATTCTGCCTCCTAACCCTGTCATTGCGCTGATACCATACTACACGAATGCGGATTATTGGATGTGCCCGCCTAACATTTGGTTATTTAGGCTGCATATGCGCTCACGCAAATGGAAATAACGCAAACAAACGAAAAATTGAGCGGCCGCTAGCGGCCCGGGAGCGTTAGTTTGCTTGCGGATAATTGGGCGGCTCGCGCGTGATGTCCACATCATGGACATGGCTTTCACGCAAACCCGCGGCTGAAACCCTGAGGAAACGGCAATTCTCACGCATTTTCGGGATGGTGCCGTTGCCGGTATAGCCCATCGCGGCGCGCAAACCGCCAATCAATTGATGGACAACACCGCCGACCGGGCCTTTATAGGGCACCCGGCCCTCAACCCCTTCGGGCACGAGCTTAAGCTCGTTGGAGATTTCCTGCTGGAAATAGCGATCGGCGGAGCCGCGCGCCATCGCGCCGAGCGAGCCCATGCCGCGGTAGGATTTATAAGAACGCCCCTGATAGAGAAACACCTCGCCCGGACTTTCCTCGGTGCCGGCAAACAGCGAGCCGATCATGGCGCAGCTCGCGCCGGCGCCAATCGCCTTGGCCAAATCGCCGGAAAACTTAATGCCGCCATCGGCGACAACCGGGATATCGTGCTTCTGCGCCACTTCGATACAATCGATCAAGGCGGTCAGTTGCGGCACGCCGACACCGGCCACCATGCGCGTGGTGCAGATCGAGCCCGGCCCGATGCCGACCTTGACCGCATCCACCCCGGCATCGATCAGCGCCTTGGCGCCGTCTCCGGTGGCGACATTGCCGGCCAGCACTTGCGCCCGATTGCTGAGTTTCTTGACCGCCTCGACGGCGTGGAGCACGCCTTCGCTGTGACCATGCGCGGTATCGACCACGACCATATCGGCGCCGGCATCAAGCAGCGCCTCGGCGCGCAACAGACCGTCCTCGCCAACACCGGTCGCGGCGGCAACGCGCAAGCGCCCTTTTTCATCCTTGGTCGCATCGGGAAAATCTTCCGAGCGCTGGATATCGCGCACCGTCACAATACCGACGCAGCGATAATTTTCATCGACGACCAGCAGTTTCTCGATGCGGTGGCGATGCAGCAGCCGTTTGGCCTCTTCCGGATCGACACCCTCGCGCACCGTGACGAGATTTTCCTTGGTCATCAGTTCGCGCACCGGCTCGCGTGAATCGCTGGCAAAGCGCACATCGCGGTTGGTGAGAATACCGACCAGGCGGCCATCAGCCTCCTCGACCACGGGGATCCCCGAAATACCGTGCCGCTCCTTCAGCGCCAACGCATCGGCGAGCGGGCGGTCGGGCGAAATGGTCAACGGATTGACCACCATGCCGGCCTCGAATTTCTTGACCCGGCGCACTTCGTCGGCCTGGGCGGAGATGTCCATATTCTTATGCACCACGCCCATGCCGCCGGCCTGGGCGATGGCAATGGCGAGGCGGGCTTCGGTCACCGTATCCATGGCGGCGGAGAGGATCGGGATGCCGAGTTCGATCGAGGCCGTCAGGTGGGTGCGGAGATTGGCTTGTCCAGGCAGAACTTTTGACGCGGCGGGTTCGATCGACACGTCATCGAAAGTGAGTGCTTGCCGGATTTGCATGGTTTCTCCCGAATCAGATTGGAGCGCAATATACACCAAACGCGCGCGCCGCCAAGCTCGATCAGCTACTCTCTCTTGTGACCCCGCGAAAGCCTTGCGCCACGACATAGACTTCCGCCGAATCAGCGCGGCTGGCCGGCGGCTTGGCGTGCCGGACTTTGGCGAAATTGCGTTTCAGACGATCGAGCAGTTCGCGCTCCGTGCCGCCCTTCAGCACCTTGGCGACAAAAGCGCCGTCCGGGCCCAAAACATCCTCGGCAATATCAATCGCGGCCTCGCACAGCGCCATCACGCGGAGGTGGTCGGTGCCGGTATGGCCGGTCGAGGCGGCTGCCATATCGCTCATCACGATATCCGCCTGGCCACCCAATGCGGTCGTCATGGCCGGCAGCGAATCAGGGTCGAGAGCATCCATTTGCAACGCCGTAACGCCGGCCAAGGCTTCCACTTCGGAAATATCGACGGCAACCACAACCGTGCCCGGCCCGAGCTTTGCCACCGCGACCTGGCTCCAGCCGCCCGGCGCCGCGCCGAGATCAAGCACCCGGCGCGCGCCCTTCAACAGGCCAAATCGCTCATCCAGTTCCAAGAGCTTAAAAGCGGCGCGCGAACGATAGCCGGCGTCCTGCGCTGCTTTTACGTAAGGGTCATTCAGTTGGCGTTGCAGCCAGCGTGTCGACGAGGGTTTGCGGCCGCGCGCGGTCTTCACCCGGACGGCGGCGCTGCGGCGCGAAGATGGCGGCGTACTCCGGCTCATACGCTTAGATCATCTTCCCGCATCATGCCGAGCAGCATGCCTTCGCGCAGGCCGCGGTCGGCGACATCGACGATTTCCACCGGGCAGGCGCCGAGGATCGCCTCGAGTATGGCGCATCCGGCAATCACCACATCGCCGCGCCCGACGCCGATGCAGGGCTCGGCCGCGCGTTCTTTAAAATTCATCGCCAACAGCCGCTCGACCTGGCGGCGGATATCGCCGGCGCTCAGGCGAAAGCCGTCAACCTGGGCCCGGTCATAGCGCGGCAGGCCGAGATGGAGGCCGGCAATGGTGGTGATGGTGCCCGAGGTGCCGAGCATCTGCACGTTACCGCCGGCCACCATATCGCCGGCATCGAGCGCATCGACAAAGGGCGAGACCAGCGCGCCCGCTTCGGCCTTCATGGTGTCATAGGTATCGGCCGTGACCTGATCGCCGCCATGGCGCTCGGCCAGGCTGACCACGCCGCAGGCGAGCGACGTCCAGTCCGCCACTTCGGGCGGTTCGCCATCGGCCAGGCGCACCCAAATAAGCTCGGTGCTGCAGCCGCCAATATCGAACAACAGCGCGTGGCTGGCCTTCGCCTCGAGGAGCGGCGTGCAGCTATCGAGGGCAAGGCGCGCCTCTTCGCCGCCGCTGATGATTTCGAGCTCAAGCCCGGCCTGGGCGACAGCGCGGGCGAGAAAATCATCGCAATTCTCGGCCAGGCGGCAGGCTTCCGTCGCCACGCCGCGAAAGCGCGTGACGCCGCGTTTGCGCAGCTTGGCGGCGCAGACATCGAGCGCCGCCAGGGTGCGCGTCATGGCGGCATCCGAGAGGCGGCCATTCTCGGCCACTCCTTCGCCGAGGCGGACAATGCGCGAAAAGGCATCGACGACGCGGAACCCTTCAGCCACCGGCTTGGCCACCAACAGGCGGCAATTATTGCTGCCGAGGTCAAGCGCGGCATAGATATCGTTTGCGGTTGGATTGGCGGAAGGGCGATGGGTTGCCGTATCGAGTGTCAAATCGCCCCCCGTTTCGAATTCATGGCGGCATGGCGCCGCGCCTTTTGGGCCGGAACAATTCCGCCCTGTATTAATAAAAGTATTACACTGCGCGCCGTATTATTGGCAATGCGCGCCCTCACAGGTTGACAACGCGTGCTCTGCGCCTGATTTTGGCAAATACCGCGCCTTCTGGGGAATAGTATAATGGTAGTACAGCGGACTCTGACTCCGTAGGTCGAGGTTCGAATCCTCGTTCCCCAGCCACTTTAACCGTCTCAAATTATTGCTTTTTGTGCGGGATAAGGGATCGCTTCAAGTGAGTAATGAGACGGATATGGCGGG
>JABIXB010000313.1 GCA_018666805.1 Rhodospirillaceae bacterium | reverse complement strand
CCCGCCATGAGCGAGCGCGACGAAAAGATCAGCCAGGCTGAATTGCTGCTCAGCGTCTCCAACAAGTTGGCCGCGCACCAATCCCTGGATGAGCAATTACAAACATTGATGGATATGACCAATTCCGTGCTCGGCGTCGAGCGCGGCACGCTGTTCCTCAACGATAATCAAACCGGCGAGCTTTATTCGCGTGTTGCGCAGGGCGATGTAAGGCGCGAAATCCGCATCATGAACACCACCGGTATTGCCGGCCATGTCTACACCAGCGGTGACGGCATGATCATCCATGACGCCTACAAGAATGAATTGTTCAACCGCGCGATCGACGAGCAGACCGGCTTCAAGACGCGCAGCATCCTGTGCGCCCCGGTGCGCACGGTGAATGGCGACAGCATCGGCGTCGCGCAAATGCTCAACAAAAAAAAGGGCCGTTTCAACGATTCTGACCTTGCGCTTCTACAGGCCATGACCACCCAGGCGGCGGTGGCACTGCAAAGCACGCTTTATGTCGAGGAGATGGAAGCCTCGCGCGAGAAGGAGCTTGAATTCCTCGGCATCGTCTCGGAACTCTCGTCCGAACTGCAACTCGGGCCGCTGTTGCAGAAAATTATGTCGACCGTCACCCGCCTGCTGGATTCGGAACGCTCCACGCTTTTTCTCAATGACGAGAAAACCAACGAACTCTACACAGAAGTCGGCGAGGGGTTGGGTGCGACGAAAATCCGCTTCCCCAATGGCGTCGGCATCGCCGGGGCGGTTTTTACCTCCGGTAAATCGGTCAACATCCCCTATGCCTACGCCGATTTGCGCTTCAATCCGTCATTTGACAAGCAGACCGGATTTTTTACCCGCTCGATCCTCTGCGTGCCGGTGGTCAACAAGAATTCCAAGATCATCGGCGTCACCCAGGTGCTCAACAAGCGCGGCGCCACGTTTGACGAGGATGATGAATCCCGCCTCAACGCCTTCACCGCGCAAATTGCCATCGGTCTTGAAAACGCGCAATTGTTCGACGATGTGCAGAACATCAAAAATTATAACGAGAGCATGCTGGAAAGCATGTCCAACGCGGTGGTGACGCTCGACGAGGACGGTAAGATCGTGACCTGTAACGCTGCGGGCCTGCGCATCATGCGCGTCGCTCAGCAAGATATTATCAAAAAGCAGGCCGAGGAATTTTTCACCGGCAAGAATGCCTGGATTTTGGAGAAAATCGCGCGCGTCACGGAAACCAGCGAAAGCGAAATCGTGATGGATTCCGAGATGCATTTCGACGATGAGGATATGTCGATCAATGTGACGATGCTGCCGCTGCTGGACGGCAAGAAAAATAAGCTCGGCAGCATGATCATGATGGAGGATATCAGCTCAGAGAAGCGCGTGAAAAGCACTATGGCGCGCTATATGGACCCCTCTCTCGCCGATCAATTGGTCGCGGGCGGCGAAGAAATGCTCGGCGGCCAAAGCAAGGAAGCGACGGTGCTGTTCTCCGATATCCGCGGCTTCACCACCTTGACCGAGGAGCTTGGCGCGCAAGGCACGGTGCAGCTCTTGAACGAATATTTCACCGTCATGGTCGATTGCATCCAGGCCGAGGGCGGCATGCTGGATAAGTTCATTGGCGATGCCATCATGGCGATCTTCGGCACGCCGTTTCCGCATGAGGATGATGAGGATCGCGCATTGCGCTGCGCCTGCACCATGATGGCGGAGCTCAATGTGTTCAATGCCGATCGGGCGGCGAAAGACAAGCTGCCGGTCGATATGGGTATCGGCGTCAACACCGGCCATGTCGTCTCGGGCAATATCGGCTCGCCCAAGCGCATGGACTATACGGTGATCGGTGATGGCGTAAATCTGTCGGCGCGGCTCGAAAGCGCGTGCAAGCAATATAACGCGCATATTCTGATCAGCGAGTTCACCATGGCCAAGCTGCGTGGCACCTACCGCAGCCGCGAGGTCGACAAGGTGGTGGTAAAAGGCAAAACCGAGCCCGTCGGCGTGGTCGAAATTCTCGACTACCACACCGAGGAAACCTTCCCCAACATGATGGAAGCGCTCAATCAGTTCCGGGGTGGTCTTGATCTTTACCGCAGCGCTAAATGGGATGCGGCGGGCAAGGCTTTCAAGGATGTGCTCGCGCTCAACCCGGCCGACAAGCTCTCTGAAATCTATATAGAGCGCTGCGTCCATTTGAAGAAAAACCCGCCCAAGGGCGAATGGGACGGTGTCTGGGTGATGACTAGCAAATAGCGGCTTTCCCAGGCCGCATCATCGCCCGTAAGGGCGGGCCAGAATGAGCACCCAATAATCGCCATCCGCCGTCCGGGCAATACCGATGCCGGCTTCGCTATATCCCGGGTGCAGCATGTTTTGATTGTGCCCGGGACTCTCCAGCCAAAGTACCGTGATGCGCGCCGCCTGGCTTGGGCCGGAGGCCAAATTCTCCGCCGTTTCCGCGTAATCATAGCCGACCGCTTGCAGGCGCGCGCCGAGGCGCTCGCCGTTTGGCCCGAGATGGCGGAGCTGGCCGAGTCCGGCCAAATATTCGGCCTGCGCCAATGCGGCGATATCGAGTTTGGCATTGTTCTCGAGCGGCGATGCGCCGTGCGCAATGCGCGCCTGATTGACGCTTTGCAACAGGAGCGCGCCTGTCGGAGGCGACTCGGCAAGGGCAAACGGAGCCCCCGCAGCACCTATCAGACAGGCCAGCAGCAAGCCGTGCGGCAATCGGTGTATCACCTTGGATGCCAAGCTGAGTATGCCTTTGAGAATTTGCAATATTCTTCCAGTCCTGTTGCGGCCGAGGCCAGCTTTTCTCACCAACGGATTAATTCTACCTTAGCGTCCAAAGAAAAGGCTGAAAGGGGTGCCGTGATTCCGCGATTTATTATGTGCCGTGTCAAAGCGGCGGCAGTTGTGGCTTGTATCGCAAGTGCCGGGTTGATTGGCGCCATACCTCCGGCGTCGGCGGATAATCTAAATGAAGGTGCCAAGGCCTATTCGTCCGGCGATTTCGCTGGTGCCGCAAATCAGTGGCGTCCGCTCGCCGAAGCCGGCGATGCGCTGGCGCAATTCAATCTGGCGCTGTTGCATGACAGCGCCGAAAGCGGCATGTTCGATAGCGCGCGCGCCGCCGCCTGGTACGAACGGGCGGCACAGCAAGGATTTGCCGCAGCGCAAGTCAACCTTGCCGCAGCGTATCAAAATGGCCGCGGCGTGACTAAAGATACGGCTTTGGCGCTGTTTTGGTTGCTGATTGCTTCTGAGGCGGAGGATTCTGCGATTGGCGACCGCGCTGCGGCGGCGGCACAGCGGATCGCGGCTTTGCTGAGCGAAAAAGAAAATATTCAAGCAGCCGAGCATGCGGAAAAGTGGCAGGCAAAACAGGAAACCCAGACATCTGTGGGTGGCGAACAGGATGATACGCCCTACATGACTTTGTCCGAAGCCGATGTCATGACTATTCAGAGTCGTCTGAAAGCGCTCGGCTATGATCCTGGGCCGATCGACGGCATCGCCGGCGAGGCGACGCAACAGGCATTGGCGGCATTCTTCAAGGATCGCGGCCAGGAATGGCGGCACGGGCCGCTATCGCACCAGTTGTTAGAGGTTCTCCGCTAAAACTGAGGGCGGCGCGCAGCCGGGCTATTTTTTGGCTTGGTCTTTTTTACGTCCGGCGCCACCACGCTTTGCGCCCAAGCCAATCTCCTTGGCGAGGCGGCTGCGCTTGGCCGCATAATTCGGTGCAACCATGGGGTAATCCGCAGGCAGGCCCCATTTTTCGCGGTATTGTTGCGGCGTCAGGCCGTAATGGGTGCGCAGATGGCGTTTCAACATCTTTAATTTGATGCCATCTTCCATGCAAATTAGATAATCTGGGGTAATCGATTTTTTTATGGTCGTGGCCGGGCGAATATTGCCATCGACAGTATTACTTGTATTGCTCTGATCCGCCTGTTGAAAGCTCTCGTGCACGCTTCGAATAAGGTCAGGTAGTTCGGATACCGAAATTTTATTGTTTGAAACGTAAGCGGCGACAATAGAACTGGTGAGGGCTACAAGAGAAACCGGCCCGGTATTTTCTACCATTACGCGTGTGCCCTGCCACATTACTGAAGTACGCAGATAAAGTTGTAATTTTACCCCGCTAAGTCAAGACAATAAATGAAATGAACTCAGTTTAGGTCTGGCTTTTTGCGTGTAACGAAGAACAGGGAAGATATATCAATTTATCTATTATTTTAGCTCGCCGAGAAAGGGAATTTGATGTTTCCCGGGCGCCAAATTCGCTTGGAAATATTAATAGCTCAGCGATAAATCGGTTTCCGAGGCGATATGTTTGAGCTGCACGGACGCATCCTCGAAATCCGGCGGGCCGAGGCCTGCTTCGGCGCCATTCGAAAAACCATATCCTTCGCGCGGGATGCCGATGAAATTGGTGTCGAAATCGCCACTGCCATTCTCGTCATGAAAGGCTGCGGCGGCGTAGGTGCCGGGCCGCAGGCCGGCGAACACGACTTCAACGTCGCCTGCCTGGGCGGAAAGCGTCTGCGTTGCCGCTACCTGTCCGTCGACCAGAAAACTGTCGGCTGAATTGTAAATGGAGATGCGAATATCGCCATCGCTGTTGCGGATATCGCGCACCGTAATAACTAGTGTCTCGGCACTTGCCGTGAGGGCACCAGAGAAAATAATGAATACGGCAATCAGGACAGACAGAAAAACCGTTAGAAGACGGCGACGGGGTGGCATACTTTGCTCTTTCGTATCAGGGAAATGTTTAGACGTGCTAAGTTTGAGGCCGCACAATAGCGTGCGTGCGTTAACATTAAGTTTGCGGAAAAGGTTAATTTTTCTGCCGATCGACAAAAGGCACGTTCGCTTCGAAACCGAACTTGGGAACGAAATAAGAAGAAACAATGGCTGAATCCAAAAAAAACTCATCTTCGACAGCAAGTAAGAAGAAACCGCGCAAAAAAGGCGCCTACCATCACGGCAATTTGCGCCGGGCGCTGCTCGATTTGGCGCTTGCGACGGTCGAGAAGGAAGGTCCGGGCGGGGTGTCGTTGCGTGCGGTCGCACGCTTAGCCGGCGTATCGCCCGCGGCGCCTTATCGCCACTTTGCCGGGAAGGAAGGCCTTCTCGCCGCTGTCGCCGAGGAGGGGTTCCGGACTCTTGAGAGCAAAATGCGGGCGGCGAGCGAGGGCGCGGAGGGCTTGGCTTTAGCGGAATTTCGCGCCATCGGTTCGGCCTATGTCCGCTTTGCCGCCGCCAACTCCTCACATTTTCGTGTCATGTTCGGCCCCGACGTTTCGGACAAGAGCACCCATCCCAGCCTCAAAGCCGCCGCCGACAATACCTCGCAAATTATTGCCGATGCGATCGCCAAATGTCAGCGCGCCGGATTGGAAGGCGCGGATGCGAGTCCGGAGCGCCTGTTTGTTGCCGCCTGGGCGACGTTCCATGGCCTCGCGACGCTGATCGTCGACGGCCAACTGTCGAATATGGTGCACAGCGACGCCGATTTGGAGAAGATCGGCAACGATGTGACTGACGTCATCTATCGCGGCCTGTCGTTCAGCGGTCTTTAGATCGAATCACGATCGATATCAAATAGTTAGAGCAGATTCACATGGCTTGTCGGATCGCCGGGGCGATTCCGACAAGCCATGTTCTGCTCTAGGGCGCCTGCCGATCTTTCGGCAGGAGGCGGAATATCGCCGGCGCGACGACAACCAGAATAATTATCCGCACGATATGATGGGTGGAGACGAACGCGGCGGCGGTGCCGAAGGAGAGCGCGATGATGCTCATCTCAGCCAACCCGCCGGGTGCGAGGGCGAGAAACAGCGCTGTCTTTGAAGAGCCGGAAATTTCACCCAAAATCAGAGCGAAGGCCGCCGCAATTGCGACCATGATCATCGCCGCGCCAACCGATATAAACATGATGCGCCAAATTTCGCGAAACCCGGCGCCGACAAAGCGCGCGCCGATTGCGGCGCCGAGAGCGACCTGAGCTGCGGCGACAATTTCACCGGGCGGCATGGCGCCGATGAGGCCGCTGAGATGGGCCGCCGCGCTCAGTGCCAATGGACCGACGAGTTGCGCCGCCGGAACCCGCAACAGGCGCGCGCCCGGCCAGCCCAACGCAGCGCAGGCAAGGAGGACCAGGCCGTCCTGCCAGCCGAGCGCAGAGACCTCGGCGCCGATCAACCCAATCGGCTGGTAGCCTTCGAACAGGCGAAAATAAAACGCGATGAGAAAAACGGCGGTGAGGATGCGCACGCCATGCGAGAGAGAAATTCGCCTGGCGTCGCCGCCCATCGCTTCGCCGAGCACCATCATTTCGCTGAGGCCGCCGGGGATCGAGGAAAAATAGGCTGAGGTGCGGTCATAGCCGCCGACCTTGCGGTAATAGAATGTGCACAGCACGATCATCAGCCCGCTCGATGCCGCCACGCCAGCCAGGCCGACATACCAATCGGCAATGCGGGCAAATATTTCGGCGTTGAATTGCGAACCCAGCAGCACGCCGAGGACGGCAACCATGGCGTTGCGAAAACGCGGCGCCGAGGCCACGGGTGCGCCGGAAAGAGCGGCAATCGTAACAAACGACATGGCGCCCAACATCCAGGGGAGCGGTAAATTAAGGGCGTAAAATACCGCACCACCGGCCGCGCCTAGCGCCAGCGCCAGCGCAAGCCGGGCGGCAAATGTCATCCCGCCACGAAACGGCCGAGGCGGACCGCTGTATGTCCCCTAACCGGTTGCCGGGCCGGCATAACAAGAACGCAATCGTCATAAGGTGTGAGAATTTTATGGCTGCCGTCCTCGGCGATCTGAGTCCCCGCCTTGGGGATAATTTCGAAACACTGGAATTCACCGCTAAAGGTAAATCGGTCGGAGCGAATGGTAACGGTCTCGCTAACCTCAATAAATTGTTGCCGGCCCAAGCGCGGTAGAAGCGGAATATCCTCGGGCACGTCATCGATCATGCCGCAAGCCAGTAAAAAGGCCATGACCGTTTTTAGCGCGACAGTCGGGCTGTCGCTGTCGAAATGTTGACCGCATTCAACCAGCATGGCGCATTTGGCGCCCGCGGGTTCGCCGAAATCGCTAAAGTCGCGCAGCCTGACGCCGGCGCTATGGCCGCCATCCGCCACCACATAAGAGGGATATCCCATCCTGCGGGCAAAGGCCTGGCCCTTTTTATGGGCGCCCGAGAGCAGCATGGCAGGCGCCGGCAGCGAAGTGGAATGGAGGTCGAGAAGAAAATCCGCTTTTTCCGCCAGAGGACGGAGCGCCCGGGCGCGGGTAAGTTCGGCGCTTTTCTGCCGGCCACCCAGGATATCCGCCGACCATAGCCGGTTCATATCCTCATTGATGAAGCGCGCTAAATAGGGGCGCGCGGAATCAAAGCGTGCATAGGCGTCAACATTGGCGAAGGCCAATATCAGGCGGCCGCGCGCCGGCAAAAAGGAAGATGTTAGTAAGTGGTCGAGCGCCACCGCGCCGCAGATTTCGTTGCCGTGAATAAGGGCGCTGATCAGAACCGTCGGACCCGGCGCCTTGCCTTGCAACGACCAGGCGTAGGGGATGCCGGTATTCCCGTTCTCATGGCGCGCAATATCTGGAACTTGGATCGCTTTGGCTCTTCCGTTGTTAAGGCGTGAATTGTTCGTTGAGGATCCGTTCTTCGAGATTGTGCTCCGGATCGAAAAGCAGGTTGATGATGACGCTCTGATCCATCTCGACGGTCACCGAGGCGACATCGCGCACTTCGGTATAATCGGCGACCGCGCTGACCGGGCGCTTTTGCTGTTCGATAATCTCCAAGGTGACCTTGGCGTCGTGCGGCAACAGTGCACCGCGCCAGCGCCGCGGCCGAAAGGCGCTGATCGGTGTTAGCGCAAGGATGTTTGAACCCAAGGGTATAATCGGGCCATGCGCCGATAGATTATAGGCGGTGCTGCCGGTCGGCGTGGCCACCAACACGCCGTCGCAGATCAATTCCGGCACGCGGATGATGCCATCGACGCTGACGCGGATTTTCGCCGCCTGGCGGGTTTGGCGGAGCAGTGAAACCTCATTGATCGCGAGCGCTTCCTGGCGCCCGCCATAACTATTCTCGGTCGTCATACGCAAGGGGTGCAACTCCGAGCGGTGCGCCACGGCGAGGCGCTCCATGATCCCCTCGGCTCTGAACTCGTTCATCAGGAAGCCAACCGTTCCCCTGTTCATGCCATAGATCGGCTTGCCGTGATTGAGATAGCGATGCTGGGTTTCGAGCATGAAGCCATCGCCGCCGAGCGCGACAATTACATCCGCGTTTTCGGGATCGCACAATTGATAACGCGAGGTGATTTCCGTCAACGCCTGTTGCGCATCCGGTGAGCGCGAGGCGACGACAGCGAAACGTTCGACATTCATGTTAATTCTTCCTCCCGGCCGGGCGGCGCCCCCTGCGGCACCGTGGATTATTATATTCGAGGCGCCGGCAACGGCTATGCTCGATTTAAGCTAGTGGGTCAGAATATACCGGGAAGTTCCGCAGGGCGAAGGCTCAGCCGCCGGTGACGCTCATATGGCGCGGCACGGCTGCGCCCGCGCTGGTGCGGTCGATCAAAAAATCATGCCCCTTGGGTTTGCGCGCAATGGCTTCGCGAATCGCCGCGATAACGGCCGCGTCATCGGCGCTTTCGCGCAATGGTGCGCGCAGATCGGCGGCATCTTCCTGGCCGAGGCACATGAACAGGGTGCCGGTGCAGGTCAGGCGCACGCGATTGCACGATTCACAAAAATTATGGCTGAGCGGGGTGATGAAGCCGACACGCTGGCCGGTTTCACGCAAAGATACATAGCGCGCCGGGCCGCCACTATTGTGATCATTTTCATCGAGCGTCCAGGTTTTCGCCATGCGCTCACGAACCTCGGTGAGCGGCAAATATTGAGCGCTCCGGTCGCCATCGATTTCGCCCATCGGCATGGTTTCGATGAAGGTCAGGTCCATGTCCTTTTCGCCGCACCAGCGGACGATGTTTTCAATCTCGCCGTCATTGACGCCGTTCAACGCCACGGTGTTGATCTTGACCCGCAAGCCGGCGGCGCGCGCCGCTTCGATGCCGGCCATCACTTTGTCATATTTGCCCCAGCGCGTGACCGCGACAAAATTCGCTTCGTCCAATGTGTCGAGCGAGACATTGATGCGCCGGACGCCGTAATCGACCAGCTCATTGGCATAGCGCGCCAACTGGCTGCCGTTGGTGGTGAGGGTGAGCTCTTCCAGGGCGCCGGTCTTGAGATGACGGCCGAGGCTTTTGACCAAAGTCATAATGCCGCGCCGGACGAGCGGCTCGCCGCCGCTGAGGCGCAGTTTTTTCACACCGAGCGTGATAAAGGCGCTGCATAAGCGATCTAGCTCCTCCAGGCTGAGCAGATCGGCCTTAGGCAGAAACGTCATATGTTCCGACATACAATAGACGCAGCGGAAGTCGCAGCGGTCGGTGACGGAGATGCGCAAATAGCTAACGTGACGCTCGAACGGGTCAATCAACATGTCATTACCTGAAAATCAGTAGATATTGGAATAGATATAGCTTGTTTGCCCTCAGATTTCCTCTCAAAAAACCGCTATTAACCCTTTCATTTAATGCGGGTTTGCACCTTTTCACTGGTTAATTCGCGCAGCGCGTCCGCGGCGATCCAGCGGGCCGGCTTCGAATCCTGGGCGCGGATGCGTTCGGCGCACGCGATAGCTTGTTGGTTTAGCATGCGGTTGCGCTTGCCGATCTGCCGAAGTGCCCAGTTTACCGCCTTTTTGACGAAATTTCTCGGGTCCGAAGCGCCTTCCTCGATGAAGCCGAGCCACTCAATGAATATTTCGTCATCGGCTTTTTTGTCATGCACCGCGAGCACGGCGATCATGGCAAAGCCGGCGCGTTTGACGAATTCTTCGTCACGCGCGCGCCACTGCGTCACTAAGTCACGGGCAAAATCGGTCTTGCGTAACAGATTTGAGCAGCATTGATCGCATAAGTCCCAGGAGCGGAAGTCGGCCGCCCAACTCTCGGCCAACTCGCGGCCGGTATCCGCCGGCACCGCGATCATCGAGGCGAGCAGGCGCGCATCATGGATGCCGGTGCGCCACAGCGCGCGGGCGAGCGCATGGTCCTTGCCGGTTTGCTTAGCCAGCGCGCGCAGAACCGGCAGCGCGACGCCGAGCGCATTCTCCGTATCGATGGCGAAATGCGCCATTTTGGCGAGCGCTTCGGGCCGGCCCATTTCGCGCAGGCGGCTTAGGATTTGTTTTTCGCTGAAGCTCATGGAAAGTTTGTCGCGCGCGCCACTTTCGGGCGCAAGGAGAATTTCGAGTATCGCGGCATGGCGAGTGAAGCATCCAGGCTAGAGAATGTTGAGAAAATTCTGTCCGGAGATCGGCGGGCGCTGGCGCGCGCCATCACCCTGATCGAATCGGCGCGTGAGGATCACCAGGCGGAAGCCCAGGCGTTGCTCGAGAAATTACTGCCGCATAGCGGCAATGCCGTTCGGATTGGCATTTCCGGTTCGCCCGGGGTCGGCAAATCAACCTTTATCGAAGCCTTCGGCCTTTATTTAACGGCGATCGGCAAGCGCCTCGCGGTGCTCGCGGTTGATCCGTCAAGCACGCTCAGCGGTGGCTCGATCCTTGGCGACAAGACCCGCATGGAGCGCCTGGCGCGCGCGCCGAGTGTCTTTATCCGCCCCTCTCCGGCGGCCGGTGCGCTGGGCGGCGTGGCGCGGCGCACGCGCGAGGCAATGCTGGCCTGCGAGGCGGCGGGCTTCGATGTGGTGCTGGTCGAAACCGTTGGCGTCGGCCAGTCGGAAGCGGCGGTTGCCGGCCTCGCCGATCTCTTTGCCCTCTTGGTCCAGCCCGGCGGCGGTGACGATCTGCAAGGCATCAAGCGCGGTGTCATGGAATTGGCCGATATCATCATCGTCACCAAGGCGGATGGCGCGTTGCGCGACCTGGCGCGCCATACGCAATCGGATTACCGCTCGGCGATGGCTTTGATTCGCGTTCAGGCCAAGGCGCCGAGGCCTAAGGTTCTGTCCTGCTCGGCGGCGGAAGAGAGCGGCCTGGAGGAAATTTGGCGCGCCATTGAGAGCCATAACCGGGCGCTGGTGGATTCGGGCGAATTGGCCATTAAACGCAAAAATCAGGCGGTTTCCTGGATGTGGCGCGAGGTTGAGGAGCGCATGATGGCCGCCTTGCGGGGCGAGCCCGGCGTGGCTGCCCTTAGCCAGCGCTTGGAAGCGGAGGTCGCGGCGGGCAGCACAACACCGGCAGCGGCGGCAGCCGGAATTTTGGCCGCCTTCCGGCGGGAAAAAGGGGAGAAATAAGGCGTAAATTGCCGCGTTGGGCTTGACGCCGGGCGCGATCGGGCTTAAACAGGCGCCTCTTCTCAGGCTAGCCAATTCAATCGGAGCAGACATATGTCGCGGGTTTGCGAACTAACCGGCAAAGGCGTGCAGACGGGCAACAATGTCTCGCATGCGCATAACAAGACCAGGCGGCGGTTTCTGCCCAACTTGCAATCCAAGGCGATGTTGAGCGATGCGCTCGGAAAGAGCGTGCGCTTTCGCGTCTCGACCTCGGCGATGCGCACTGTCGAGCATCATGGCGGTCTCGATTCCTATCTGCTGAACACGCCCAATTCGCGCCTCTCGCTCGAAGCGCAACGGGTCAAGCGCAAGGTCGCCCGCGCCCGCGCCGCAAACGCGTAAACGCTTCTTTTCCGCCGATTATTTGTCGATCCGCGCCAATAGCAATTGGCGCACGGTCACGCGCGACCTATAGTCCTCTCCATGTTGAAGCTGGCCTGAGAGGAGTGAGGTTATGAGCG
This sequence comes from Rhodospirillaceae bacterium, assembly GCA_018666805.1. Lineage (GTDB taxonomy): Bacteria > Pseudomonadota > Alphaproteobacteria > UBA828 > UBA828 > PTKB01. Next base: position 1,513 of record JABIXB010000313.1, on the reverse strand, counting down.
CTGACGAGGAATTTACCAATCTCCATGTGGTCGATCATCCGCTGGTGCTGCACAAACTCAGCCATCTGCGTGATGAGACAACCTCGACCAATGATTTCCGCGCCCTGCTGCGCGAGATGGCGCTCTTGATCGGCTACGAAATCACCCGCAAACTCGATATGTCGAGCAAGATGATCTCGACCCCGATCACCCGCATGGAGGCGCCCATTCTGGCCAGCGTCAAACCGGCCATCGTGCCGGTGCTGCGCGCCGGCCTCGGCATGGCCGAGGGCCTGTCGCAACTCATCCCAACCGCGCCGATCGGCCATATCGGCCTGTTTCGCGACCCGGAGACCAAGCGCCCGGTGGAATATTATGTCCGCCTGCCCGACAACAAGGACCGCCTGTTCATCCTGGTTGATCCCATGCTGGCGACCGGATACTCCGCCAGTTATGCCGTCGATGTGCTCAACAAATATGGCGTGCCGGACAGTAAAATCCGCTTTATGGCCATGGTGGCGGCGCCCGAAGGCATGCGCGCTTTCAACGAAGCCCATCCGACGGTCGAGGTTTGGGCTGCCGCACTCGATGAAAAGCTCAACGAGAAGGCCTATATCGTGCCGGGCCTCGGTGACGCCGGCGACCGCCTGTTCGAGACCAGCTAATCCGCCTCGGGCTTGAGCTCGAACATCAGCAGCAATGTCCGTTGCAGGACGGAAAAATTATCATCTGATACGAGATAGACCAGGGTGTGTCCGGCGCCGTCGCGCCGTACCGCGATGCCTTCCATATTGTCGACCGTGAGCGGTGGTGCGAGGCGGGCGATCTCCGGCCCGTCGAGCACGGCGCCGTTCCGGATGCTTGCCTCGGGGACAATGCGCAGCAATGCCGCGACCCCGCCGATCAGGGTGTAGCGCCGCTCCAACGTAAGAATATTGCCGTCCGGCAAGCGCGTGGCACCTGTCGGGCGAAAACGCGCCGCGCGCTTATATTCGAAGCGTATGTCGTCCTGGTCCCGGCGCAGCAGCCAGGCGGGTTTGCCGGCGCGTTCGTTGTCGAGGCCCTCGCTCAGGATCAACAGCCCGTCACCCTCCAGCACTGCCAGTCCTTCCATGGCCGCATTGCTGTTGAATTCGGCCAGTTCGGCCGGCGCGCTCAAGCGTTCGGGTATTTCGCCGGCCAGCCAATGTGCATCCAATCGATCGGGCGGTTGGAAGCGCAAGATCCGGTGATGCTGCTCAAACGCAATAAGGATGGCGCCGTCGGCGCCTTGCGCCAGCGCTTCGGCGTCGCGGTAGCGGCCCGAGAGCGCCTTTCCGTCCGGCCCGGTAATCGGCGCCAGATGCGTCGAGGCAATGCCGTTGAGATCGCCTGCTTCGTCATAAAGCAATTTGGCGGAAAACCATGATCCCCGGTCCGAGGCGGCCAGCATCTGTTTGCCATCGGCGCTGACAAGCAGCGACGAGAGGCCGCCAAAGCGCGCATCACTAGAGCCCAACGAAAGCCCGCCGCGATATTCGAGCCTGCCGATTTG
>JABIXB010000312.1 GCA_018666805.1 Rhodospirillaceae bacterium | reverse complement strand
CTGTTCATCCCAGGGCTGCCAGGCGATGGCGTCCTCGGCGTGGCTGGCGAGATAGGAGCTGGTGGAATCGGTCAAGCGCCCGGCTTCGGCATTTCCGGCAAAAAGAACAACAATGACCAGCAGCGCCGGGAAGATGCGCTTAAGCCGCCAAACAATCGAATACGTCGCCTTCAGGTGCATGACCGAGAACATGAATGTGGTGCCAGAGGGCGAAGAATAGCAGAATCCAGGCAGCGAAATTCTGGTGTTTTCCGGCCTGCGTAAATATGCCGCGCACGCGCTCGGGCGGGCACATTTGCGCGACACCGGGCTGCGCCGCGACCAGTGGCCCAAGTTTTGCGCCTTCACGGTTGATCCATTCGCCGACCGGCACAGTGAAGCCGCGTTTTGGCTCGAACGCCTTGGCCGCCGGCATTTTTTCATCAAGCCATTTCCTCAGCAGCCATTTGCCGGTGCGCCCGCGCACCTTGAGGTCGTCCGGCAGAGCAAATGCAACATTGGCGATTACGGGGTCGAGGAGGGGAGTGCGGCCCTCGACACTGTGCGCCATCAGGCAACGGTCGAGCTTGATCAGCAAATCATTGGGCAGCCATTCGGCGCAATCGATCGCCTGCACTTGCTGCAAACGGGTCAAGCCCGCGCCCTGCAGCAAATGCTCGGCCGCCGCGACACCGTCGCGCCAACCATGCGGCGCTTGGCGCAACAGGCCAAGGCGCTCCAAGGCCGAGCGCGCCCGCATCGCCTTGCCGCCGCCGCGCCACCACGGCCGCGTAGCGCTGCGATAGCGGCCATAGCCGGCGAACAATTCATCACCGCCTTCGCCGCACAGCACCACTTTCAAGCCATCCTCCGCTGCCTTTTGTCCGAGTTTGTAGGTCGGCAGTGTGGCGTAATCGGCGACCGGATCGTCGAGCGCCGCCGCGACGCGTGGCAGCAGCGAGAAAAAATCCTGCTCACCGAAATCGATCTCGACATGATCAGCGCCGGCGGCTTTGGCGACGGCGCGGGCATGGGCGCGCTCGTCATGCGCCGTGCTTTCTGAAAATCCGGCGGTGAAGGCGCGCACCGGCCGCTCGTTGAGTTGCGCCATAGCGGCGAGCAGGGCCGAGCTGTCGATGCCGCCGGAAAGAAACATGCCATATGGCACATCGGCGCGCTGATGCACCAGCACACTGTCCATCAGCGCCGCATCGAGGGCGGACAGCGCATCCGCCTCATTTTGAAATGGCGCTGCGGGTTCGAGTGGCAGGGCGGGGATGGTGCGCCGCTCGACAACACGCCCGGCGCGCGCCTGCAAGGTCTCGCCCGGCAGCAGGCGTTTGATATCGCGGTAGACCGTGTCCCGCCCGGTGGTGAACTGCATGCTGAGCAATTCGCGCAGGCTTCGCTCGGAGAGATCGCTCGCTTCGGCAAACCCGCCGGCAATTAATGCCTGCGGCTCGGAGGCAAATGCCAGGCCGAATTTTGACTCGACATAATAGAGCGGCTTGATGCCGAACGGATCGCGCGCCAGAACGAGGCTGTTCTCGCGCCGGTCGTGCAGCGCCAAGGCATACATGCCGCGCAGTTCCGCCGCCACGTCGAGGCCCTTAGCGGGATAAAGCCGCAACGGCGTTTCGCAATCACTCTCAGTGGCGAATTCAAGTTCCGGGTGAGCAGCGCGCAGCTCGATATAATTATAGATCTCGCCATTGGCGATCAGCGCCGCAACTGCATTGTCATCGAATGGCTGGTCGCCGGTTTTGAGATCGATGATCGACAGTCTGTTGTGCGCGAAGGCGACATCCTGGGCGTGATAGGCGCCGCGGCCATCCGGACCGCGGTGCGCCAGGGCATCGACCATGCGTTCGACAGCCGCACGGTCCGGCGCGCCGCCCTCCAGCGTCATCAAACCGGCAATGCCGCACATCAGGCGCGCACCCGTTCGAAAAATTCGAGATAGCGCTCGACGATTGCCGCTTCGGTGAATTGTTGCTCGTAAGCCTGTCGGCCGGCCTCGGCCAGGCGTGCCGACAAATCCGGATTGTCGATCAGGGTGCGGATCGAGGTCGCCAGGGCCGGCGCGTCTTCGAGCGGCACCAAGAGGCCGGTTTCGCCTGACGTGATCAGGCTCTCCGGCCCGGCAGCGCTAGCAGCCACCACCGGCGTACCGTGCGCCCACGCCTCGATCACCACATTGCCCAAGGGCTCGATACGCGACGGACAAACAAAAATATCCGCCGCCGCCAGAAGCGCCGCAACATCATCGCGCCAGCCGAGAAAGCGCAGACGGCCATCGACACCGAGCTTTTGTGCCTGCGCCTGCAGTTCGTTTTTAAGCGGCCCCTCGCCAGCGATCCAGGCAAACGCCTGCGGCAGGTCGCTCAACGCCTTCAGCAACAGATCAAACGCCTTATTGGTATGCAGGCGGCCAAGCGCGAGAATTAGCGGCACATTTTCGGGCGTGGCGAATTCGGCGCGCGTCAGTGCCGGTGCCGGATCGGCGGAGACAAAATTGGCAATGTAATGGGCGCGCTTTGGCGGCCAGCCCTGGTCCTGGATATAGCGCTGAAGATCCTCGGTATTGCCGATCAGATGATCGCAAGAGCGATAATATTTGAGGTTGTAATAGCCGCCGAGGCGCGCAGCATGGGTAAATTGATGATCGGCCACACTGTCGGGGCAGAGATGGCTTGCCCGGTTCATCCAAGTCAGAACCACATGCGGCTTAAAGGCCGAGATCTCGTGTCCGAATTTACTGCGCGTGGTGATATCCGCCCAGCCGCCGAAAGGCAGCTCGAGCGGTTTCAGGCCGCCGGCGCGCAACTGCTTGACCCAGGGCCGGCCGCGCCGCACGAGAATATGTTGCTCCACACCGGCGCGATCGAGCGCCAGCGCGAGGCGGACAAAGAACACCTCGGCACCACCATGTTCGCCGCCGGCGATTGCCTGCATCAGGCGCAGACCCGATCGGCTTGCGGGGCTATTCATCACTGCCTTTATCAAGCTCCGCCTTGATGTGGGAGAGCAGGGGATAGAGCGCCGCCATGACGGCGATGGCGAAACCCCAGCGGCCCTCGCGGTAGCCCTTGCGCGAAAAATAACATTTGAGAAAGCGTGACACGCAGCGGCGCAGCGTCCAGATCATCGGCGGTAGTTTTTCGCCGCTGGCGCGCAAATCCGCGGCTCGGGCATCGCTATAGCGTTGCAGGCGGTCGATCATGTCGGCGAAATCGCGGTCGACATAATGCTTCATCGGTGTTTTCAGCCAGCGCTTCGGCCCTTGGAGAACGAGCGAGGGGTGGATGCGGCTATCGCCCCAGCGCTTGGCGCCTGGCGTAAACAGGCGCGGCGCCGCCATCACGCCCCACGAGCCGCCCCAGCCATACTTTACAAGACGGGTGCCGATATAATTGTCGAACGGCACGAGAAAATAACCCGGCGCAGCATTTTCGATGGTCTGGCGGATTTCCCGGCCTAAAGCTTCAGAAGCACGCTCATCTGCATCGACTTCAAGTATCCAATCGCCGCTACAGAGATCGATAGCGGCATGCCGCCTCGGCCCCTCAAGCGGCCACGCGCCTTCGACTGTGCGGGCGGAGGACTTTTCCGCCACCGCTTTGGACTCATCGCTGCAACGATCGAGCACGACGACAATCTCGTCGGCAAACCCCAACGTCTCCAGGCAATCGGCCAATTGCGTCGCTTCGTTGTGCACGCACAGCGCAACCGATAATTTTGCCGCACCGCTCATGCGATTTTCGCCCACAATTTCCGTGCTCCGTCTTCGGCCATGTCCACGCTCAAGCTCTCCATCAGGCTCCCCGTCGTACGGTGGTCATAGCCAGGACCGCCGACCAAATCGTCATACCCCAAAGCCGTACGCACGACAGCGGTGTGCGGGCCCCAGGGTGCATAATGCGCCTCCTTGCTCGGCCCGAACAGACCCAGTGTCGGTGCGCCGGAAGCGGCGGCGATATGCATCAGGCCGGAATCATTGCCGATATAAAGGCCAGCGCGTGCCAGCAAGGCGGAGGCGGTGAGAAGGTCGAGCCTGCCGACCAAATCTATCACCCGCTCAATCGGGAGCGCTTCGATTGCCGTGGCCGCTTCGCGGCGCTCCGAAGCAGCGCCGAGGATGACGATCCAGGCACCTGGCAATATGCCGTCTTCCGCTGTCAGTCGTAGCGCCAATTCTGCGAAACGTTCGCCCGGCCATTGTTTACCAGGCCAATTAGCGGTCGGGCCGAGCGCCAAAATCGTCTTGTCGCCGGGAAGCAGCTTCTCTGCCGCGTCGCGCTGCGCTGCGCTGGTCCACAATTGCGGCGCCGGCGTCTCGCCCAAGCCGGCAAGTCCGGCGAGCGACACCAGGCGGTGCTCGGCGCTGTTATTATTGCGCCACACCATGCGCCGGCGCGTCATTAAGAAGTAGGAAAGGGCGGAAGCGCGTAGATCGACAACCAAATCCCAATAGCTCGTGCAGCAGGCAAGCCAGAGATCGAACCAATGCAAGCTGGCCCGGCGCTTCTCGAGCGCGATGATCTTCACCACATGTGGCGTTTCGCTAAACAGGGGCGCGGCGACGGGGCCGCAGGCGACGGTAAATTCAGCTTCGGGGTGATTTGTGCTCAGGTGGGAAAGCAGCGCAGTCGAGAGTACCGCGTCGCCAATGCGCGTCGAGGTAATGAAGAGAACCTTCATCGAAAGACGGTTTCAAACTCGCTTGCCGTTGTGTCCCAACTTCTCGAGCGGCCATGACGCCGCGCCACGATACTGGCGGAGGTCCACTCCTCCTCATCGCTCAACATGCGGATCGCATGATCGGCGAAATCACTGTCATTATCCGTTAAAAAGGCCGATTTGTCGCCGATCACCCGTTCCTTGACCGCACCCATCGGGCGCGCCACGGCAGGTACGCCCACGGCCTGGGATTCGGCCAGGGTGGAGCAATACATTTCGCGCTCTGAGCCGGGGTAAAGATGAACCCGCGCGTGCCGGTAGGCTTGCGACATATCCCGATCTCCGGCAGGAGACTTAAAGACGATGCCGTCCTGCTCGGCGGCGAGCGCCTTGCGGTAAATCACGTCGAGATCGTCCGGCAGGGTCGTGCCCGAATCCGCTTTTTTGAATGCCGCTGAATAAATATGCAGCTCGGCATTCGGAACCTTGGGGCGGATGCGCGAGGTCCAGACATCGAGCAGCCAGTCCAGCCCGTGTTTGGGGTGGGTGGTGACAATCGCGGTCGGCGTTTCGGCTGGCTTCATTTCGTCGGCATCGCGGTATTCCTCGCGCACGCCGGGTGAAATGTTGCGCAGCGAGGATTCGCCGCTGCCGGTATAGCTATCCTGGTGGGTGCGGCCGAGAAACACCAGGCGCGCCTCGGTGCGTTCCAACATATCCTTGACCTGCGGCCGGTCGAGATAATCGGCCGGGCCGGTGAGCCACAGGATGCGCGCACTGGTGGCGCGCACGAATTCAAGCAGGCGGGGTTTACGGAAGGCGATCAGCACTTCAGTGATCGGCGGCCGGCGGCCATCCCAATCGACCCAGCTGACATCGTCAATGCCCATCGTGTGCGGCGTGCGGTTGATCACGCGCACCGTATGGCCGGCCCGCGCCAATGCCGCCGGCAAGCTGGCGAACGCCTTTTCCGCCCCGCCGAGTGGCTGGCTGGCCGGCGTTAACCCGTTAAAGGGTATGGAATCATCGATCAATGTAACCAACATGGTCCGGCCTTATAGCCATCCCCCAGCGGCTTGCCAAGCACCGCGCGACACGGCGCCTTGCCAAGCACGAAAATAATACCTAACTCACTGTTGGAAAACACAGTAAGCAACTATAGTTTAGGCGAGATGACAGGCCTTAATTACATCGAACTGGAGAACCGTGGCGTTCTCGCCGTCCGCGGCGCGGATGGCCTGGAGTTCCTACAAAGTCTGGTCTCCAACGACGTTGCCTTGGTGAGCGGGAAACGCTCGATTTATGCCGCGCTGCTTACGCCGCAGGGTAAATTTCTGCACGATTTCTTCATTGCCCGCTGGGACGACTCCTATCTGATCGATTGCGAAAGCGACCGCCTGATGGACTTGGCCCAGCGCCTCAGCGCCTACCGCTTGCGCGCCGCAGTAGAATTGCTCGACGCGACCGAGGATTGGCGCGTTGTCGCAGTGCTCGGCGAGGGCGGCGAGGCTGCGTTTGGCGTGGCTGACGGCCCGGGCGCGACGGCGTCATTGGATGGTGAGGGCGTTATATTCCGCGACCCCCGTCCTGCCATGCCGGGATTACGTGCTTTTCTGCCGCGCGCCCAGGGGTTTGCCGCGATGGTGGCACATAACATTGGCGTCGGCGTTCCGGCGGATTATCAGCGCAGCCGAATTGCCGCCGGTGTGCCGGATGGCAGCCACGATATGACGGTCGGTAAATCGACCCTGATGGAGTTCGGCTTTGAAGCGCTGAACGGGGTGGATTTTAGCAAAGGCTGCTATGTCGGTCAGGAATTGACGGCGCGGACCAAATATCGCGGTCTGGTGCGGCGCCAATTGGTACGCGTTGCGGTGGATGGCGCGCTGCCGCCGCCGGGCACGCCGGTGATGGCGAACGGCAAAGAGAGCGGTGAAATATGTTCTGGCATAGATGGTCAGGCACTGGCGCTGCTCCGCCTCGACAGGAGCGCGGAGGCCGAGGCTGAAGGTATTCCGTTAATGGCGGGAAATGCGGTGCTGCACCTGGCGCAAGCCAAGGAGAGCTGAGAGCGCTTTAATCTTCCAGGCGCTTGCGGATCTGGTTGAATTCCTCGTGATTCTCTTTAAACACGGCCAGCAATTTGGGATCGAAATGCTTGGTTGGGTCGAGGCGGTCGTCGCCGACGGTGAGAATCTGGAAGGTTTTTTCGTGGCTGAAGGCCGGTTTGTAGGCACGCTCGGAGCGTAGCGCGTCGTAAATATCGGCGATCCCCAATATGCGTGCCGACATCGGAATTTGTTCGCCTGAGAGGCCTCTCGGATAGCCCGAGCCATCCCACTGCTCATGATGCGAATGGGCGATTTCAGCCGCCATTTGCAGGCGGTCTGAGCGCGACAGGATTTGATAGCCGTAAGTCGTGTGTTCGTTCATCTCATGGCGCTCGTCATCGTCGAGACGGCCCGGCTTGGTCAAAATCGCCGAATTCACACTCATCTTGCCAATATCGTGCAGTTGCGCGCTGTGATGAATCTCCTTGCAGAAATCGTCCGGCATGCCGCATTTCTTGGCCATCAGAAAGGCATATTCGTTACAGCGGATAATGTGATTGCCGGTGTCCTCGTCATGCACTTCAGCGGCGCGGGCGAGGAGGCGGATCGACACCATAAAGGCTTCCTCGGTGTCCTGCTGTAATTCCTCAATCTGCAATTGCTGTGCGCGAAGTGTTTTGTTCTTGCTTCTGAGATCGGCATTGCGTTTGTTGATTTGTTCAAGCATATCAGCGCGTTCAATAATCCGGCCGACAATTTGGTTGAATGGTAATATGAGGTCGGCCTGCTTGTCGTCGAAGGTGGCAGGGGTTTGCTTTTTGCCCTTGCGGCGATTGATGAGCTGGACCACGCCGATCACTTTTTTCTGAAAATTGGTCAGCGGAAAAGCTAGCATCGAGCGCGAGCGGTAGCCGCTCGATTCATCGAAGGATCGGTCGAAATCGAACGGCACGTTTTTCGGAATGGCGTAGAGATCGTCGATCAGCACGGTCTCGGCCGTGGAGGCGACATAGCCGGCGATCGATGTCGGCACGACCGGAATGCGGAAATCCGCCTTGCTCAGTTTGATCTTGTCGTTCTGGATAGAGTTGGCGACAAGCCAATCCTGCTTGCCGGATTTGCGCACAATGAATATCGAGCCGGCCTCGGCGCCGGTCATTTGCCGCGCCTTTAACAAGACACGATCGAGCAAATCCCGCACCGATTGATTGCCTGGCTGCTCGATAAATTCGAGAAATTCGAGAACTGCACTCATATCCCGAAACCGCTTTCAAATATTTACCGCCGGGATGTTAACGCGGATTTACGCGCAGGCAAAGCAAGGCTTTGGTTGCCTCTGTCAACTAACTCAAGATGCTTTGAGCGACGTTTCTCCATCGCCGCTACGAACTGTTAGAGTGTCGCACTGAGCCTTCGGCAATAGCTAAGGGAGATAGTGAGCAATATGGGTAGGATCGATGGCAAGGTTGCGTTGGTCACCGGCGCCGGTGACGGCATCGGCCGGGCAGTGGCGCGCCGATTGGCGGAGGAGGGCGCGCGGGTTGCCGTTACCGGGCGGCGCGATGAAAATTGCCAAGCTGTGGTCGCGGAAATTCTGAGAGCGAAAGGAGAGGCAATCTTTCTGCCGCTCGATGTCGCACGGGAAGACCATTGGCAAATTGCGTTGCGAGCGCTCGACGAAACTTATGGGCGACTTGATATCCTGGTCAACAATGCCGGCATCACCATGTCGGGGAAGATCGAGGACACCGAGCTGAAAGACTGGCAGCACATTATGGCGGTCAATGTGGATGGCGTATTTCTCGGCACCAAACATGCCATTCCACTGATGCGGCGTGGCGGTGGCGGCGCCATTGTTAACCTATCCTCGGTGTTGGGCATTACCGGTGCCGCAACGATTTCCGCCTACACCGCGAGCAAAGCCGCGGTTCGCCTTTTTACCAAATGCGCGGCGCTTGAATGCGCCGAGGACGGCATCCGCGTCAATTCAATCCATCCCGCCTTCATCCATACGCCGATGATGGAGGATACGGCGATCCGCATGCACGGCGATATCGCCACGGGCAAGGCGGAATTCGGCAAACTTCACCCGATCGGCCATGTCGGCGAGCCGCTCGATGTCGCCAATGGTGTCCTCCACCTGGTATCGGACGAATCCGCCTTTACCACCGGCGCCGAGCTCGTCATCGATGGCGGCTACACGGCGGCGTAGGGTTGTCGTCGGCTAGCGTCCGCGCATTCACGTTAACGTGTCGGCCGAATGCTCTGCTCGCTTTTGGGCGTTTCGCTGCGGGAAGAGGTCTCGTCCGCTGGCAATTGCGCTAACGGATCGGAATTTGGCCGCCATTCGCGGGCAAGCTTCTTCGCCTCGGCAATTTGCTCAGGCGTCATCTCTAACGCAAGAAACTCGCGCACCTCGGCCGCCTCAATTCTTGACACGTCCGTGCTCCGAAGATCCTGTCCAGCAGCAAGTTCGAACCACATATATGCCAGAACGTTATCTATCGCCATGTTTATGCCTTTGGCATGCATAAATCCGAGACCGACCTGGCCTTCAGGGTCGCCTTGCGCGGCAGCCAGGCGAAAATATTTCTCCGCTTTGACGAAGTTAGTCCGAACACCTCTGCCCTCTTCGTACATTCGACCAAGATTGGCTTGAGCTTTAGAGTCGCCCTGTTCAGCAGCCTTGCGATACCACTTCGCCGCCTCGGCATAGTCCTGGTCGACGCCCCGTCCCGTCCAGTAAAATAATCCGAAGCCGGTTTGAGCGTCGACGAAGCCCTGCGCCGCAGCCATGCCGACCCACCTCGCCGCTTCCTCAAAGTCTCTCGCCACGCCCTTACCTTCGAGATACATTATTCCGATACTGTATCGAGCGAAAGGATCGCCCTGTTCAGCAGCCATGCGAAGCCACTTCGCCGCTTCGGCATAGTCCTTGTCGACGCCTTGTCCCGTTGCGTACAACATTCCGAAACCGGTTCGGGCCACCATGTTACCCTGCGCCGCAGCCATGCTGATCCACTTCACCGCTTCTGCAGTATCTCGTGTCACGCCGTTGCCTTCGAGATACAATAATCCGATGCTGTACTGAGCGTAAGGGTCGCCCTGTTCTGCAAGTGGTTGCCACTCGCGTAGCGCCGCTGCGTAGTCACCGCTTTCAAACGCTTGCTGCCCGGCAGAAAGACTTTGAGCGGAAACCGGCGCAGCGGACACGAGTAAACAAGCGGTGATTGTGGCTATTAGAAATATTCGCATCAATCCATTTCCCATTATGCCGTTAAAGCGATGGGTATAATTACCACTATTAGATGAAATACTATTCCGTCACGGAAATAATGGAAAGATGTAAGTAGGATAATTTGCTGATGGTGTTGTCAGCGGCTCCACTGTTGAACTGATCGATGTCGCTAATGGCGTTGTCTATTCAGCCAGGCGAAGCGAACTTTTCCACCGCAGCGGAACCCGCCACCGACGGCAGCTATACCGGGCAATTAAGCACGGCAGCGTAAAATCAAATATATTCGAAGGAGTAGAAGAGGGGAGCGCGGCCTAATCCTGCGGCGTTTCACCGTCTGGCGCTGGAGTTTCGGCGGAATTTTCGTCGGGCGCTTCGCCCTCGCCGGCAAGACCGGCTTTCTTATCGGCGCGTGCCTGCAACCTCGCGGCCTTTTTCGCGGCCTTGGCGCGTTCGCGCTCCAAACGTTCAAACTTGTAGTTGGGTTTGCGTGGCAAATCGCGCTCTTTTCACTTGTTGAAAAAACCGTCGTAACAATGCCTCGTCATGGGTGCCGAGGCCTTATTCGTCTTATAGAATGAATTATGGGGCGGCCAATGACCGCCCCACATTCACGTCAGTCAACGTTAGTCGACAATGGCGAGATTCTCGGCAGCCATTTTTCCGTCACGGCCCGAAACCAATTCGAACGTGACGCGCTGGCCTTCGCTGAGGCCGGGCAGACCGGAGCGCTCGACGGCGCTGATATGCACGAATGCATCCTTCGAGCCATCTTCCGGCTCGATAAAACCAAAACCCTTCGTTGGGTTAAACCATTTGACAGTACCTGTAGCCATGATCTTTTTCCTTTCACGACAAAAATAGGCGGAACGCCACCCAGTGCGGTGTTCCAGAATTAACGTTCACAATGTCGAGGAAGTAACCTGGCTAACCGCCGAAACGGGTAATCTCAAGAGCAACAACGACGTAGTAACGTCGCGCTACCCTACACTCGGAAGCCTAATACACAAAGTAATTAATTCACAATGAAATTAATTAACCATCTGTGCTTGGCCGAATAGCCCCATTCCAATGTCCGCTTTGCCGCACCCGCCAGAATGAAAAAGGCAAATCCCCTTGACATTCGCGCCGAGGAAGAGCAAGTACTGCGCCAGCGACACTCCTTATCAGGTCGAATATCGATCTCTCGCTGGCCCCAGAGGTTTTTGAAAAAATCCTGCCGCCGGCCAAGTTTTCTCCGACATATTGTAGGCGTTTCGTTAGACGGGTTTGCTGCACGGATGAACTGTGCCGCGCCGCGTCGAAACATGCTTGCATCGTGCTTGCACGCGCCGCGCACAACTGCGCGGGGTGTGAGTTACGGCGTTTATTCTAGAAAGAACAACAATAGATGACTGATTTTACGGGCCTTGAACTGGCCCAACCCATCCTTCGCGCCATCACGGACGAAGGCTACACCACTCCGACACCGATCCAACTAAAATCCATTCCGGCACTGCTTGAGGGCCGTGATCTCCTCGGCGTTGCCCAGACCGGCACCGGCAAGACGGCAGCCTTTACCCTGCCGCTACTGCACCGCCTGGCGCAAAATGGTGAAAAACTCAAAAGCCGCCAGCCGCGCGCGCTGATTATAGCGCCGACGCGAGAACTGGCCGCCCAGATCAACGACAGCGTACGCTGCTACGGTCAGCATATGCACCTGCGCTCAACCGTGGTTTTCGGCGGCGCCTCCATTCGCCCGCAGATCCAGGCATTGAATCGTGGCGTTCACATACTGGTGGCAACCCCGGGACGCCTCTTGGATCTGATGAACCAGCGCCATTTGCAACTCGGCTCGGTCGAGACCTTCATCCTCGACGAAGCCGACCGCATGCTCGACATGGGCTTCATCCCCGACGTCAAGAAGATCACCGCGGCGCTGCCGAATAAGCGCCAGACCTTGCTGTTCTCGGCCACCATGCCGAAATCGATCGAGGGCCTGGCCGCGAGTCTGCTGAATGACCCGGTGCGGGTCGAAGTGGCGCCGGCGGCAACCACGGTCGAAAAGGTCGAGCAGCATGTGCTGTTCGTCGCCAAGGACAAGAAGCGCTCACTGCTCGGCGAATTGCTGAAAAACAAGGATATCGCCCGGGTGCTGGTTTTCACCCGCACCAAGCACGGCGCCGACCGCGTTGTCCGCCATTTGCAGCAATGCGGCGTCAAATCCGACGCCATTCACGGCAATAAAGCGCAAAACGCGCGCCAGCGGGCGCTAAAAAGCTTCCGCAACGGCCGTATCCGGGCGCTGGTGGCGACCGATATTGCGGCGCGCGGCATCGATGTCGACGGCGTCACCCATGTGATCAATTTCGACCTGCCGAACGAGCCGGAGAGTTATGTTCACCGTATCGGCCGCACGGCGCGTGCCGGTGCTGGCGGCATTGCTCTTTCTTTTTGTGATCACGAAGAGCGCGCTTACTTGCGCAATATCGAGAAAGTGATCCGCCAAAGCGTGCCGGTGCTGGAGGATCAGCCGTTTCATGCCGCCGAAATCGCCAACGCGCCGGCGCCGGGCAAGCGCAGCCAGCAGCGCAAGCGCAACCCCAACCAGCGCCGCCGCAATCCGGGACGCACCAAGCGGGCACCCAAAGCGGCATAACATAATAAGACGCGATTGAGCGGAGTCCTTAACGGGACTCCGCTTAGGCGTGTTTAGGCGCTGCCGATTGCCGCGCCTTCAAGCTCGGCAATCCTGTTTTGCAGCGGCGCCACCAACTGCTCGATTTCACTCTGCGTGTAGCGCGGCGTGATGTGCTGCGGGCAATTCCAATCGAGCGCTTCGATGGTCATCACCACGGCGCGTTCGACCTTCGCCCGGTAAGTCGGGTCTTCGAGGCGGGCGAGTAATTCAGGCTCGTCTTCCCTGTGAACGATGCGCGCCCGGGCCCAGACCTTGAGTCGCGCGCGGTTGGCGTAATCCATCAGAATGAGCGCCACGCGGTCATTTTCGGCGAGGTTTCCAGCGCTGAGATACTGCACATTGCCGCGAAAATCGGCGTAGGCGATGGTGCGCTCGTCCAACACCTTGAGAAAATCGGCGCGCCCGCCGCGAAACTGCACGTAAGGCCAGCGATCTTGCGTGACGGTCGCCTGATAGAAGCCGTCGCGCGCTTCTATAAATGCCGCTTCCGTCTCGCCCAGCCTGTCGCCGGAAACCTCGCCGCGCTCCAGTTTTTCCGCCCCGGCACGGCTGCCATAGCGTGTTTGCGCTGCTTTGACGGCAGGGGTGAAAGCGATTTCCGTGAATTTCCGGGCCATGGTTTACTCCTCCTGTTAAACGGTCCGTGCTCTGGCCTGGAGATAGTGTGTTTCACAATTCGTTTGAATATGCATATTATTAAAATTATAATTCCAAATAATGGAACAATAAGATGGACCGCCTCCACGCTATCCAAACCTTTGTGAAAGTCGCAGAGTGCGGCGGTTTTGCTGCCGCCAGCCGTGATCTCGCCATGTCGCCGCCGGCCGTCACCCGCGCCGTCGCCTTGCTCGAGGGTCACCTCGGCACCCGCCTGTTTGTCCGCACCACGCGTTCGGTCCGATTGACCGAGAGCGGCGCGCGATTTTTGGCCGACGGCAAGCGTATTTTGCTCGATCTGGCGGAAGCGGAGGAGGCGGCCGTTGGCAGCCACGCGTCACCGGCCGGTGAACTCCGCATCACCGCGCCTGTCCTCTTCGGCCGCATGTTCGTTACCCCGATTTTAGCCGATTTTCTCGACTGTTACCCTTTGGTGACATGTCAAACTCTGTTCATCGACCGCATCGTCAACCTGATCGACGAGGGCCTCGACGCCGCCATCCGTATCGGCGAGCTGCCAGACTCCAGCCTAACCGCCACCCGCGCCGGCTCCGTCCGCCGCACGGTCTTCGCCTCGCCCGCCTATATAAGAGAGCACGGCCTGCCGGCACACCCTGATGAGCTCGCCAACCACCGCTTGATCCAACCCATCGCCGCCACAGGCGGCGGCGACTGGCAATTCCAGCAAAACGGTAAGGCGCTCACCCACCGCGCCCAATCCCGCATCAGCATGAACACCAACGACGCCGTCATCGAGCTCGCCCTCAACGGTTGGGGAATCTCCCGCCTGCTGTCCTACCAAATCGCGCCATATGTCGCCGACGGCAGGCTGCAGCCGATATTGACCGATTTCGAAACGCCGCCGATGCCGATCCATATCGTTCATCAGGAGGGCAGGATGGTTTCGGCCAAGGTGCGGGCGTTTGTTGACTTTATGGCCGAGCGCTTGCGGGCGGATTCCGCCCTCAGCTCGTCAACAGCACTGCAATACCGTACGCCGAGATAAACAGCGTCAGGCCGTTGTGATAGAGCGGGTTTGCGGTGCGCAGGAACAGGCGGTTGCCGATCAGCAAATAGACTGCCGCCGCGATGCCGGCCATGGGGAGGTTGTCGAGCAGGGCTTCGGCCTCGCCTAAAAGCGCTGCGATCAGGATGATCTGGATCGCGCCGAAGGCCAAATAATAGTGCGCGACGGTGTAGCGGATGGCGCCTTTTTCGCTGTGCTGGCTGGTGGCGAGAATGGCGAGGAGGGCGCCGCCGAGGTTGGTCAGGCCGTGCGTCAGGCCCATCACGAGGTGGTAGGCCGGCGAATGTTTATTCATGGCGTCCGCGAGCCAGGCATGCGAGCGGCCCCACAGTCTGAGGGCAGCCGAGACCAGCAGAACCGCACCGATCAGATAATTGATCCAGGAACCGAGTGCATCGCCCTTGATCACCCAGAGACCAATGCCAATGCCGGGCAGGCAGAGCAGATAGAGATGGCGTGAAATCGCCACCCGCTCCTTGCCGGCGGTCGTGACCTGAAGCAGGGAAATGGCGAAGGATGCCGGTACAAGGATGCTGATGGCGCTGACAAAATCATAGCCAAGCAGCAACAGCGTCGGTGTGCCGAAAATCAGCACGCCCATGCCGAATATCGACTGGACGACCGAAAGAACGGCGACAATCGCCATGACCGTAAGAAAATCAGCCGTCATGGGGTGTTCCGCTGATTCGGCGGTTTGCGTGGAAACAATTTATCAAGGCAATAATTGGCGGTTCGTTACGCGACAAGGTCTATCCGATGGGCCCCCGCCCGGAATGGGAGAGGCGGGGCCTTATAGCAGCCCAGTTTGCCGGCTTAAACCTATTGTTCGCTGAATTCGGTTATGAAGCGGATGATTTCCGCCTGTATGGCCGGTCGGGTGATCACCATGTTTTTGGTCGCGTGGGTCGCTCCTTATCGCGGGGTTAGCCAGCCCTGCCGAAAAAATCGAGAAGCTCGCGCGTCAGCAATTCGGGTTGCTCTTCCGGCACAAAGTGGCCGCATTGCTCTATGGCGCCGCCCTCCACATCGCTTGCGAGCTCGCGCATGTTTTCCAGAACCTGCATGCCGCGTCCCTTGCCGCCACTGCCGCCGAGAGCCAGTACCGGCATGGTGAGCGGGGTCTTCTTGTTTTCGTTATTGTCGGCGATGTCGGTTGTCGTCGCGCGGTAATATTCGAAGCCGGCGCGGAGCACGCCGGGCCGCGAGTAGGCGCGGGCATATTCGTCAATATCCTCCGGCGTAATGGCCGCAGGGTTATAGGCGAGGTTGTTATAGAACCAGGAGAGATACATGCGCTCGCGCCCGCTAACGAGGGCTTCGGGCAAATCCTGCACCCAGTGGAATCCGTGGTGCCAGCGTTTGCCGCCCCAGGTGAGGTCGTCGGCGCTGCCGAACGGCACCACCACATCGAGGATCGCCAATTTCTCGACCGCCTCCATATGCGCATGCGCCAACGCATAGGCGACCGGTCCTCCCCAATCGTGGCCAACCAGGCAAAAGTTCTGATAGCCCAGCACTTCGGACATCAACCGCCAAATATCATTGGCGACAGTCGCCTTGTCGTAGCCACCCGGCGGGCAGGATGAATCGCCGAGGCCGCGCATGTCCGGCGCGATAACGGTGAAATGCTCGGCCAGGGCCGGCATGACGCGGCGCCACTCCCACCAGCTCTGCGGCCAGCCGTGCAACAGCACGAGGGCGCGCGCGCCACTCCCCGCTGTGACATAGTGGAGGCGGACCTCACCGAGCTCGGCGCTGTGGTGGGAAAACATGAACGCCCACCTATGCCGGCAGTTGATCGGCCGTCTCAACCACAATCGCGAACCTGTCGGCCAAGGCGGCCAGACTTGCCTCGTGCAGATGAGCCGCATCAATCACTCCGCCCGACGGGGTTGGCAAATCACGCGTTGCGGCGGCGCCCGAAACGATGGTTGAGCGGTAGCCGAGGTCGAGCGCCGCGCGGACGCTGGCGCTAACGCACATATGGGTCATGAACCCGACAAATATCAGCTGCTTGGTGCCCAGGCCCTGAAGCGTGTCGTTGAGCGCTGTGCCGGCGAAGGCATTGGGTAATTCCTTGGATATCCTGGTCTCGCCGTCGCCCTCGGCCACTTGCGGCGCGATCTGGCCGCCGGCGCCGTCGAGGTCGAAAACCCCGCCCGCCGCACCGTTATGCACGATGTGGATGATCGGCGCCGATGCCGCGCGGGCGCGGGCGAGGACGCGCCCGGCTTCTTCCAATGCGTCCGCCACACCGGGTAGCGGCACGGCGCCCGAGACATATTCCATCTGGCAATCGATCAAAACGAGGGCGGATTCGGACAGCGCATTAGGCGTCAAATCCGCGCCGGCCATTTGCAACAGGGTTTTCGGCTCACTCATTAGAGTTCCTCTCTCCCGCGATAAGCGCAAACGGTACTTTATGGCCCTGTGAAATGCGATAGACTCTTTTTAAATAGAATTTGGGCCAAAGCAATGAACCAGGAGACCAGCATGGCGAGCAACGATAAAATATATTTCACACCCAAGAGCCACCGCTGGGCGGCGAAGCGCCCGATGGCAGCGGCGGTGCGTGCCGGCGATCTTTTATTTATCTCCGGCCAGGTCAGCGCCGATGCCAATCTCAAGCCAACCGCGCTCGGCGATGTTAAGGCACAGGCGCGGGGTGCCTTCGCCAATATCAAAGCGCTGCTCAAGGAGGCCGGCGGCACCTTGGATGACATTGTCGATATCATGTCGTTCCACAAGGACGTGCGCGACATGGATGCGGTTTTCGATGTCGGCCGCCAGGTGTTCAAAAAGGATTATCCCGCCTGGACGGCGCTCGGCATGGAAGGCACCTTCGCGCCTGAGTTTCTCGTCAGCATCCGCGCCATTGCCCATCTTGGCTCGGCCAAGAAAAAATGCGTTACGCCGAAATCCATGGCGTGGATGAAAAAGCTGCCGATGTCGGCGGCGTGCCGCAAGGGCGATTATTTGTTCACCTCCGGGATTGTCTCGGCCGATGCGGCGGGGAAAGTGGTTTCGCCCGGCGATCACTATGCCCAGGCGCGTGTCTGTTACGACCGCTTGCGCGATACGCTCAAGGCCGGCGGCGCCAAGCTCGACGATATCGTCGACATGATCTGCTTTAATCAGGATGCGCGCGGCATGGATGATGCGGTTAATTGCTGGTGCAATGAGGTGGTGCCGGACCTGCCGGTCAACCAGGCAACCTCCTACACCGCCATCGCCATGACCGGCATGTATAAAATCGGCATGGTCGGCGCCTATCGCGCCATCGTCGATTTCAGCGAAGGTCCGCGCGTCGCCACCAATCTGCCGAGCGTGCACTGGTATGAAGAGCGCATCGCAGGTGCGGCAAAAAAGAAAGAGGGCCGGCTGATCGGCATCTCCGGCCAGGTCGCGTCCGACGGCGAGCGCAATATCATCGCGCGCGGCGATCCGGCGGCGCAGGCGCGCTATTGCTTCGGCCAAATTAGAGGCGTGCTCGCCAAGCACGGCGCCAGCATGGAGGATGTGGTCGAGATCACTTCATTCCACAAAGATCCACGCGCCTGGCAGGCAGTGATGCAGGTCGGCGAGGAAATTTGGGGTAAGGGCAGGGGACCGGCATGGACGCCGGTCGGCTGCACCGGCCTCTATCTCGAAGGCTATCTGCACGAGATCTACGCACTGGCGATGGTTTAGCGGTCATGCGGCTAAACGATATCCAACTTGCGCAGTTTGAGCGCGACGGCTGGCTCTTGCTGGAAAACTTATTTTCGGCCGAGGAAATCGCGGCATTGATGGATGATGTACCGCGTATCTTTGCGCTTCGGCGCGAAGAGGTGGTGCGTGAGAAAGACGGTGAGACGCCGCGCACCGCTTTCGCCGCACAAAATTATTCCGAGCCGTTCCGCCGCCTCGGTCTTCATCCGAGATTGATTGAGCCGGTGCGGCAAATTCTCGACGGGCCTGTCTATTTGCATCAATTCAAAATCAACGCCAAGGCGGCGTTCGACGGCGATGTCTGGCAGTGGCATCAGGATTACGGTACCTGGCAGCGCGACGATGGCATGCCGGATTCGCGCGCCCTCAACATCGCGCTCTTTCTTGAAGACGTCACTACTTTCAACGGCCCGCTGATGTTCATCCCGGCGAGCCACAAAGACGGCGTGCACGGCGCCGGACACGATAAGGCGACTACCTCATACCCGCTGTGGACCCTGGATCAGAAAACCGTCTCCGCCCTGGCCGAGGAAAAGGGCATGGTCGCGCCCCTGGGCCAAGCCGGCTCGGTGCTGATGTTCCACGGCAATCTGGTGCACGGCTCACCCGGCAATATGAGCCCGTTCAGCCGCACCATCGTTTATATCAGCGCCTGTCACGTCGACAACCACATCCGCAAATTCCAGCGCCCCGAATGGATCGCCCACCGCGATTTTACGCCGATCGAGTGCCTGCCGGATGATTGTCTCGTGGCGACGAAATAGAGTTCACATATTTTTCCAGTTACCGCATTTCTCCACGGCATCGGCGACTTGCAGAACGGTTAGGTCATCAAAATGCTTGCCGACGATTTGCAGGCCGACCGGCAGGCCGTCGCTCATGCCGCACGGCACGCTGATTGCCGGATGGCCGGTTAAGTTTATGCAGGCGGTGTTTTGGATCATGCTGAGCGCTGTGCCGACGCGTTCTTCGGTCGGCGCGTCATTGTCGGGGATTTTTGTCGCCCGCATCGGCGTCGAGGGCATGATCAGAACATCGTATTTCGCCAGCAACTCATCATAGGAGCGGGTGATCTGGCCACGGATATTTTGTGCCTTGGCGTGGTAGCGGCCGTAATAATCATTCTGCATATATTCGCCGGCCAACAGCACCAGCTTGGCCACCACCGAGAGATCGTTGATGCGTGACTTGGCAGATTTGGCGACATTGTCGAGGAGCTGGCTGTTATAGAATCCGGCCCAATTGGTGCCGACGCCATTGCCTTTCAGCATGAACGCCGTCGAGCCCTCAAGGATGATGATGTTCCACAGGTGAAAGGCATCCTCGTGGCGCGGGTTGGACACCTTGGTGACGCTCGCACCCTTCTTTTTCAGCCGCGCAATCGCTTCGCGCACTTTTTTATCGACCACCTTCTCGCTGCCCGGCATGCCGGTATCGCCCCACGGGTCCGGAATACCGAAGCCTTCTTCGAGCACGCCGATCTTGAGCCCCTTGCAGCCCTTGCCGATGGCGGTGGTGTAATCCTTGACGTAATTTTTCGGAATGACACCGCGCTGACGCGGGTCGAGCGGATCGGGTCCGGCCATGGCGCTGAGAAGACGGGCGCAATTTTCAACATTGTCCGCCATCGGCCCGACATGATCCATCGTCATCTCGATCATCATCGCGCCGGTATAGGGCACCAGGCCATAGGTCGGTTTATGGCCGACAATACCGGTCCATGAGGCGGGAATGCGGATCGAGCCGCCCTGGTCGCCGCCGGTGGTAAGTTCACAATCGCCGGCAACGATGGCGGCGGCGCTACCGCCCGATGAGCCGCCGACGGAATGGGTCGGCTTGTGCGGGTTGCGGATCGGCCCGAGCGCATTGGTGTGGCTGGCGCCGGAGAACGACATATCCTCGCAATTGGTCTTGCCGAGAATGGTGCCGCCGGCATCCAAGATACGCGTGACGATGGTCGCGTCGACATCAGGCACATAGCCCTCGAACACTCGGCTGCCGTTCATCATCGGCAGGCCGGCGACGCAGACCGCGTCTTTGATGCCAACCTTGAGGCCCTTCAGGATACCCTTGCCCGAGCCCTTGATTTCCGAGCGCCAATACCAGGCATTATAGGGATTGTCTTCCGGCATCGGGCGGAAGCCTGTGGTGCGCGGATATTTCACTTCCGGCTTGTCCTCAGTCATGGCATCGACGCGGCGCGAGGAATTGATCACTCCCTGCATGAAGCCGCGATAAAGCGCCGCATCATCGACATTCATATCGATGCCGAACGAATCGGCTATTTCAAGAACCCGGGCTACGCTCGGCAAATTGGCTCCAACTGGCATTTTCTTCTCTCCCTGTTTTCTCGTGACTATTCGGCAGCAGCGGTAACGGCCGCGGCGCGTAAACCATCCTTCTCGACAATCGCTTCGATTTCATCCAGCACCTTGGCGGTACGGGCGAACATATCGTCGATCTCAGCCTCGGTTATAATAAAGGGCGGCGCGAAGATGACGGATTCCCCAATTGGGCGGAGGATCAGACCATTTTTCTGCGCCGCGCGCACCACCTGTTCGCCGATCAGGTGGTTTTCGGCGAAGGGTGTTTTCGTCGCTTTGTCGGCAACGATTTCCAAGGCGCCGATCAGGCCGACGCCGCGCGCCTCGCCGACCAATGGATGATCGGCGAATTTCTGCAAACCGGCCTGGAAGTGCGGCGCCACCTTGCAGAGATTATCGAACATACCGTCCGGCTCGCTGATCAGCTCAAGCGTCTTCAGTGCAATCGCGGCGCCGACCGGATGGCCGGCCGTGGTGAAGCCGTGCGGGAATTCGCCGAGCGCCTCGGCGGCCTGCATCAATTGTGCGTCAATCTCGGGCGACATCAGCACCGCGCCCATGGGGAAATAGCCCGCCGTTAAACATTTCGAAGTGCAGATGATATCGGGGCGGAAATTATAGGTCTCACAGCCCCACATGCTGCCGGTCCGGCCGAAGCCGCACACCACTTCATCGGAGATAATCGCGATATCGTGACGGCGCAGCACCGCCTCGATTTTCTCGAAATAACCCTTCGGCGGCACCAGCGCGCCGCCGGCGCCCATCACGGGTTCGGCGATGAAACCGGCGATGGTGTCGGCACCCTCGGCCTGGATCAGCGCTTCGAGGTTATCGGCGAGGCGCCCGGCATAATCCTCTTCGCATTCGCCCGGCAGGCCGTCGCGCCAATAATGCGGACAATCGGCATAGAGGATTTCCTTCAGCGGCAGACCGAAGCAGTTGATATAGGGTTTGCCGTTGAGGCTGCACGAAGCAACGGTGGTGCCGTGATAGGCGCTCTTGCGCGAGATGATCTTGCGCTTGTCCGGCTTGCCGGCACCCTTATTCAGCATCCACAGCATTTTGATCGCCGTGTCGTTGGCCTCCGAGCCGGAATTGACGAAATAGACCCGTTTCATGGCGACCGGCGCGAGCTCGATCAAGCGCTCTGCGAGATCGATCACCGGCGAGGCGGTGCGGCCGAAAAAGGTGTGGTAGGCGGGCAGCTTCTTCATCTGCGCGAACGCCGCCTCGGCGATGCGCTGTTCGCCAAAGCCGACGACGATATTCCACAGGCCTGAGATGCCCTCGATATAGCGTTTGCCGTGATTGTCGGTGACGTAAATGCCGTCGCCGCTTTCGAGCACCAGCGGCCCATCCTCGGCCAGGCTCTCGAGATGGGTGAAGGAATGGAGGTGGTAGGCGAGATCGCGCGCTTCGGCGGAGTTCGAATGCTCAGACATGGTAAATCGCCTCATTTGATTGATGTTATTGCCCGCATCGCTGCATTTCGTTACAGAATGACCGAGCGAGCCCTGTCACGACAATCGAAAAAGCACCAATATGCCCAAGGTCATCATCCACGACGCTATCGACCCCGCCGCGCTTGAGCTGCTAAACAGCCGCCCCGGCATGCAAATCGTCACTCTGGAGAGGGAAGAGCGGGCCCGTCTCAGGACAGAAATTTCCGACGCGGATTCGATCATTCTGCGCTATCTGCCGCTCGACGCCGACGATATTCGTGCCGCGCGCAATATGAAGGTCATTTCGCGCCACGGTGTCGGCTATGACAATGTCGATATGGCGGCAGCAAACGAATGCGGTATTCCGGTCGCCACCATCGGCGACGCCAATTCCCTCACCGTGGCCGAGCTGGCGCTCTATCTGATGCTCGCCGCCGCCAAGCAGGGCCTCGGCTATGATAAATCGGTGCGCGCCGGCGATTGGTGGCAGGCGCGTGAAGAGGCCCGCACGATAGAACTCTATGACAAAACCTTGCTGGTCGTCGGCTTTGGCCGCATCGGCAAACTGGTGGCGCCGCGCTGTCACGCCTTCGGCATGAACGTCACCGTGTGCGATCCCTATATCGCGCAAAACCTGATCACGGACGCCGGCTTCACTCCCGCAGCCGATTTCAATGAAGCGCTCGGCCAGGCCGACATCATCACCCTGCACACGCCCTTGAACGACGAAACCCGCCACATGATCGACGCGCGTGCGTTAGAGCGCATGAAAGCGGGCGCGCTCCTGGTCAACACCTCGCGCGGCCCGGTGGTCGACGGCCAGGCACTCAGTGACGCCCTCAGCGCGGGCCACATCTACGCCGCCGGCATCGATGTGTTCGAAGAAGAGCCGCCGCCAACATCAAACCCGCTGTTCGCCCATGACAACACCATCCTCACCCCGCACATCGGCGGCCTCACCCGCGAATGCTTCCACCGCTCCGCCATCCGCTGCGCGCAAAACACCTTGGATGCCATAGACGGCAAGCTGGATAAGGCTTTTGTCGTCAATCCGGAAGTATTGTGAGCAGGAGACAACCTCCAGCCACAAAACGGCACCACCAACCGGAATGCAACATGCATTCCGGCAAGCGTGACCACGCGCCCGAGTTAATACGAGGTAGCCAAGCGCGCGGATGCGCGCGCCCGGCGTCTGAGGGAACAAACAAAAAGTGACACAAGAAAAAAACTCAAAATGGCCGACCATCCTGATCGCCGTCGCCGCCGGCGTGATCACCGCTATGCAGGTCGGCAAAGTGCCGCCGGCGCTGCCTGTCATCGCCGAGGATCTCGAGCTGTCGCGCGTTACGGCGGGCCTTGTCGCCTCGCTGTTTTTTGTTTTCGGCGCGATTTTTGGCGTTGCTGTGGGCGGCCTGGCCGACCGCTTCGGCGAGCGCCGCCTGCTCTTCGTCGGTCTGGCGTTTCTTCTCCTCGGCACCTTGATCGGCGGCCTGATTGTCGATAGCGGCGTGTTGCTGGCAACCCGGGTGCTCGAGGGCGTCGGCTATATCGCGGTGACCGTCTCGGCGCCAAAAATTATTTTCGGTGCGGCCAAGCCCGCCGATGTGCCGGTCGCGATCGCCATCTGGTCGACCTTCATGCCGCTCGGCATGGCGATCATCATGGTGGTTTCGCCGTGGCTGTTGGACGGTATCGGCTGGCAAGGCGTGTGGCTGGTCAATGCCGGCGTGCTCGCCGTCTTTATCGCCGTCGCCGCCGTCGGCCTCGCCGAGCGCAAGCACGCCAAACGCGGGCAGGGGGCGAAGGCGCCGCCGGCGTTCGACTGGCCCGGCGCCAAGGCGCTGATGGCGCGCCCCGGGCCATGGCTGCTCGGCTTTATCTTCACGCTTTATGCGCTGCAATGGTTCGCCGTCATGACCTGGCTGCCGACCTTCCTGATCGAAACGCAGCAACGTTCGCTCACCAACGCCTCGCTGTTCGCCGCCCTGGTGGTGTTCGTCAATGTCGCCGGCAATCTCGCCGCCGGCTGGCTGATGGTGCGCGGCGGCCTGCCGCGCTGGCTGTTGATCGGCTTTTCCCTCGCCGTCATGGCGGCAACGGTGCCGTTGATTTTCTCCGCCGGCGTCGGCGCGGATGCCAAAATCCCGCTCGCGATAGCCTTCAGCGCCATGACCGGCTTGTTGCCCGCCGCCTGCCTCGCCGGTGCGCCAGTGCACGCGCCAAGCCCGGCCCAATTCGCCATGTCGAACGGCTTCATCATCCAGGGCGCGACGATCGGCAGCCTCCTCGGCCCGCCGATCATGGGCGCGCTGACGAGCAGTTTCGGCAGTTGGGAAAACTTCTGGTGGGTCATGCTGATCGGCCCGGCGATCGGGTTGGTGTTAGTGGCAAGGTTGCGCAGTGCGGAGCGGCGGCTTGCGGGGGCAACATAAATACTTTGCAAAATGGCACCAGCAACCGGAATGCTTATTGCATTCCGGCAAGCGAGACTTCGCGCCCGAGTTAATACGAGGTAAGCCAAGGGAGCGGATGCGACCGCCCGGCGTTTGAGGGATCAACAAAAATATGACCACCTCACGTAACTCAGACCAGTCATCCAATTGGCCGGTCATCGCTCTGGCGGTGGCGGCCGGGGTGATCGCCGCGATGCAGGTCGGCAAGGTGCCGCCGACCCTGCCGCTGATCTCCGAGGAGCTGGGACTGTCGCGCGTCATGGCCGGCCTTGTCGCCTCGCTGTTTTTCGCCGTGCCGGCACTTTCGGCCATCGCCATGGGCACCACTGCCGACCGTTTCGGCGAGCGCCGCCTGCTTTTTTTGGGTCTCGCCTTGCTCGCGCTTGGCAGCCTGATCGGCGGCCTGGTGGCCGGCAGCGGCGTGCTGCTGGCGACGCGGGCGGTCGAGGGTCTGGGTTACACCTTTGTGGTGGTGACGGCGCCCAAGATCATCGCCGCCAACGCACGGCCAAACAGCATTCCGCTGGCGCTTGGCATCTGGTCCTGCTTTATGCCAACGGGCATGGCCCTGGCCATGGTGCTCTCGCCGTTTATGATGGACGCCATCGGTTGGCAGGGCGTGTGGCTGATCAGCGCCGCCGTGGTCATCGTCTTCGCCGGCATATTGGCGCTGACCTTGCGCAAAAGCCGGCAGCGCTCAAAACAGCGGCCCGCAGCCGCCGAGGCGCCGGCCCTATTCGATTGGTCCGGCGCCCGCCGGATGCTGGCCCGCCCCGGCCCGTGGCTGTTCGCTCTCTGCTTTACGCTTTATACCATCCAGTGGTTCGCCATCATGGCGTGGCTGCCGACCTTCCTGATCGAATCGCAGGGCAGGGGGCTGACAGCCGCCTCGCTGCTCGCTGCCCTGGTGGTGTTCGCCAATGTCTTCGGCAATCTTGCCGCCGGCTGGATGATGCACCGCGGCGCGCCGCGCTGGGCGCTGATCGCCACCGCCTTCACAGTGATGGCGACAACCGGCGCCCTGGTTTTTTCCGGTGGCGTGGTCGGCGCCGAGGCGAAAATCCCGCTCGCCATTGCCTTCAGTGCGTTGGGCGGCCTGTTGCCTGCCTCATGCATCGCCGGCGCCGTCATCCACGCGCCGAGCCCGGCACAAACCTCAATGGCCAACGGCTTCGTCATCCAGGGCTCAACCATCGGCAGCCTGCTCGGCCCGCCGGTGTTGGGTGCGCTCAGCGCGGGTTTCGGCAATTGGGAAAATTTCTGGTGGGTGATGCTGATCGGGCCGGTGATCGGGCTCGGTGTGGTGGCGCGGTTACGGATGGCGGAGAACAGATTGATCACCGCGACATAAAGCACTTCAAGGCTACAAAGCGGAGAGCATATCACTCTGACGAGTATTTAAAGCTCCAAAAGGTCTGCAAGGTCCTTACGGGTTGAGCCAATCTGTCTCTTTCCTACCAACATATTGCGTGCGTTAGACCGCCACCCACGTGATGAAACCCAAACCTCATTTGGTCCAAATGAGAGAACGAAGGTCCGCTCACGATATCTTGTACTTACAAGAGCGCGGCCAACTCGGAGATATCCCGCAAAGTGTGTCATTCCTGACAAAAATATTTGATCCCCAGTTTTATAAATTTCCTCAGCATCGTTCACGCCACGCAAAGAGTCTTCCGTATGCCACTCAGGGGCAGGAAAAAGAAAACACGCCACAATAGGTTTATTCGCATGATTGTTTATGCCGTCCTTCCGCCTTGGGTCATGGTTGATTCGTGACAGGACATAATCTGAAGCTTGCTTTAGCGCTTTTGCCACGACAGGAGTTGTCTGCATGGACATGGATTTCACTTCAATCGCTAATGCTAAATCTCGAAACTCCCTGTCCTTGGGCGCAATCACATAATCAGGGCGAATATTTACGTGGGAAAATGTAGCGTGCCTGACAGAAACCTCGGAATAGATTTCAAATTGATCTGATAATTCTTCTTCCAAAAATAACCTTGCTTCAGGCTCATTTTTAAAACTTAATTTCACACAAAATTTCCTTGTATCACCTTTTGTAATATCTTCTTCTCAAGCGAGATTCGCTGATTTTCTTTGGCGGTCAAATTAATACTCTAGAAAAATCCAAGTAAGTTCGTACTAATCTACAATACGTGAGTTCTTTATTGCTTCCTGAACTATGCGAGTTAGCCAACGCGATAAAAGTCCACCGCGAGGCTTTCCCGCAAGATCACGTGTTGCCTCTTCTTGCGGATTAAATATTAGCCGCTCGAACGCGGCTGCAGCGATCGCCTTTTCATGATCTCCCGCCTCTTCATCGGCGACATGGTCTTTAAAGCCAGGTATCGCCGATGCAACAGTTTTCTTAAAACATATTGTTCTTTCATTCGAAGAAGAACGCGATACCGTGAATTCGCAAATGCTATTAAAAATATCGAGGGGAGCAAAATTCCTGCGCGGATTGTAATCGAATATATTAGTGAAAGCGTGTGATTTGCCTGTTCCGTCCCATTATTCGAAATGAAGTCAGGAAGGTTGAGAAAGCTGCCAGGAATGAAGGCGACGACTGCTGAGGCGAAAAATAGAGCGATTGAAATATAAAATATTATTTGCGCCCCAACTAGTGGCCACTTTAACTCTTTAGACACGTCCTCAAAACTTTTTGCCAATCCGGAGGCCGTTGCCCAACCTAAAGCTAATTTAGCATCATTCACTGTCTCACTGCTAAAGTCTCTATTAGAGCCCAATTCTGCTATAAGATTGTCTAATTGTTCTTTTCCAGTTTCATAAGTTTTATTACGGTCCGATAGCATTTCATTAAATATTTTGAATTCGTTTTCGTAGGCATCTACTTTTATTTTTAATTCGGCGGCCTGAGATGCAATTTCTTCGACCGATGCCCTTCTTTCATTGACATTTGCTGCATGTTCATTAACGGTTTCGCGTTTCTTTCCAGTATCATCCTTAACACGTTCAACCTCACTTGAAGACTCTTTAACCGTATTGCTGATTCTGATAATTTCATCAAAGTGGCTTTGAATTTCTGAAACTAAATCGTCAACTTTACTGGTTCCAGATGATATCATCGATTCGATTTCTTGATTTCCGGTTCGCGCCTTCCTTAACGTATTTTCAAGTCTTAAGGCCGCAGCCGAAAAACCATCAAAATTTTCTCCAGAAATAATCGAGTTAATGAGGAAATAATACTCAAGTGCTTTGTCACTTGAATCTTCTATTTGCTTGATATGTTCTCGAAAATCTACCTTGTTTCCATCAATATCTGTAACTATAAATTTTCCGAGATTGAGCTCATACGGATCACCACTATTTGTAAGGCCATTCAAGCTTTCACGTAACGCCTCCATAATTTTGTGTAGGCTGGATACGGCATTATTCAAAGCCCCAACATAAACAGACGGCAATAGCAACGCGCCTTCAACGTTCGCGAAGCCACCTAAGAAGCCTGTCAACGTCGAAACCCGAACGTCGGTCTGTGACAATGAGAATCGGGATTGGGGCACAATGGCTTCAAAATCAAACTGTTGCCCGTCAGTGTCACTAAGTTTTTGGATTCGCTCCATAATCAGGTGCCAATTTTGCTCAATTGTAACTGCGTGCTCAGCTACGTGCTTTAAGATTGAATCAGTCACCCATGACTCTCCCGGATTGAAGTCTGTTTATTACTATAAACCAATGAGAAATTTAGTCTTCAGCTATGATGAGATTTAATTTACAACACGAATTCAAGAAATTAGACTTATTCGACGTCGCTCTAAACCCGAGTGAGGTTTATCTCATATGCGATCATTCGTTCGACAGGTCGTTTCTCACTTTTACCTGATTCATGTTCCCTCACTCCGCCGCCGCTTCACCCTCCACCCCGACCACCTTCGCCACACACTCGTCCGCCGTCATCACATGCGCGGTGGAAAACGCCAGCGCCACCAGGCTTGAGCGGTGCAGTTCTTCGCCCGAGAGTTCGCCATAGCCGAGATCGGGGTAGGCGAGGGTGGCGGTGCAGTCGGAGAGGAAGGCGACCTTATAGTCGCGGAACATGGCGTCGCGCGCGGTGGCGTGGCAGCAGTTTTCGGTGGTGACGCCGGTGATTATCACCGTGTCTGTATCTAGCCCGCGCAGAATGATATCCAGATCGGTGCCGAAAAAGGCGCTGTAGCGGTGTTTTTTGATGATCACCTCGCCCGGTTCGGGCGCGATTTCGGGATAAATCTCGATGCCCTCGCTGCCGTCCTTGAGGCCGGAGCCGTCGGCAATGGCGGG
>JABIXB010000311.1 GCA_018666805.1 Rhodospirillaceae bacterium | reverse complement strand
GCGGCGCGCTTTGCGCAAAGCAGAGTAGGGGGGCTGTCGTGATCAAGATTGGTATCGATACTGGCGGCACTTTCACCGATCTCGTCGTGCTCGACGATGCGAGCGGCGAAATCCGCACGGTCAAGGTTCCGTCCACCCCTGAAGAGCCGGCCCTGGCGCCGCTCGAAGCATTGCGGCAATCGGGCGTGCCCGCTGGCGATATCGACCGGATTGTGCTCGGCACCACCATTGCCACCAATGCCGGACTGCAAAAGAAGGGCGCGACCGTGCTTTATGTCGGCACCAAGGGTGTCGAGGATGTGCCGATCATTGGCCGTATCGACCGCAAGGAAGCCTATAACCCGGCTTGGCCGAAGCCTGATTCGGGCGTGCGCCGGCGTCATGTGTTTGGCATCGAAGAGCGCGCCGATCACAAGGGCAATGTTTTGACGGCGCTTGAAGAGAGCGAGTTGGTCCGCCTCGGCGATTGGATCGACACCTGGCTCGCCACCGATCCGGACGGCGATTGGGCGGTGGCGGTCAATCTGCTGTTTGCTTATGTGCACACCGCGCATGAGGAGCGCATCGGCCAATATCTTAGCAAACGTTTTCCCAGCCTTCCGGTTTCGCTTTCGAACCGTGTCTCGCCGATCTGGCGCGAATATGAGCGCGGCACGACCTGCATCGCCGATGCCTCGATCAAGCGCCTGATGCAGCGCTTCGTCGCCCGTCTCTCGGGCGATCTTAAGGCGGAAGGCGTTAGCGCGCCGCTCACCCTGATGAAATCCAATGGCGGCCATGCCGATGCCGCTTCCGCCGCCGATGTGCCGGTGCAAATATTTCTCTCCGGTCTCGCCGGCGGCGTCATCGCCGGGCGGCGCTTTGCGCGCGATCATATCGGCGGCAAGGGCGTCACGCTTGATATGGGCGGCACCAGCGCGGATGTCGGCCTGATCATCGATGGCGATTTCGGCTCGACTACCGAATATGAAATTGAGTGGGGCGTGCCGGTGAGCGCGCTCTTTATTGATTACACCACAATCGGCGCCGGCGGCGGTTCGATCGCCCATGTCGATGGCGGTGGCTTCCTGCGCGTCGGGCCGAAGAGCGCCGGCGCCGAGCCGGGCCCGGCTTGTTATGGCCGTGGCGGCACAGAGCCGACAATTACCGACGCCAATATCGTGCTCGGCCGGCTCGATCCGGATTTCTTCCTCGGCGGACGCATGAAGTTGAAGCCGGAGCTGGCCCAGACGACGGTCGCCGCGCTGGCCGAAGAATTGGGATTGGGCGTTGAGGAAACGGCGGTGGCCGTTCTCGACACGGCGGCTGAGAATATGGCCGATGCGATTCGCCTGATGACGGTCGAGCGCGGCCTCGATCACCGCGAATTCGGCTTGGTGGCGTTCGGTGGCGCCGGCTCGTTGCATGCCTCCGACGTGGCGGCGCGGCTTAACATGGCACGCGTCGTGGTGCCGCCCCATCCCGGTCTCTGTTCGGCGCTCGGGACGCTCTTGACCAACCAGCGCGTTGATCGGGCGCGCACCGTGCTGCACCGCTCGGACCAGATCGATTATACCGTGCTCGGCGGGCAGATCAGCGAGATCGCCGGCGAGGCGGAAGCGGAACTGCGCCGAGAGGGCCTGGCGGGCGATGCCGAGAGCCGCGTGCTCCTCAACATGCGCTATCTCGGCCAGAGCTTCGGCGAGCTCATTCCCCTGACCGGCCTTGAGATCGACGCGGCGATGTTCGAGCAGGCGATCCAGGATCTGCATGTCCGGCACGAAGAGCTTTATGGCTATTCCATGCGCGACAAGGTGGTCGAGATTACCGAGGTGCGCGTGGTGGCGCTCGGTGAAGAGGCGGCTGAGGCCACGTTCAATGCGCCGGCGGGCGGCGATGGCGGCACGCACGGCAAACGCCCGGTCTATTTTTCCGGCGATGGGTTTGTTGAGACGACTATCTATCGCCGCGACGCGCTCGCGGCCGGCGCGCGTATCGACGGTCCGGCGCTGATTGAAGAGATGGATTCGACCACCCTCGTTCATCCCGGCGATGCGGTCGAAATTCAGCCCGATGGCAGCATGCTGGTCAATGTGCGGAGCGCCGCCGACAGCCTCGCCGCCGCAAGCGCGCCCGAGCGCGACCCGGTGACGCTGACCATCGTCAACAATGCGCTCAGGAATATTTGCGATGAGATGGCGAGCACCATGGTGCGCACCGCCTATTCGCCGATCTTCAGCGAAAGCCGGGATTTCTCGTGCATGATTTTCGACAAGGATCGCCGCCTGGTCGGCCAGGCCGAAATGAACCCGGCGATCATCTGCGCTGGTCTCCATACCGTGCCGCATTGTGTCGATGAGTTGGGCATCGAGAATTTTCTGCCCGGCGATGTGATCGTCCATAACGATCCCTATCGCGGCCAGTGCCATATGCCGGAGCATTTATTGATGAAGCCGGTGTTTCTTGACGGTGAGCTGATCGGCTTTGCCGCCAATATCGCCCATGTCGCCGAAATCGGCGGCATGGCGCCGGGCTCGTTCGCCACCACCGCGACCGAAGTGTTTCAGGAGGGTCTGCGCCTGCCGCCGGTCAAGCTGATGGCCGAGGGTGAATATGTCAAAGACGTGTGGCGCATCGTCATGGCCAACCACCGCACGCCGAATACCACCTGGGGCGACTTTCACGCCATCATGGGCTCGCTCACCACCGCCGAGCGCCGGTTGCAGGGTCTGGTTGGGCGGCTCGGCGCCGATGCCTTTAGCCGTATCGGTGATGCCCTGATCGAGCATGCCGAACAATGGACACGCAACGAAATCGGCAAACTGCCCAACGGCACGTATGAATTCGAGGATTTCTTCGAGGATGACGGCGTTGTCGCCAAGCCCTATACCGTGCGCTCGAAGGTCGAGATCATGGATGACGAGATCATCGTCGATCTCTCCGGTTCCGACGCCCAGGCGCTCGGGCCGATCAACGTCACATATGTCGCTACCGCAGCGGCCGGCTGCACCGCGGTGTTGCAGAGCATCAATGCACGCGATGTGCCGCTCAACAGCGGTTGTTTCAAGCCGATCAAGGTGGTGGCGCCACCCGGAACCGTGGTCAATCCGGTGTTTCCGGCGCCGAGCGTCGCCGGCAACACCGAAGGTCAGCCGCGCGTCATTACCGCCGTGCAAGGGGCTCTGGCAAAGGCTGTGCCGGAGCGCGTCGGCGCGGCGGAAGGTGGCTCGGCCTGTAACTTGCTGCTCGGCGGTGTCCATCCAGATACCGGCGAATTTTATACCCACTATCAGCTCGACGGCGGCGGCTGGGGCGGTCGGCGGGCGATGGACGGCAACAGCGCGCAATGCCCGGCCCATGCCAGTACTATTCGGGCAACACCAATCGAAGTATTCGAGAGCCGCTTTCCGCTGCGCACCTTGGAATATAGCCTGCGCCCCGATTCAGGCGGCGCCGGCACCTGGCGCGGCGGGCTCGGTATCCGCCGCGTGTTCGAGGTGACCAGCGACGAAGTGACGGTAAGCGCGCTGTTTGACCGCATGAAGGATGGCCCGTGGGGCCTCTGGGGTGGGGCGGACGGTGTTCCGGGCGGTATTTTCGTACGCCAGAACGGCAGCGCCGAATACCGTACCTTCACCGAAGTGTTCGGCTGCGTCAGTCCGACCAAATTCGTCAATATCAAGCTGAAGCGCGGTGATTTGATCCTGCTTCTCTCGCCCGGCGGTGGCGGTTACGGCGCGCCGGGGGAACGCGCGGAACAGGCCGTGCGCGAGGATTTTGCAGACGGATTTATCAGCGCCAAGGGCGCCCGGGCATATGGCCAGGACGCGGAGAGCTATTGACAGGGCCGAATCGCCTGTGATTCGTTAACGTCATGGATACTTTGATTCGCGAGTTCAAGAAAAGGGGGCGCTATCTGATTGCGCCGCTTTTGGGCTCGCTCGCCCTGGTTTATCTCGGTTATTACGGTATTCAGGGCGATGGCGGGTTGCTCGCCTGGATTCAACGCGGCCAGGATGTGGCCGAAGCCAAACAGCATTTGCAAGTAGAGCAGGCGAAGCGCGATGCACTGGCTCATCGGGTTGCCCTGTTGCGCCCGGATAGCCTCGATCTCGACCTCTTGGATGAGCGCGCGCGGGCGGTCCTCAACCTGGTTAAGCCGGGCGAGATGATCCTGTTGGAGCGGCCGGCCGACGGCTAAGCCTCCATACACTTTTTTCACCTATTAAATACATAGTATGGCAAGTAATTATTGCTTTCCTGCCCTTGTCAGCGTGCCGCGCTGAGGGTAGCTTGGGGTTCCGTTCCTGCGCCCCATATTCAGGGTCGCTGCAGTTGGGAGAATTCATGGCCGGCGCCAAGAAGAAATCGAAAACGACGAAATCTGGGGTAAAGCAGGGCGGCAAAGCAGCCGTGTCGCGCGAGACTCTGGAAACCTATTACCGCGAAATGCTGATGATCCGCCGCTTCGAGGAAAAGGCGGGGCAGATGTACGGCATGGGCCTGATCGGCGGCTTTTGCCACCTCTATATCGGTCAGGAAGCGGTGGTCACTGGCCTCCAGCATGCCTTGGAGCCTGGCGATAGTGTCATTACCGGCTATCGCTGCCATGCCCATATGCTGGCGGCGGGCGCCGATCCGCGCGCTGTCATGGCTGAGCTCACCGGGCGCGCCGATGGCGTTTCCAAGGGCAAGGGCGGCTCGATGCATATGTTTACGCCGGAGGGCGGCTTTTATGGCGGACACGGCATTGTCGGCGCCCAGGCGCCGCTCGGCGCCGGGTTTGGCTTTGCCAATAAATACCGCGCCAATGACCGCGTCTCGGTAACCTATTTCGGCGATGGTGCGGCCAATCAGGGCCAAGTGTTCGAGGCCTTCAACATGGCGGCGTTGTGGAAGCTGCCGGTAATCTTCGTGATTGAGAACAATCATTATGCCATGGGCACTTCGGTCACCCGCTCGACCGCTATTCAAGAGCTGTGTCAGCGCGGTGAGGCGTTCGGTATTCCCGGCCAGCAGGTTGATGGCATGGATGTGCTGGCGGTGCAGGCCGCGTCCGAAAAGGCGGTAGCGCAGTGCCGCGCCGATGAAGGCCCGGTATTGCTGGAGATGATGACCTATCGCTACCGCGGCCATTCGATGTCAGACCCGGCGAAATACCGTACCCGCGAGGAAGTCTCGAAAGTGCGCCAGGAACGCGACCCGATTGAGCATGTGCGCGACATGCTGGTCGCGGCCGGACACGCTGATGATGATTCACTGCGCGAGGTCGACAAGGCGGTCAAAGCCGAGGTCAACGATGCGGCGGAATTCGCACAGAACAATCAGGCGCCGGACGCGGCCGAACTGTTCACTGATATTATGGCCGAAGCGTGAGCGCGGGGGAGTGGGATTATGGTTGAATTGACCGTCCGGGAGGCGCTGCGCGATGCCATGGCCGAGGAAATGCGCTCTGACGCCGATGTTTTTCTGATGGGTGAAGAAGTCGCGGAATATCAGGGCGCCTATAAGGTGAGCCAGGGCTTGCTCGAGGAATTCGGCGCGCGCCGGGTGATCGATACACCGATCACCGAGGCGGGTTTTGCCGGCATCGGCATCGGTGCAGCGATGGCCGGCCTGAAACCCATTGTCGAATTCATGACGTTTAACTTCGCCATGCAGGCGATCGACCAGATCGTCAATTCCGCCGCCAAGACAAACTATATGTCGGGCGGGCTGGTCAATGTGCCGATTGTTTTTCGCGGCCCCAATGGCGCGGCGTCACGCGTCGCGGCGCAGCATTCGCAATGCTATGCCGCCTGGTACGCCCATGTGCCGGGCCTGAAAGTGGTGGCACCGTTCTCGGCCGCCGATGCCAAGGGCCTGTTAAAAGCGGCGATCCGCGATCCCAATCCGGTGATCTTTCTGGAAAATGAAATTCTCTACGGTCAGAGTTTTGACGTGCCCGACAGCGCCGATCATATCGTCCCGATCGGCAGCGCCAATGTGGTGCGCCCGGGCTCCGACGTTACCATCACCACCTTTTCGATCATGGTCGGCAAGGCGCTCGAAGCAGCCGAAGCTCTGGCCGGCGAGGGTATCGATGCCGAAATTATCGATCTCCGTAGCATTCGCCCGCTCGATACGGAAACCATCATTACATCGGTCGAGAAGACCAACCGTTTGATCACGGTCGAGGAAGGCTGGCCGACGGCGGGAATCGGCGCCGAGATTTCTGCAACCGTCACCGAGCGCGCATTTGATTTCCTCGACGCGCCGGTGCTGCGCGTCGGCGGCAGCGATGTGCCACTGCCTTACGCTGCTAATTTGGAAACCCTGGCTCTGCCACAGGCCGAGACCATCGCAGATGCAGCGCGCAAGCTGTGTCGTTAAAAAAACAGTCAAGGAGACCCAAGACATGCCGATAAACGTGCTCATGCCGGCACTCTCGCCCACCATGACAGAGGGCAACATCGTTGGCTGGATGAAGAAGGAAGGCGACACGGTCTCTTCCGGCGATCTTCTGTGCGAAATCGAAACCGACAAGGCGACGATGGAAATCGAAGCGGTCGATGACGGCACCCTCGGCAAAATTGTCACCCCCGATGGGATGGAGAATGTCCCGGTCAATGCGGTGATCGGCGTCATTCTTGAAGAAGGTGAGGATGCCGCGGCTTTGGACAATTGGGAAATACCGGAAGCGGTAGCGGTCGAAGCGATCGAGGTGCAAATTCCGGTAGCGGCTAGCGCTGCTGTTTCTGCTCCTGCTGCGACTGCTGTGGCGCCAGCGCCCGCACCGGCTCCTGTCGCCGCCGCACCGGCAGCGAACCCCGGGGGGCGTATTTTCGCCAGCCCGCTGGCGCGCCGCATGGCCGAACAATCCGGCCTCAATCTGGCGTCGATCACCGGCAGCGGCCCCAAAGGGCGGATCGTCAAAGTGGATATCGAAGCGGCACTGGCCGGCGGCACTGCGCCCGCCGCAACTGCCGCGCCTGCGCCGGCTGCCGTTCCGTTGGCTGCTATCGGGCCGTATGAGGATCTTCAGACCAGTAAGATGCGTAAAGTTATCGCGCAGCGTTTGCAGGAAGCCAAGCAGACGGTGCCGCATTTCTATCTCACCATCGATTGCGAAATCGATGCGCTATTAAAAGTGCGCAAGGAGCTGAACGGGCGTTCCGACGATTACAAACTTTCGGTCAATGATTTCGTCGTCCGCGCCTCGGCGCTCAGCTTACGAAAAGTACCAGAGTGCAACGCCTCCTGGATCAATGACGGCATCAGGCAATATTCCGGCGTCGATATTTCGGTCGCTGTTGCCATCGATGACGGTTTGGTCACGCCGATCCTGCGCAATGCCGATCACAAGGGTTTGGCGGCGCTCTCAGAAGAGATGAAGGAGCTGGCCGGGCGTGCGCGGGCCAAGCCGATGGGGCTGATGCCGGAGGAATATCAGGGCGGCACTTTCAGCATTTCCAATCTCGGCATGTTCGGCATCAAGGAATTCGCCGCCATCATCAACCCGCCGCAATCGATGATCCTTGCCGTTGGCGCCGGCGAACAGCGCCCGGTGGTGAAGGATGGCGCCTTGGCT
This sequence comes from Rhodospirillaceae bacterium, assembly GCA_018666805.1. GTDB lineage: Bacteria > Pseudomonadota > Alphaproteobacteria > UBA828 > UBA828 > PTKB01. The sequence goes on along the minus strand of JABIXB010000311.1, from coordinate 21,072 downwards.
GTGGCGACCATGATGTCGTGCACGCTTTCGGTCGATCACCGTGTTGTCGATGGCGCGGCCGGAGCAAAATTCCTCGGCGCCTTCAAGGGCCTGATCGAAGACCCGCTTAGCATGCTGCTGTAGCGGAGGAGCAAATGGCTGATAAAACATTCGACGTTGTCATTCTGGGCGGCGGGCCGGGCGGCTATGTTGCCGCCATTCGCGCCGCGCAATTGGGGCTTAAGGCCGCCGTGGTCGAGCGCGAGCATTTGGGCGGCATCTGCCTCAATTGGGGCTGCATCCCGACCAAGGCATTGCTGCGCGTCTCTGAAATCCGCCACACATTGGAGCGCCTCGATGAATTCGGCCTCTCCTGCGGCGAAGTGAAATTCGACCTCGACAAGATCGTCAAACGTTCGCGCCAGGTGGCCGGCCAGCTCTCCAAGGGCGTCGAGTTTTTGCTCAAGAAAAACAAAGTGCCGGTTTTTGTTGGCGAAGGCCGGCTCGCCGGTAAAGGCAAGATCAGTGTCAGCAAGGATGGCAAGGAAATCGATGTGCTGAGCGCCAAGCACATCATCCTCGCCACCGGCGCCAGGGCGCGCGAGCTGCCGGGCCTTGCCGCCGATGGTGAGCTGGTCTGGACCTACAAGGAAGCGATGGTGCCGAAATCCGTGCCGCAAAGCCTGCTCGTCGTCGGCTCGGGCGCGATCGGCATGGAGTTCGCCAGTTTTTATTCCGATCTCGGCGCCGAGGTGACTGTGGTTGAGGTTATGCCACGCGTGCTGCCGGTCGAAGATGAAGAGATATCCGCCTTCGCCGAGAAGCAGTTCAAGAAGCAGGGCATGGAAATATTCACCGGCGCGACCGTTGAGGCGCTTAAGAAGAAGGGTAAGAACGCCGTCAGCGCGACGATCAAGACAGCGAAGGGGAAATCCGAGCAGCGCGATTTCGAGCGCGCCATCCTCGCCGTCGGCATTGTTGGTAATGTCGAAAATATCGGCATTGAAAAGACCGGCGTGAAAACCGACCGTGGCCATATCGTCACCGACCCTTGGATGCAGACCGGCGAACCCGGCGTTTACGCCATTGGCGACGTCACCGGACCGCCCTGGCTGGCGCACAAGGCGTCGCATGAGGGCGTGCTTTGCGTTGAGAAGATTGCCGGCGTGGAAGGTTTGCACCCGCTCGATGTCAACAATGTACCGGGCTGCACCTATTGCCGCCCGCAGGTGGCGTCGGTCGGCCTCAGTGAGGCGGCGGCCAAAGAAAAGGGGCACGAAGTCCGCGTCGGACGCTTTCCCTTTATCGGCAATGGCAAGGCAATTGCGCTCGGCGAGGCGGAAGGCATGGTGAAAACCGTGTTTGACGCCAAAACCGGCGAATTATTGGGTGCACACATGATTGGCACCGAAGTCACCGAGTTAATTCAAGGTTATACAATTGCCAAGACAATGGAGTGCACTGAGGCGGATCTGATGCACACAATCTTCCCGCATCCGACGCTCTCGGAAATGATGCATGAATCGGTCCTTGACGCTTACGATCAGGCGATCCACATCTAAGACACCGATTATAGCAGGCGGAAAATATGAGTGATTCGAGCGTGACACCGATTAAGAAGCGGGCCAAACGGGCGCCGAAGCCACCCTGGCTGCGCGTCAAGGCGCCCAATTCGCGCGAGTATGATTCGACACGTAAGCTGATGCGCACCCACAAGCTGAATACCGTCTGCGAAGAGGCGGCGTGCCCCAATATCGGCGAATGCTGGGCGCAGGGCCATGCGACGGTGATGATTTTGGGCTCGGTCTGTACGCGCGCCTGCGCCTTTTGCAATGTCGCCACCGGGCGCCCCGATCAACTTGATCCACACGAGCCGGAGGAGCGGGCGCGCGCCGCCGAAGCGCTTGGCCTCAGCCATATGGTGATTACCTCGGTCGACCGCGACGATCTCGCCGATGGCGGGGCGCAGCAGTTCGTGCGCTCGATAGAGTGCATGCGCGAAACCTCGCCCGAGACGACGATCGAAGTTTTGACGCCGGATTTCCGCAACAAGGAAGGTGCGCTTGAGAGCGTCGTCGCGGCGAAACCGGATGTCTTCAATCACAATTTAGAGACCGTGCCCCGGCTCTATACGGAAATCCGTCCCGGTGCGCGCTACTATCATTCGCTCCGGCTGTTGGACCGGGCCAAGCAGCTTGATCCGTCGCTCTTTACCAAATCCGGCATCATGGTCGGGCTCGGCGAGGAACGGCGCGAGGTGTTGCAGGTGATGGACGATCTCAGAACCGCGCAAGTGGATTTCATCACCATCGGCCAATATCTCCAGCCGACACAGCGCCACCATGAGGTGATGCGCTTTGTCACGCCGGACGAATTCAAGGAATATGAACGCCTCGCCTATGCCAAGGGCTTCCTCATGGTATCGGCCACACCCTTGACCCGTTCGTCCTATCTGGCCGGCGACGATTTCGCCAAGCTCAGCGCCAATCGCCATGCGAAGCTTGCGGCCAAGGCGGATAAAGAGGCCTAGCGGCAACATGCCCAAACATGTTGAAAAGCGTGTGCTCAAGCATTCACCGCAGCAGATGTTCGACCTGGTGGCCGATGTCGAGCGCTATCCCGAATTTCTGCCTTGGTGTTTGGGAACCCGAATCACCAAGTGCGATGGCGATGTGATCGAGGCCGATATGTTGATCGGTTTCCGCATGTTCCGCGAGCGCTTCGGCTCGCATGTCGAGCTCGACCGGACCGGCATGGAGATCAATGTGCGCTATACGCACGGGCCGTTCCGCTATCTCGTCAACCGCTGGCACTTCCTGCCCCATGCTGAGGGCTGCGAGATCGATTTCTTCGTCGATTTTGAATTCCGCTCGCGCCTGCTGCAGAAAATTATCGGCGCGCTCTTTACCGAAGCTGTCCACCGCATGGTGCGCGCCTTTGAGATACGGGCGGAGAAAACTTACGGCACGCTCCCAGCCGCGCCGCACCAGAGCCACGCGGCGGAAGCCGATTAGGCGATTGCGCGCTGCCCGGTAACGGCAGCCAGCGCCATATCAAGGGCTGCCGCGACCGTTGCCTCGCGCACCGCGTTGCGGTCGCCGGCAAAGACACATCGTTGATGTTCTGTCGCACTGCCCTCAAGGGCGCAGGAGAGATGCACGAGACCGACCGGCTTATCCGCCGTGCCGCCGCCCGGGCCGGCGATGCCGGTAACCGCGAGCGATAGCTGGGCGGCGGAATTTTCCAAAGCACCTTCGGCCATGGCGCGGCTCACTTCCTCGCTCACCGCACCGACACGTTCGATCAACTCGCCCGGCACACCGAGCATCTCCGTCTTGGCCTCGTTCGAATAGGTCACAAAGCCGCGCTCGACAACGTCCGACGCGCCGGCGACGGCGGTTAAACAGCCGGCGATCAATCCGCCGGTGCAGGATTCAGCCGTGGCGACTTTAATATTGCGTGCGCGGCAGGCATCCAGGAGTTGTTCGGCGCGGGCGGCAAGTTGGGCGGGAAACATCAGATGCTGGTCCACATCCAGATGTTCCAGAGGATAATCGCGGCGAGCGCACCGGCCAGAACATCGTCCAACATCACACCGATACCGCCTTTGACGCGCTGATCGACGACGCTGATCGGCCACGGCTTGATGATATCGGCGAGGCGGAAGAGGGCGAAGCCGACGGCGTAGAGCACCATATCGGCGGGTACCAGCAGCAGCGCCAACCACTGGCCGACAACTTCATCGATGACGATCGGGCCGGCATCGTGGCTGGCGGTGCGTTGGCTGTAACGCTGCGCAGCCCAGATGCCAATTAGGAAAACCACCACAATGGCGACGGCCAGGCCAACGATGCCGACATAATAGCTGAGCAGATAGGCAATCGGCAGGGCGACGAGCGACCCGACCGTGCCCGGCGCTACCGGCGAGAGACCGGCGCCGAACCAAGTGGCGAGCAGATGCGCCGGGTGCCAAGAGGCGGGGCGGTGCGGCTCGGAGGCCTGTGGGTTGCTCATGGCGTCACCGGCAGGCGGAGGGTGGCGACGGCCTGGGCGGCAATGCCTTCGGCCCGCCCGGTAAAGCCAAGCCGCTCGGTGGTCGTCGCTTTGAGGCTAATATCTGAGAGCGGCAGGCCGAGGAGGGAAGCCAGGCGGCCCCGCATTTCGTCGCGGTAGGGGCTCAGTTTGGGCCGCTCGCAAATCAAGGTGATGTCGATATGATCGAGCTGGCCTTGCCTTGCTGTGAGCAACTTCAGGGCATGGGCAACGAATATCTCCGATTTGGCATCGCGCCATTTCTCGTCACTGGGCGGGAAATGAACGCCAATATCGCCGTCGCCGAGCGCGCCCAAAATGGCATCGACCAAGGCATGCAGCGCCACATCGCCATCCGAATGGCTGGCCACACCGCGCTCAAACGGCACGCGGACAGCGCATAGCATCAGGTGATCGCCATCTTCGGCAAAGCGGTGCACATCGTAGCCGAGCCCGACTTTCACGCGCCAAGTCTGCTCGCCGGCGGGTGCGCCACCGGACCGGTCGTGCAGGATTTGCTCAGCGCGCGTCATGTCGGCCTCCGTCGTGATCTTGATATTCTCTTCATCGCCCGCGACAAGCGCAACGGCTATACCGTGCCGCTCGGCCACGCCAGCATCATCGGTGGCGTTTTGTCCCTCCGCCGCGCGGTGGGCGGCAAGAATGTCGGCGAAGCGGAAGGTTTGCGGCGTCTGCGCGCGCCACAATCCGTCGCGCGCCACATCATTATCGATCATTTTGCCATCGGGCGTGGCGCGCTTGAGGCTGTCGCTGAGCGGCAAGGCGGCGATGGCGCCGATATTTTCCTGAAGTGCTTCGAGGCTGCGCGCAATCACCGCGCCGCTCACCAGGGGCCGTGCGCCGTCATGGATCAGCACGGCGTCGGGCGCGTCTTCGGCCAGGCTTTCCAATCCGAGACGGACTGAATCCTGGCGCGTTGCTCCGCCGTTGACGGGCGAGAGCAGCTTATTTGTATCGAGCGTCGAGAGCGCATCCTGATAGAGCGCTTCGTCGCTTGGGTGAATAACAACACGCACGGCGGAAACCGCCGGATGAGCCGCGAACGCCAGGACGCTGTGGGACAGTATCGAGCGGCCGCAAAGTTTACGATATTGCTTGGGCAAAGGGCCGCCGACACGGTGGCCACGGCCCGCGGCAACAATAAGCGCAATGTTGCGCGGCTTGGCCCCCATGGTCCCTCGTTTGCTAAGATCAAAAAATAAACCTATCTCTTTGACAGGCGATTCGCCACTCTCCGCACAGGCAACTTTCTCGAATATCGGAGGACCAATCGATGGCCGAAAACAGCCCCCCGGAAAACTGGCTCGTTACCCTAGCCGAAGCGTCAGGCCGGCTCGAAGCCAATAGAAGTTCCGACGGCAAACCTTATGAAGTGATGATGCGGCACAGCTCCATGCATATCGGCCTCTATGCGCCGCGTGGCACAGATATGCAGCAGCCACATCTACAGGACGAGGTCTATGTCGTGATGCAGGGCAGCGGTGAGTTTATCTGCGGTGATAATCAGCGCGCCTTCGGCCCCGGCGATGTGCTGTTCGTGCCGGCCGGCATGGAACACCGCTTTGTCGATTTCAGCGAAGGTTTCCAGGTTTGGGTGGTTTTTTATGGCCCGGAGGGCGGAGAAAAAACATAAGAAAATATCCATAAGAGACTCACAATAAAGAATAATATTGGATAATATTAATTATCCAAATAATTGCCGCGTCAATTTTTGCCCAATTTTTGAGCAATATGGGCTATGGATAAATAATGACCACACTTAAACCCCTGCGGATAGGACCGCTCTGCATTGCGGACCCGGTTTTGCTCGCGCCCATGTCGGGTGTGAGTGATATGCCGTTCCGCCGTCTGGTCAAAGGTTTTGGCGCCGGCCTGGTGGTATCCGAGATGGTCGCCAGCCGCGAAATGTTGCGCGACAACCGCCGCACTCGCGAGTTGCTCAAGCGCTCGCGCGATGAAAAACCGATCGCCGTGCAACTCGCCGGTTGCGAGCCCGATATCATGGCGGAGGCGGCCAAGCTGAATGAAGCTGAAGGCGCCGCCCTGATCGATATCAATATGGGTTGCCCGGCCAAGAAAGTGGTCAGTGGCATGGCCGGCTCGGCCCTGATGCAGGATGAAGCCAAGGCAGGACGGATATTGGAAGCGGTGGTCAATGCGGTTGATGTGCCGGTGACACTGAAAATGCGCACCGGCTGGAACGACGACAATCGCAACGCCCCCAGCCTCGCCCGCATTGCCGAGGATTGCGGTATCGCCATGGTGACGGTGCATGGCCGCACGCGCTGCCAACTCTACAAAGGCAATGCGGATTGGGATTTCATCGCCGAGGTCAAGGCGGCGGTCAACATCCCGGTGGTCGGCAACGGTGATGTAATCAGCGAAGAAGGCGCCGCCGAATTACTGCGCCGCTCCGGTGCGGATGGGGTGATGATCGGGCGCGGCGCCTATGGCCGGCCGTGGTTTCCGGCCCAGGTGGCGTATTTTCTCCGCCATGGGAAAAAATTACAAGCTCCGGCGCTGAGCGAACAGTGCGCGGCTCTGCTGCGCCATTACGATGGCCTGCTCTCGCATTACGGCAGCCATGTCGGCTTGCGCGTCGCGCGCAAGCATGTCGGCTGGTATTGCGACGGGCTGCCCGGCGCCAAGGCGTTCCGCGCCCGCGTCTACCGCATGGACCATGCACCCGACGTGGTGCGCGAGATCGAGAAATTCTATCTGCCGCAAACAAATTCAGTTGCGGCATGAATACCGAATTGCTGGCGAGCGATGCGCTCGAGCGCGACGCACCGTCCTATAGCGCCGAGATACTTGATGCGCTGCCACTCGCCGTCATGCTGGTCGGCGAGGACGGCGCCATTGCCCATGCCAATCCGTCGGCGGAAGAGCTGTTTGGCATGAGCAGCGCGGTACTGGCCAAGCATGACCTGGCGCGCGTTGCCGGCCCCTACAACAATTTGCTCGCCCTGGCGCAACAGGTGCGCTTGGGCGGCCAGACCATGTTCGAATATGGTGTGGAACTGGAATTGCCACGCGGCGCTGGCAGCCATCTGGTCGATATCCGCGCCGCACCTTTGCATCATGGCGCCAATCTGGTGGTGCTGACATTGGCCCACCGCACCGTCGCCGAGCAGCTCAGCCGGCGCTCGCAGCAACGCGATTCGGGCCGCTCCAATGCGGCCATGGCGGCAACCCTGGCGCACGAGGTTCGCAATCCGCTGTCCGGCATACGCGGTGCGGCGCAACTGCTTGAAAGTGGTGCGAGCGAAGGCGACAAGGCCCTGGCGCGCATGATTCGCGACGAGAGCGACCGCATCGGCGCGCTGATCGACCGCATGGAGGCGTTCGGCGGCACAATTCCCGAAGCCAAGGTGGCGCTTAACATTCACGAACTGCTCGACCATGTGCGCACCGTGGCCGGGTCCGGTTTCGCCCGTCAGGCCGAATTCAAAACCATCTATGACCCGTCGCTGCCACTGATCGACGGCAACCGCGATGCGCTGGTGCAGACCTTCCTCAACCTGTTCAAGAATGCCGCTGAGGCGCTGCCGGCGCGCGGTGGCGTGATCTCCATCAGCACGCGCTATGAACATGGCCTCAGCGTCAACAGCGGTGGGCGCCTGCGCGTGCAATTGCCGATCGCCATCCGCATTGAGGACAATGGCGTCGGTATTGCCGAAGATTTGCACGATTGCCTGTTCGAGCCGTTCGTCACCAATAAATCGGGAGGCAGCGGCCTCGGTTTGGCGCTGGTCGCCAAAACGGTCGCCGACCATGGTGGCGTTGTCGATATGGAGACGGGGCAGGGGAGAACCATGTTCCGCATTCTTCTGCCGGCAGCCGACGGGCTTCTGTCGGACGCCGATAGGGGGCGGGGCGCGCCATGAACCCTTCGTCTGGCGAGCGTTTCGCAACCATATTGGTGGCCGATGATGACCGCTCCATTCGCACTGTTCTGCACCAGGCCATGGCGCGGCTCGGTTATCAGGTTCAGGTCACCAGCACTGTGACGACGATGTGGAAATGGGTCGACCAGGGCATGGGCGATCTGTTGATTACCGATGTCATGTTTCCCGATGGCGATGCGCTGGATATTCTGCCGCGCATTCGAAAACTGCGTCCCGATCTGCCGGTAATCGTCATGAGCGCGCGCAATACGTTGCAAACCGCAGTGCGCGCGACGGAGCAGGGCGCATTCGAATATTTGCCCAAACCGTTCGACCTGAACGAGGTTGCACGTGCCGTGCGGCGAGGCTTGGCCGGTGTCGAGCGCGGCCGGGCCGAACAAGACCCGGGCGATGAGTCGGATCTCGAATTTGACGAGCGCCTGCCGCTGATTGGCCGCGCGCCAGCGATGCAGGAAATATACAAAACCCTGGCGCGCCTGATGAGCACCGATCTTTCAGTAATGATCACCGGTGATTCCGGCACCGGCAAAGAATTGATCGCGCGCGCCCTGCACGAATATGGCAAACGCCGCGCCGCGCCTTTTGTCGCCATCAACATGGCCGCCGTGCCGCGCGACCTGATTGAAAGCGAATTGTTTGGCCATGAGAAGGGTGCGTTTACTGGCGCGCTGGCGCGCAAGCAGGGACGCTTCGAGCAGGCCGATGGTGGTAGCCTGTTCCTCGACGAGGTCGGCGATATGCCGCTCGAGGCGCAAACCCGGCTCTTACGCGTGCTGCAGGAAGGCGAGATCATCCCGGTCGGTGGCCTCAAGGCGCAGAAGGTCGATGTGCGAATCATCGCCGCGACCCATCGCAATTTACGCCAAATGGTCGCCGAAGGCTTGTTCCGCGAGGATTTGTTTTTCCGCCTCAATGTCGTTCCCATGCGCCTGCCGCCGCTGCGCGAACGAAAAGAAGACATCCCGCTGTTGATGCGTCATTTCCTGTTACGCGCAATGAATGAAGGATTGCCGAGCAAAAGCATTGCACCGGCTGCCATGCGCCGCCTGAAGGCGCATGACTGGCCGGGCAATGTGCGTGAGTTGGAAAATTTAGCGCGCCGTTTGGCAGCCTTGCACGCGGAAGAAGTAATCGAAGAAGATGCAATTGAGAATGAATTGTCGGAAACTGAAACGTCATCCGCCGATGCAGCGGTGGCCGGCCTGTCAGGATCGTCCACAAAAACATCGGATGAAAGCCTCAGCCTCGCGGTTGAGCGTCATTTAAGCGAATATTTTGCCGCCCATGACGGCGCGCTTCCGCCGACGGGGCTCTATAACCGCGTGCTCAAGGAAATCGAACGTCCGCTGCTGACAGTCTCCCTGGTCGCGACCGACGGAAACCAGCTCAAAGCGGCAAAACTACTTGGTCTCAACCGCAACACATTGCGTAAAAAAATCCGTGATCTCGATATTCAGGTTATTCGCGGTTTAAGGCAGGACATTGACGGAACTGAATAACCAGCCGGCGAGCACGCCGCCATTGCCGTCAGGCTGGGCCGCGCTCAGACGGCGCTTTACCCGCTGGTCCGAGGCTGTCGGCTTACCACGCAAAATGGCGATTGCCGTCGCCGGCGCGGCCATCGTATCCGGCCTCGCGACTTATGGCGCGATGAGTGGCGACGCGCCGTTCGATTCCGACCCGGGCATTGTCCTGATATTGCTCAACATCGATCTGGTGCTGTTACTGATTTTGGGCGCCATCGTTTCGGTGCGCCTGGTCCGTCTTTGGATCGAACGCCGGCGTGGCTCCGCCGGCTCGCGGCTAAACACACGCCTGGTCGGCTTGTTTAGCCTGGTTTCGGTGACGCCAACCATCGTGGTCGCGGTATTTTCCGCGCTGTTCCTGAATTTTGGCCTACAGGCATGGTTTTCGCGCCAGGTCTCGACTGCCCTGGATCAGTCGCTCGTGGTGGCCGAGGCCTACGTGGCTGAGCACCGCGAAAACATTCGCGGCGACGCTTTGGCGATGGCCAACGACCTCAACAGCCAAGCCCCTTATTTGGCGCAAAGTCCGGGGCGCCTAAACCAGATGGTTAACCGTTTGGCCGAACTACGCTCGCTAACGGACGCGGCAGTGTTAAGCCGCAACGGCCGCATTCTTGCCCGCAGCGGCCTTAGTTTTGCACTCGAACTGGAACGCATTCCCGAGCCATTCATGTTGCGCGCAGCGGCGGGCGAAGTCGTGATTCTAACCAGTGAAACGGATGACCGGGTGCGCGCCCTGGTGCGCCTTGTCGCTTTCGTCGATGCCTATTTATTTGTCGGGCGCTTCGTTGAGAGCAGTGTGCTTAAAAATGTCCAACAGGTGCAAGGCGCGGTTGGCGAATATAAACGAGCGGAAACGCGGCAATCCATCTTCCAGGTAACCTTTGTTCTGATTTTTGTCGTTGTGGCTCTCCTAATGCTGCTTGCTTCCGTCTGGGTCGGTTTGGTGTTTTCGAATCAACTTGTGCGCCCGATCAGTGGCCTGATTTTGGCCGCCGAGCGGGTGCGCACCGGAGAGCTGTCGGCGCGCGTCGAGGAGGGAGATCCGCGCGATGAGATAGGCTCCCTTAGCCGCGCCTTCAACCGGATGACTGGGCAATTGGAGGAGCAGAGGGAAGAGTTGGTCGAGGCCAACAGGCAATTGGATGAACGGCGTCAATTCACGGAAGCTGTGTTGGGCGGCGTTTCGGCGGGTGTTGTCGGTCTCGATGCGAACGGCCTTATTACACTACCCAACCGCTCGGCGCTCGGCCTTCTCGAAGCTAACGCCGACGCGGTGATTGGCCGTTCGGTTGAAGATGCGATACCGGAAATGGCGCACCTGTTACGTGAGGCGCAAGCCCGCCCGAACCGCCTAATAGAGGAGCAAGTTGAGCTTGGTAGAAGCGGCCGCAAGCGAACCCTGCTGGTGCGCATCGTGGCGGAAATTGTCGACGAAAATATTATCGGTTATGTCGTCACCTTCGATGACATCACGGCGCTAGTCTCGGCTCAACGCACCGCCGCCTGGGCCGATGTGGCGCGCCGCATTGCACATGAAATCAAAAACCCGCTAACGCCGATTCAATTATCGGCGGAACGGCTCAAGCGCAAATATTTGAATGAGATTACGTCCGAACCAGACATATTCTCTGCCTGCACCGACACCATCGTTCGCCAAGTCGGTGATATTCGCCAGATGGTAGATGAATTTTCCGCCTTCGCACGGATGCCGACACCGGTGATGCAACACGAAGATTTGGGGCAAATTGCGCGGCACGCGGTTTTATTGCAACGCGTCGCCAACCCGGACATTGAATTTATCCTCGACCTTGCGGAAGTGCCGGTGACAATGGATTGCGATTCACGCCAGCTCGGCCAATGTCTGACAAATCTATTGAAAAATGCGGTTGAGGCGATTGAAGGCCGGGAAGATGGTCTTGCCAACGCCGAAGAAGCGGGGAAAATTATCGTTCACGTGCGCGAGGAAAATGACGATCAGGTTATCGAAATCGAAGATAATGGGCCGGGATTGCCGGCGGAAAACAGAGAGCGGCTTACAGAGCCCTATGTCACCACACGTGCCCGCGGGACGGGTCTTGGTCTCGCCATCGTGAGTAAAATCATGGAAGATCATGACGGCGCGTTTTCCTTGTCGGACCGCCCCGGCGGCGGCGCCATTGCACTGCTCCGGTTTACCACAGCAACGCAAGATAATATCCGCAAGGGTGCGGCAAGCATGGATTCCGGGAACGATATTTAATGGCACGCGATATTCTCATCGTTGATGACGAGGAAGACATCCGCATGTTGGTGGCCGGAATCCTGGAGGATGAGGGCTATCAAGCCGCAGTCGCGGGTGATAGCGATGCAGCGCTCGCGGCACTTGAAGCCAATCCGCCGCCAGCATTGCTGATTCTGGATATATGGCTACAGGGCAGCACCCTCGATGGCATGGAACTGCTTAATCTGTTGCGCCGCCAACACCCGGACCTGCCGATAATAATGATCAGTGGGCATGGCAATATTGAGACAGCCGTGTCGGCGATAAAACTGGGTGCGTATGATTTTATCGAAAAACCGTTCAAAGCGGATCGTCTGTTACTGCAAATTACGCGCGCTCTAGAGGCCTCCGATTTGCGCCGCGAAAATACCGAGCTGAAGCTTCGTATCGGACCGGCACCCGGTTTGATCGGCGACTCAGGCGCGGTAAGCACTCTACAGGCGGCGGTCAAGAAAGTCGCGCCGACGGGCAGCCGGGTGATGATTTCCGGGCCGGCGGGGTCGGGAAAAGAAATTATCGCGCGCCTCATTCACGAACAGTCCTATCGCCGTGAAGCACCCTTTGTTGTGGTCAATTCGGCGATGATGCGGCCCGAGAGTCTGGAGATGGAATTATTCGGCAGCGAACAGGGCTATCCTGAGAAAACTAGCTCAAGGCGGATGGGAACCTTTGAGCGCGCACATGGCGGCACATTGTTTTTCGATGAAGTTGCCGATATGCCGCTTGAAACCCAAGGCAAGATGGTCCGCGTTATTCAGGAACAATCGTTTGAGCGAGTGGGCAGTGGTGCGCGGGTTGAAGTCGATGTGCGCGTAATCGCCGCGAGCAATCGGGATCTTGCCGAGGAAATTGAAGCCAAGCGTTTTCGTGAGGATTTGTTTTATCGCCTTAATGTTGTTCCGATCCATGTTCCGGCGCTGCGCGAGCGGCGTGAGGACATCCCCATGTTGGCGCATTATTTCATGCAGCGCGCAGCCGAATCCTCCGGCCTGCCGACGCGCGAAATCGCCGCCGATGCGATGGCCGTTTTGCAGGCCTGCGAGTGGCCGGGCAATGTTCGCCAATTGCGCAATGTCATTGAGTGGCTGTTGATCATGTCGCCGGGCACCTCCAAGGATGATGTCACGGCAGCCATGCTGCCGCCCGAGCTGGGTACGACCACGAATGACATGACGGGTAATCAATGGACCGGCGAGATCATGGCGCTGTCGTTGCGCGAGGCACGCGAAATATTTGAGCGCGAATATCTGACAACTCAGCTTAGCCGTTTCAGTGGCAATATTTCGCGCACCGCACAATTTGTCGGCATGGAACGCTCAGCACTGCACCGGAAATTGAAGGGCTTGAAGGTGTCCGACGCGGACCGTTCACGCGAGCGCGTGCGTGGCAGCGAGGAGATGGAACCATGACACAACAATATCTGGGCTCAAATCAACGGTGCCAAAATTATCGAGGCGGAATCACGTGAGAGTAATCGTCTGCGGCGCCGGGCAAGTCGGGTCGAGCATCGCGCGCCAATTGGCGGGTGAGGCCAATGATGTGACCGTGATCGACAGCGACCCGGAGATCGTCCAAAAGTTGGCTGAAACGGCGGAAGTCAGGTGCCTTGTTGGCAGCGCTTCCCTGCCGGACACGCTTGACGATGCGGGCGCGAAAAATGCCGACATGATCATCGCCGTCACCTATTCGGATGAGATCAACATGGTCGCCTGCCAGGTCGCGCATTCGCTGTTCGACGTGCCGGAAAAAATTGCCAGGGTGCGCGATCAAAGCTATTTGCAGCCGGCCTGGGCAGACCTCTACAGCCCCGACAATCTGCCGATCGATCTGATTATCTCGCCTGAAATTGAGGTTGCCCGCGCCATCGTGCGGCGCCTGCAGGTGCCGGGCGCGCTCGATATGTTGCCGTTTGGCGAAGGCCGGCTGCGTGTTATCGCGGTGCGCTGTCAGGACGGGTGCCCAATCGTCAACACGCCGCTGCGCCAGCTCACGGAAATATTTCCCGACCTCAATATTGTCGTTCTCGGAATCATGCGCAACGACAAGCTAATCGTGCCGCGCGGCGACGATCAGATGCTGGTTGGCGACGAGGTCTATTTCGTTGCCGACAGCGAGCATGTCGAGCGTTCCATGGCGGTGTTTGGCCATGAGGAAAAAGAAGCGCGCCGCATGGTGATCGTCGGCGGCGGTAATATCGGGCTGTTTCTGGCGCGTGAACTGGAAGCGGCGCATCCCGATCTTAACCTCAAAATCGTCGAGGTGAACGCCAAGCGGGCGCAATATCTGGCCGAGACTTTGTCGCGCACCACCATCATTCACGGCGATGCGCTGGACAGCGATATCCTGAGCGAAGTGAATATCGCCATGACCGAAGCGGTGATCGCCGTCTCCAATGACGACGAGGTCAACATCCTCGCGTCACTTCTGGCCAAACGCGCCGGCTGTCAACGCGCAGTTACCCTGGTCAACAGCTCAAACTATGCGCCCTTGATGGGTACGCTCGGCGTCGATGTGGCGGTGAGCCCGCGTGAATCGACGGTCTCGACAATTCTTCAGCGCATTCGCCGTGGCCGTATTCTCGGTATTCAGTCGATCCGTGACGGTTTGGCCGAGATCGTCGAGGCCGAGGCATTGGAAACCTCGCCCCTGGTTGGCAAACCGCTCAAGGAGATCAAATTGCCGAGTGGAATTCTGATCGGCGCGATCCTGCGCGATGGTGAAGTTATCATCCCGCGCGGCGACAGCGTTATTGCGGCGCATGACCGGGTGGTGGTGTTTGCCGCCGCCTCGGCGGTGAAAAAGCTGGAAAAAATGTTCGCCGTCAGTCTCGAATTCTTTTGATGGGTTAAGTGGAATTATGTCGAGAATAGCTTATGTCAACGGCCGCTACGTGGCGCACGGGGAGGCGCAGATTCACATCGAGGATCGTGGCTATCAGTTTGCCGATGGGATCTATGAAGTTGCCGCTATCTTTCGCGGCCAGATCATCGATGAGGACGGCCACCTGGAGCGCATGAAGCGTTCGCTCGGCGAGCTGCGGATGGACATGCCGATGCCGGAGGAACCGTTTCGCTTGGTCTGCCGTGAGACGCTGCGCCGCAACCGGGTGCGCGACGGCATTATCTATATCCAGGTGAGCCGTGGCGTCTCGCCGCGCGATCATCCCTTTCCGAAAGATGTAAAGCCCGCCCTGGTGATGACGGCGCGCGCCGTCGCCTGGCCGGAAAACGCCGATGACGACAAGGGCGCCGAAGTGGCCACGGTGGCGGATATCCGCTGGTTGCGCCGCGACGTAAAATCCATATCCCTGTTGCCCAATATTCTCGCCAAACAGGAGGCGCGTGAAAAAAGCGCCTATGAAGCCTGGTTTGTCGACGGCGATGGATTTGTTACCGAGGGCTCCTCGACCAACGCCTGGATCGTCGACGATCAGGGCAGAATCGTGACGCGCCAGCTTGACAATAATATTTTGGGCGGCATCACGCGGGCGACGGTCCTGAAACTGGCGCGCGAAAATTCGATCGAAATTATTGAGCGGGCATTTACGGTTGAGGAGGCCTTGGCAGCGCCCGAGGCGTTTTTGACCAGCACGACATCTTTCATCAAGGGAATAGTCGGCATTGACGGGGCAGAAGTCGGCGACGGCAAGCCGGGCCCGGTGACCCGCCGTCTGCGCGCGCTCTATCTCGATTATTGCCGTGGAAGCGGCTCCAATTTGGCTTAAAAACCACACTTCGGCGTCGGAAAACCGACAACAGCATAGCGCCACTCCCGATAAATTTATCGCCTTCGGGAGCCAATTATTTGTCGTTACGGCAAAAATACCCATATAGTTAGCTGTTAGACTAGGGAGGATTGGTGCTTAACGGTAAGTTTGGCGCTGAAATTGGCTCGAAGTGGGCTTCGAGCCCCATAAAAATGTAGAAAAGAAGCGGGGGAATAAAAATCATGTCTAGCGACAAAACCCAGAATCTTCAGGATGTGTTTCTCAACCACGTGCGCAAAGTCAAAATGCCGGTCACTATTTTTCTTGTGAACGGCGTGAAATTGCAGGGCGTCATTGTTCGGTTTGATAATTTTTGCGTCCTTCTGCGCCGCGATAATCACTCGCAACTGGTGTATAAACATGCCATTTCGACGGTAATGCCTGGTCAGCCGGTTCAGCTTTTTAGCGCTGGCGGCGAAGATGAAGAAGACGATCAAGGTCAAGATGATTAGGAGCGCCGCCTATTCCATCTGATAAGCATGCAGGGCCGAATGAATCGGCGCTAATGCGCGCCGCTGTTGTTCACCCTGAACTGCCGTTCGGCAGCCGGGCGAAGCGCGAGAACGGCAATACCAACGGCGCCTTGGCGGGCCGGGACAGCACTGCGCGTTTAGAGGAAGCGGCTGGCCTCGCCGGCGCAATTAACCTAGAAATTTGCCATGCGGCGGTGGTGCCGGTGCCGCGCGTCCGCCCGGCCACCCTGTTCGGTTCGGGCAAGGTTGCCGAGATTGGCGAAACCATTGCCGAATTAAATGCTGGTGTGGTCATTGTTGACGGTAGCCTCAACCCGATCCAGCAGCGCAATCTCGAGCGCGCCTGGGATTGCAAGGTGATCGATCGCACGGCGCTTATTCTTGAAATATTCGGTGCCCGCGCGCGCACGCGGGAAGGCAAGCTGCAGGTCGAGCTGGCGGCGCTTTCCTATCAGCGCAGCCGTTTGGTTCGCTCGTGGACACATTTGGAACGGCAACGCGGTGGCTTCGGTTTTCTCGGCGGCCCAGGCGAAACCCAGATCGAAGCCGACCGGCGGCAAATCCGCGAACGCATTGCCCGCCTCAAACGCGACCTGAAGGGCGTCGTGCGGACACGCCAATTGCACCGCTCGGCGCGCCAGCGTGTGCCCTATCCGGTGGTCGCCCTGGTCGGTTATACCAATGCCGGCAAGTCGACCCTGTTTAACCGCCTCACCGGGGCCGATGTTGCCGTTAAGGATCAGGTTTTTGCCACTCTCGATCCGACCATGCGCGGCTTGGTGCTGCCATCGCGCCGCCGCGTCATTCTTTCCGACACGGTCGGATTCGTTTCCGACCTGCCGCATGATCTCGTCGCCGCCTTCCGCGCCACACTGGAAGAGGTGAGCGAGGCCGACCTTATTATGCATGTACGCGACATATCCCACCCCGAAACCGCTGAGCAACGCCAGGATGTGCATGACGTTCTCTCGGAATTGGGTCTGGAAGATAAGGTGAAGTCTGGCCTGATTGAAATCCTCAACAAAACGGACTTGCTGGAAGAGGGCGCCCGCGCCCGGCTGTTATCGGCGCGCGAACCGGGCCGCTCTCATGTTGCGGTTTCGGCCCTCAAGGGAGAGGGGCTGGAGCCGGTTTTGGCGTTGATCGATGCTGAATTATCGCGCGGCAGGCAGGTATTATCGGTCAAAATTGATCTCACCGACGGCGCGGCTATTGCCTGGCTCTACCGGCACGGCGAGGTATTGCGGCGCGCCGATGATGAGAAAGTCGCGCATATGCAGGTCGGATTATCGCCCGCCGACGCCGAACGCTTTGATCGACAGCGCCAAAAATCCCATAAAGAGGCCCGGGAAGGCCGCCAAACAGCGCCTGAAATGGGTTGATTTAGCTCGATTTAGCAAGTTTTAGCCTATCTGGTTGACAGAGCACCGTATGGGTCCCTATATACCGCCTAGCACTCGTCGGCGCGGAGTGCTAATTTCCGCGCCCGCGTATCATAAATCATAAATTCGGGGCTCTCGCCTCGTAACGAATGGTGGGAGACAAGCCATGAAAATCAGACCCTTACAAGATCGTGTTTTGGTTCGCCGTATCGACCTGGATGAAAAGACCTCAGGCGGAATTATCATTCCGGATTCGGCTCAGGAAAAGCCTTCCGAGGGTGAAATCGTCGCCACCGGCTCGGGCGAGCGCGACGAAAACGGAGATGTTCATGCCCTCGACGTCGCCAAAGGCGACCGCGTGTTGTTTGGCAAATTTTCCGGCACGGAAGTCAAGGTTGATGGTGAGGATCTCCTCATCATGAAAGAATCCGACATCATGGGTATCATTCAGTAGGGCAGGCTTAAGAGTATGGCTAAAAAGGAAATTAGGTTTTCCGACGACGCACGCAGGAAAATGGTTAGCGGCGCGGACAAGCTTGCGGATACGGTTCAGGTGACTCTGGGGCCGAAGGGCCGCAACGTCGTGTTTCAGCAGGGCGAAGGCAGCCCGCGCAGCACCAAGGACGGTGTGACGGTGGCCAAGGAAATCGAGCTTGCTGATAGGTTCGAAAATCTCGGCGCTTTGATGATCCGCAATGTTGCCGCGCGCACTGGTGAAGTCGCCGGTGACGGCACGACAACGGCAACCGTTCTGGCCCGCGCCATGTTGCGCGAAGGCATAAAAGGCGTGACCGCAGGTCTCAACCCGATGGACGTCAAACGCGGCATCAATCTGGCCGTTGCGGCGGCGGTGAAGGACATCGCCAAGCGCGCCAAATCTGTCTCCACCCACGACGAAATTAAAAACGTCGCACGTATCGCCGCCAACAATGACGAGATGGTCGGCGAGATGATTTCGGCGGCGATGAAGGAAGTCGGGCAGGAGGGCGTCATCACGGTCGAAGAGAGTTCCTCGCTCGATAGCGAACTTGAGATCGTTGATGGCATGCGCTTCGACAAGGGTTTTCTCTCGCCTTATTTCATGACCGATGCCAACAAGATGATCACCGAGTTCAACAATCCCTACATCCTGTTGCATGATCAAAAAATCTCCAACCTTGCCGGACTGATCAATGTGCTGGAGAAAGTACTCGAGACGAAACGGCCGCTGTTGGTCATTGCCGAGGACGTCGATGGCGAAGCGCTGAACGCTTTGGTCATCAACCGGCTGCGCGGCGGATTGAACGTTGCCGCGGTAAAAGCGCCGCTGTTTGGTGACCGGCGCCGGGCGATGCTTGAGGATATTGCCATTCTCACCGGTGGCGTGGTCATTAACGAGGATGCCGGCAACAAGCTGGAGAATTTCACGCTTAGTGATCTGGGTCAGGCGGCGCGCGTTGAAGTGAGCCGCAGCGAGACCATGATCGTCGGTGGCAAAGGCAAGAAAAAGAACATCGAGCAACGTTGCACCCAGTTGCGCAACATGCTCGCGGCGGAAGAATCCGAATATGAGCAGGAGCGCATCCAGGAGCGTCTCGCCAAGCTCGTCGGTGGCGTTGCCGTCATCAAGGTCGGCGGCGGCAGTGAAGCCGAAGTCAAGGAGCGCCGGGATTTGGTCGATGATGCGCTGAATGCCACCCGTTGTGCGGTGGACGAAGGCATTGTTCCCGGCGGTGGCGTGGCGCTTCTCAATGCCAGCCGGCCGCTTGCCAGATTGAAAGGCGACAATGAATCCGAGAATTTCGGTATTGCCGTCGTACGTGAGTCGCTGTTGACTCCGGCCCGGGCGATTGTCCGTAATGCCGGCGGTAACGGCGATTTGGTGGTCGGCAAACTATTGGACGCCAAGGCTTCCAATCAGGGCTACGATGCGCAGAAGGAAAAATACTGCGATATGGTGAAAGCCGGCATCATCGATCCGGCCAAGGTGGTCAGGACCGCGCTTGAAGATGCGGCCTCGATTGCCGGCCTGATGATCACGGCCGAAGCCATGGTGGTGGAAATCCCTGAAGACCTGCCGCTTCCCGACATGCCGGCCGGCATGGACGCCATGCACGGCGGCATCCCTGGCGGCGGCGGTGGCGCGATGCCCGGCATGATGTCCGGTGGGCCCGGTGGTATGGGTGGTGGCATGGGCGGAATGGGTGGTATGGGCGGCATGGGTGGTATGCCCGGCATGGGGATGTAATACCCAGCCGCTTTACGCTACGAATAATTCAAAAATCGGAACCGCTTCCAAAGAGGCGGTTCCTTTTTTTTTGCGCCGATGGGAGAGCAGGGCGGTGTGCGAGCGGCCGGTTACTCGTCTGCCTTGACTTGCTGCCAAATCTCCTCGAGCTGCTCCAGTGTCTTTTCTTCAACCCGTTTGTTTTCGCCTTGAACAACGGATTCCATGCGCCTGAAACGATTCTCGAATTTCGCATTGGAGTCTCTCAGAGCGTGCTCAGCATCGACGCCCAAATGACGAACCAGATTTACGCACGAAAATAACAGATCGCCGCATTCGAGCCTTAAATGCTTAGGGTCTACCGGCTCCGACTTGGCGTCGTTAATCTCCACCAGTTCTTCGGCGATTTTCTCGATCATCGGCCCGCTCTCACACCAGTCGAATCCGACACGGGAGGCGCGTTTTTGATTTTTTTCAGCGCGCATTAGAGCGGGGAGGGCATTTGCCACGCCGTCAAGCGCACTCGGCGCCCTGTTGTTGTGTTTTCCGGCTTCAGCCGCGCGTTCTTCCGCTTTTTGCACTTCCCAGGCTTTGCTCTGTTGATCCGCGTCCCTGATATTTGAATCGGCAAACACATGCGGGTGACGCCGGGTCATTTTTTCGGAAATGCCGGCGACAACGTCAGAGAAATTAAAATGTCCTGCCTCGCGGGCCATTTCGGCGTGAAAGACGACCTGGAGCAGAAGATCGCCGAGCTCATCCTTGAGCGCATCCATGTCATCCGCACGGATCGCTTCGTCAACTTCGTAGGCTTCCTCGATCGTGTAGGGCGCGATCGAGGTAAAATCCTGCTCGATATCCCACGGACAACCATTCTCCGGATCGCGGAGGCGGGTCATAATCTCAAGCAATTGGCTTATATTTTCCTGCATTTGCCGACCTCTTAAATGCGCATAATATATATTATGGTAAATAACTAGATGTTGTTTTCCTTAAGAAAGCCGCACATTCCTTTGATATTGCAGCCCTTTATATCCACCTACAACTCCAGCACCAATCCATCATAGCCCGGCTCGACTCCTTCCGGTAATTGAGCGCAAAGTTTTTTATAATCGAACTGATGCGACATATGGGTCAGCACTGCCCGCTCTGGTTTGATCCGTGCGATCCATTCAAGAGTCAGGTCTAGATGCGCATGGGTTGGATGTTCGTGATAACCGACACAGTCGATGATCCATAGTTTAATGCCCTTCAGGGCGTCGAACGCATGATCGGGAAACTCTTTCACATCGGTGCAATATGCGGCATCACCGAAACGAAAGCCGCTGCTCAGGCTGCGGCCATGAATTTGATCGAACGGCGTTAGCGCGACATCGCCAATTTCAATCGCTTCGCCATGCTGAAAACTGTGCGGCGTCAGGCTCGGCCGGCTCCAGATATCGCCCTTCATCGGGCGAAAGGCATAGCCGAAGCGCTCCTGAACGATATCCATCGTCGGTTCGCTGCCCCAAACATC
>JABIXB010000310.1 GCA_018666805.1 Rhodospirillaceae bacterium | reverse complement strand
GCATGGCGGTTATCGGTGTCGGTCTCGCGGCGATAGACGGCCGCATTGCCGGGATGTTGTTGCGCCGGAGAAAACGGGCTTGAGCAATGAGCAAACGGAGCTGATCTGCGACTTCACCGGCGGTGCGGTCGGCCACCGCCTACGCGCTGGCGGCGGGCGTGGGCAGGCGCTGCCGCGTGCCGCCGGGTTCAGCAAAAGCCGCACGCCCGCTGTGGTCGACGCCACCGCCGGGCTCGGACGCGATGCCTTCCTGCTCGCCTCGCTCGGCGCAAACGTCACGCTGATCGAACGCGCACCGCAAATTCACGCTCTGCTCGAAGATGGCCTGGCGCGCGCCAGTGCGGCCGGCGGCGCGGCGGCTGAGGTCGCTGCCCGCATGACGCTGGTGCTCGGTGATGCCAAACAATTATTGCCGGAGATGGTGGCGGAAGTGGTGCTGGTCGACCCCATGCACCCGCCGCGCGGCAATAGCGCCCTGGTGAAAAAGAAGATGCGTCTGTTGCGCGATATTGTCGGCAGCGACGAGGATGCACTCGAACTTATGCAGGCGGCGCTTCAGGCCGCATCAAAACGCGTGGTGTTGAAATGGCCGCTCCGCGCGGCGCCAATGGCTGAACTAGCGCCGCCCTCACACCAAATTCGCGGTAAAACGACGCGCTACGATGTTTTTATGACGAGGTAGGAGCGCCCGGAATCCAGGTGGCGAGATCTTTGCTGCCGCCGTCCGGCGTGGCTTTGCTGCGCGCTTCTTCCTCGCGCGCCTCTTCACGCGCGGCGGCGATTATATCGGCGAGGAAATCGGGGATCTCATCGGGCAGCCTTTCGGGTATTCGCTGTGCAGGTTTGGCCGCCTTTTTGGGGGTATAATGGCGCTGCATGACGTCGAGACCGATAATTGCCTGCAGCCCGTCGCGCGCCTCGGTTTCCCTGAACGCCGGATCCTGCAAGACCAATCGGTTCAGAGCGTCGATCTTGCGTTCGCCATATTTGCTCCAGATCATTTCGACGAAATCCATCGTCTCTTCCGGGATATCGCGAACCGAAACCTTGGGCGGCTCATGCTCGATGGCGCGGTGAATATTGGGCTCGAGCGGGCCAACCTCACTCACGACAAAAATTGAGGGCATCAGGGGCTGGCCATCATGCTGCCCGGCATAGTATGCCTGGGCAAGATAGAGCAGCCGTTGCAGCTTGAGCGGCGAGATATAAACTTGACCCAGCTCACCGCGCTGCAGGAACCAGTGTGCTATATCGAATGTAGACGAAACGATCGGTACCATGTTCGCTGTCTGAATGTTATGAAGCGCAAGATGGCGCGCGTGTCCGCCTAATTGTTGGAAAATTACCGTAAATAAACTGTTAAGATTGCCCGAAATTCCCGGCAATTATTTACCTGCACATCGGAGGCATAATGAATTTAAGCGGCGAACATCATATTCCGGCCACGCGCCAGGCAGTCTGGGAAGCATTGAACGACGCGGAAATGTTAAAGGCATGTCTGCCCGGCTGCGACGATCTGGAAAAAACCTCCGACACCGATATGACGGCCACCATCACGACCAAAATCGGCCCGGTGAAAGCTACTTTCTCCGGTGCGGTCACGCTGTCCGACCTCGATCCGCCGAACAGCTACACACTCAGCGGCGAAGGCCAGGGCGGTGCAGCGGGATTCGCCTCGGGCGCGGCAAAGGTGACCTTAAGCGACGGAGATGATGGCGGCACGGTGCTGAACTATACCGTCGAGGCCAAAGTGGGCGGAAAGTTGGCGCAAATCGGATCGCGCCTGATCGATTCCGTCGCCAAAAGATTGGCGGCTAAATTTTTCGAGTCCTTCGTCGAAATAATGGCTGAGCGTGGCGCGGGAGCTCCGGATAGCGCCGAAGCCACAGCGCCCAGCACCCCAACCACCCCGAAAGCCGGCGCCGCGGCCAAGCATGGCATACCGACGCCGGTCTGGGTTATCAGCATCATTGGCGTCGTCGCCGTATTAATATTGTGGGCAAGCGGCGTCTTTTAGGGCGGCGCATAAATCCCGTGACCCTCGCCCCATGACCCTCGCCCCATGACTCTCGTCGGCATTTGCGGCGGCGGCCTTAGCGAGCAAGCCGAATTAACCCGCTCTTTGGTGGCTGCGCTGCGCGCACGGGATAAAAGTGTCTCGGTGATCGCCTATGCCGGCGCTTCGACGGAGATCGACATCCCCGGCAAAGACAGTTACGAGCACCGCCGGGCCGGCGCGCGCGAGGTGCTGGCGGTCTCGCGCCTGCGCTGGGCACTGGTACATGAATCAGATACCCCCGCCCGCCCCGAAATGGCCGAGCTGTTGGCCCGCCTCGATCCGGTCGATGTCGTTTTGGCGCCCGGTTTTGAGAACGCGGCGGATGTCAGCCTTGTTCTGAATGGCGAGGACGGCGCCATGCACGCAACTCATGCCGGACAGGCTGAGACGGCTTTCCAGCTTGACAGAACAGAGCAAATCACCGACTTCATTCTTAGCCCGCCACCGGAAAAGAACCCGTGACCATGACCCGCGCTCTGCCCACCTCAGTCGATGAAACGCTCGACATATTGACTGCCGGCAACTATGTCGCCGACCGCAACCTGGCGACCAGCCTCTATGTTTCCTTAAGCCTGCAACGGCCGATATTCCTCGAGGGCGAAGCCGGTGTCGGCAAGACCGAATTGGCCAAGGTGTTGGCCGAGCAATTCGGACGCAAGCTGCTGCGCCTGCAATGCTATGAGGGCCTCGATGTCTCTTCCGCTGTCTATGAATGGAATTACGCCCGCCAGATGATCGAAATCCGCCTCTCCGAGGCGCTCGGCGACCGCGACCGCGATTCTCTCGCCGAGGATATATTCTCCGAGCGCTTTTTGATTTCGCGCCCGCTCCTGAGCGCCCTCGAGCCGACCCCGGAAGGTGCGCCGGTTCTCCTCATCGATGAGCTCGACCGCGCCGATGAGCCGTTTGAGGCGTTTCTCCTCGAAGTGCTGGCCGATTATCAGATCACCATCCCGGAAATAGGCACCGTGAAGGCGGCGGAACCGCCGATCGTGCTGATTACCTCGAACCGCACGCGCGAAATCCACGATGCGCTCAAGCGCCGTTGCCTCTATCACTGGATTGATTATCCCGATGCCGAACGCGAGCAGGCCATTCTCGCCACCCGCGTGCCGGGCGCGGACGCAAACCTCAGCCGCCAAGTGGTCGCCTTCGTTCAGGAGTTACGTAAGATCGACCTGTTCAAACTGCCCGGCGTCGCGGAAAGCATCGATTGGCTGTCGGCCCTCGGCATTCTCGGCGTCAGCAGTCTGGAAGCGGATATTGTCCGCCAGACGTTCGGCGTGCTGCTTAAATACCAGGACGATATCGAGAAAATTGAGGGCGACGAATTGCGCCGCCTGCTGGATGCTGCCGCCTGACCTGAAGGCGGCGCGGCGCACCCTTGCAGAGCGAACGGCAAAGCTCTACATCTTGATTGTCGCTTTGGCTGATACCAGGGATCTCACAATATGACAGCTCGACAGGACGATATCTTAAAAACCGCCGCGGCGTGGCGCGATGCCGGCCAGCAGGTCGCATTGGCCACCGTAATCACCACTTGGGGCTCCTCGCCGCGCCCTGTCGGCAGCCAATTGGTGGTCGATGGCGAAGGCCATTTTGAGGGCTCGGTATCGGGCGGCTGCATCGAGGGCGCTGTGATCGAGGCGGCCAACGGCGCGATGGAGAGCGGCAAGCCGGCGATACTTGAATTCGGCGTCTCGGACGAGCAGGCCTGGGAAGTCGGCCTCGCCTGCGGCGGTAACGTCCAAGTCTATGTGGAGAAGGTCGAATAAGCCATGAAGCGCGGCATGCTTGACCGCCTCAATGCGGATAGAGAAAACAAACGACCGGTCGCGCTGGTCAGCGAAACCGGCGCCGGCAGTCAAACGCTGGTTTACGAGGACGAACAAACATCCGGCGAGGAATTACCGCAGGAAGTTCTCTCCCAAGCGCGCGCCGCGCTCGCCAATGACCGCAGCGAAGCGGTCGAAAACGGCGGCAAGCAATATTTCATCCAGGTTCACAATCCGCCGCTGCGTCTCTTTATCATCGGCGCGGTACACATCACCCAACCGCTGGCGCAAATCGCCTCTCTCGCCGGCTATGGCGTGACTGTGATCGACCCGCGCCGCGCCTTTGCCGATAGCGAACGTTTTCCCGGTATCGAGGTCTCGACCGAATGGCCCGATGACGTTCTCGGCCGCGCCGCACCCGACCGGCGTACCGCCATCGTCACCCTCACGCACGATCCCAAGATCGACGATCCGGCGCTCGAATCGATATTGGCCTCGGAGGTATTTTATATCGGCTCGCTCGGCAGCAACCGGACCCATGGCAAACGCCTGGTGCGACTGCATGAGAAGGGCTTCAGCGAGCAGCAGACGGGCCGCATTCATGGCCCCGTCGGCCTCAATATCGGCGCTAAATCGCCGGCCGAAATAGCCATTTCGATCATGGCCGAAATCACCGAGGCGCGGCGCATGGCGGCGGCTAGCGGCGGCGCATGATATTCGGCGAAATCCCTGTCGCTGAAGCAGAGGGTTTGATCCTCGCGCACAGCGTTCGCCTGCCCAAGGGCGCCTTTAAAAAGGGCCGCATTCTTTCAGCTGAGGATATCGAACTGCTGCGGTCGGGCGGGGTGACGAACGTCTCCGGCGCGCGGCTCGAAGCGGATGATATCGGCGAGGATGGTGCCGCCTTGGCGCTGGCGCAGACATTGGCGGGGCCCGGCCTCGCGCTCGGCAAGGCCTTTACCGGGCGCTGCAACCTGTTCGCCACCGAGCGCGGCCTGGTGATCCCAGACACAGCGCGGATCGACCGAATAAACCTAATCGATGAAGGCATGACCGTCGGCACGCTGGCGCCCTACAGCCAGGTCGAGCCGGGCCAGATGGTGGCGACCGTTAAGGTAATTCCGTTTGCCCTGCCGCGCGCCATTGTCGACGGCTGCCTGGCGATCGCGCGCGAAGGCGGTGACATGATCCGCGTCGCGCCGTTCCGCGGCCGCCGCGTCGGCTTTATTCAGACACGTCTGCCCGGCACCAAGGAGAGCGTGCTTGATTCAACCACCGGCACCCTCCTCGGCCGACTCGCCATTCTCGACGGCGAACTGGCGAGCGAAATTCGTTGCGCCCATTCGAGCCATGAGATTGCCGAAGCCGTGCGGCGCTTGGCCGGCCTCGACTGCGACATGATCCTGATCGCCGGCGCCTCGGCGATTGTCGACCGGCGCGATATCGTGCCGAGCGGTATCGTTGAAGCGGGCGGCGAGATCGACCATTTCGGCATGCCGGTCGATCCGGGAAACCTTCTCCTCAGCGCCCATCTCGGCGAAATCGACGTTCTTGGCCTCCCCGGCTGTGCGCGTTCGCTCAAGCTGAACGGCTTCGATTGGGTGCTGCGCCGCCGCTTTGCCGATATCCCGGTGACCCGGCACGACATTATGACCATGGGCGCCGGCGGCCTGCTGATGGAGATTTCGAGCCGCCCGCTGCCGCGCGCCTTTGCCTCACCGAAAGACCCGACGGCGCTGCCCGAGGATAGACACGAGAGTGGTACAACGAAGATCGCCGCGATTGTGCTGGCCGCCGGCCAATCGCGCCGTATGGGCGATATCAACAAGCTTCTGGTTAAGGTCGATGGCACCGCCATGGTGGCGCGCGCCGTCGATGCCGCACTCGCCAGCGGCGCCGACCCGGTGATCGTCGTCACCGGCCATGAGCGCGAACGGATTGAGCAGGTTTTGGCCGGGCGCGCCGCCGAGATATTGCACAATCCGGATTTCGCCGAGGGCATGAGCACGTCCGTCCGCGCCGGCCTGAATGCGCTGCCGGCCGATAGCGCTGCGGCGCTGATATGTCTCGGCGATATGCCGCATGTCGATGCGGCCCTGATCTCGCGCCTGATCGAGGGTTTCGACCCGGCGCGCGGGCATGCCATTTGCGTACCCACCTATAAGGGCAAGCGCGGCAATCCGGTGCTGTGGGCGGCACGCTATTTTCCCGCCATGAAAAACCTGTCCGGCGATGTCGGCGCGCGTCACTTGATAGGCGAACATAGC
The DNA here is from genome assembly GCA_018666805.1 of Rhodospirillaceae bacterium. Taxonomy (GTDB): domain Bacteria; phylum Pseudomonadota; class Alphaproteobacteria; order UBA828; family UBA828; genus PTKB01. The sequence continues at coordinate 35,962 of JABIXB010000310.1, read as the reverse complement.
GATGCGGTGCGTGAAATCGAGTGTGGCGATCCTGCCGTTACCTTCGATGTCGATACGCCCGAGGCGCTGAAATCCCTGAACAAAGCGGCTGAGGCGGATTGATGCCGGACAAGGAACCGCTGCTCCTCACCCCCGGGCCGCTGACCACCAGCCGGGAGACCAAACAGGCGATGCTGCGCGACTGGGGCTCGCGCGACGGCGCCTTTATCGAACTGACGGCGCGCCTCCGGCAAAGGCTAACCGCGCTGGCACGGGCAGAGGCGGATCATGTCTGCGTGCCACTGCCGGGCAGCGGTACATCGGCGGTCGAAGCCATGCTCGGCACCTTGCTGCCGCGGGATGGTCGGACGTTGGTCCTGGTCAACGGCGCCTATGGCCGGCGCATTGCCGATATCCTTAAACTTTGCGGCCGCACTTTTGAAATCATCGAAGGTGCGGAGAATTTGCCGCTCGACGCCGAGGCAGCGGCCGCGCGCCTGGATGCGGACAGCCGCATCAGCGATGTCGTGTTGGTCCATTGCGAGACCACCAGCGGCGTTCTCAATCCGCTCGATGCCATTGCCGAGGCGGTCGCCCGGCGCGGCAAACGCCTTTTGGTCGATGCCATGAGCTCGTTCGGCGCGATTCCGATAGATGCCCGCCAGACCGCCTTTGACGGCCTCGCCGCCTCGGCCAATAAGGGCCTTGAGGGCGTGCCCGGCATGGGCTTTGTGCTGGCGCGCCGGAGCCGACTCGAAGCGTGCGCGGAAAACTGCCACAGCCTCAGCCTCGACCTCCATGCCCAGTGGCAGGGTTTCGAGAAAAACGGCCAATGGCGCTTCACCCCGCCGACCCAGGTGCTGGCGGCATTGGACAGCGCCCTCGATCAACTCGCGGCGGAAGGCGGCATCGGTGGGCGTTTCGCGCGCTACTGGGAAAATTGCCACACCCTGGTCACCGGCATGCGCGCGCTTGGCTTCGACACTTACGTGCCGGATGAGACCCAAGCGCCGATTATTGTGACCTTTCGCATGCCCAGCGACCCGGCATTCGAATTTAACGCCTTCTACGATGCTTTGGCGCACCACGGCTATCTGATATATCCTGGAAAACTAACCAGCGACCCGAGCTTTCGGATAGGTTGTATCGGCGCTGTCCGGGCAGCGGATATGAACGGCTTGCTCGGTGTAATCGAGACCGTGCTCAAGGACATGGGTGTGAGCATGACTGGCGGAGGGGAGTAACAGGAAATGCCGAATCGTTTTTTCATCAGAAAAGCCAAAGTGTCGGTCCAACTGCAAATGACCGACGGCGTTACCATGAAAGGCAATGTCTTCATTAATATTGATTCGCGCGTGCTGGATCTCGTGAATGATTCGGCAACTTTCGTCCCGTTCGAAGCCGAGGACGGCAGCATTCATCTGCTCAATAAATTCGAAATTCTGCGCCTCACACCGACCAGCCATAAAAGATAATCAGTACACCAATTAATCCCTATTTTTTGATCCACATCAAAGTGATGCGGAGGCACATATATAGGATGGGCCTTGTTGTGGACGGTGTGATTTAGAACAAATCAATTCGGGGCTCATCGCGACTGGTTCCTTCCCTGCGCTGAACCTTCACTCCTCCCTCGCGACCCGGACCCTTCTGGGGCGCCGCCCACAACACCCCTCCTCTCCCTTCCAAACCGATAATTTTCTGCCGCCGATTTTGCGCGCGCCACATTGTCCGTCCCCTGGTGTACGGCTATGATGCCGGCCTGATTTAGGCCAACAGGAGAGACGTGGCATGAGTGATAAGAGCGCCGGAGGCAAGAATGTCGCCTTTGTCGGACTGGGCGTCATGGGCTATCCCATGGCCGGGCATTTGGTAAATTCTGGGCACAATGTTGCGGTGTTCAACCGAACCCGGGCGCGCGCCGATAAATGGGCCGGCGAGTATTCGGGCCGTATCGCGAACAGCCCGGCGGAAGCTGCCGCTGGCGCCGAAATCGTCTTCACCTGCGTCGGCGCCGACGATGATTTGCGCGAAATCGCCTATGGCGAAGACGGTGCGCTCGCCGGCATGCCGGCGGGCGCCATATTCGTCGATCACACCACCGATTCGGCCGATGTCGCACGCGAAGTAAACGCGGCGGCCGAAAAAGCCGGGCTTGGTTTTCTCGATGCGCCGGTTTCAGGCGGCCAGGCGGGGGCGGAAAACGGCGCGCTTACGGTCATGGTCGGCGGCGCTGAGGCAAGCTTCCGGGCGGCCGAGCCGGTGATGCAATGCTATGCGCGCAACGTCACCCATATGGGGGAAGCGGGCAACGGCCAGCTCACTAAGATGGTCAACCAGCTGTGTATCGCCGGTGTGGTGCAGGGTCTCGCCGAGGGCATCAACTTTGCCCAGCGCGCCGGCCTCGACGGCGAGCGCGTGCTCAATGTTATTTCCAAGGGTGCGGCGCAGTCTTGGCAAATGGAGAACCGCGGCTCGACCATGCTCGACGGCGAGTTCGAATTCGGCTTCGCCGCCGATTGGATGCGTAAGGATTTAGGGCTTTGTTTCGAGGAGGCCAAGAAAAACGGTGCGCTCCTGCCAATGGCGATGTTGGTCGATCAGTTTTACGCCCACGTGCAGCAGCGCGGCGGTGGGCGCTGGGATACGTCCAGCCTGATTCAGCTTCTACAGAAGATTTAGCTGCGGGATTTAAGCGCGGAGTTTGCCGCGCTTAATGTTTGGCGTGGGCGATAATGTCGCCGCTTACGCCATCGAACAAATGGCAGTTCAGCGGATCGAAATTTAAGCGCACGCCGCTGCCAAGCTCAAAATCGGGTTGCCCAGTAACCTGCACCTTGACGATCTTCTCGCCGATGATGATATCGACGATGGTAAAGGCGCCGAGCGGCTCGACTTCGTAAACCTTGGCATCGATTCCCGGCTGATCGCTGTCGCGGATTTCGATATCCTCGGGCCGGATGGCAAGGGTTGCCGCACCGCTCGCACTGACGCCGTCAATCGCAACGATGACATTCTCTTTCTCAGCCGTGAATTTTCCATCGGCAAAGGTGCCATCGATAAAATTCATCGGCGGAGAGCCAATCAGCTCGGCCACATAGCGGCTGTTCGGTTTGTTATAAATTTCCGTCGGCGTTCCGATTTGGCGAATGCGGCCATCCTCAAAAATTGCCATCCGGTCGGCCACCGACATGGCCTCTTCCTGGTCATGCGTCACGTAAACCAGGGTGTGGTTTTGCTCGCGTTGCAGGCGCTTCAGCTCGACCCGCATTTCTTCGCGCAAACGCGCATCAAGGGCGGCGATCGGCTCATCCATCAGGAACGCGCCCGGATCGCGCACCAGGGCGCGGCCAATGGCCACCCGCTGGCGCTCGCCGCCGCTCAAATGCGCCGGCAGTTTCTTCAAGAGCGGTGTGATGTGCAGCGTCTCGGCCACGCTGTTGATGCGCGCCTCAACCTCACTCTTTTCCATCTTGCGCTCGGTCAGAGGGAAAGCAAGATTTTGCCGCGTCGTCATATGCGGAAAGAGCGCTAAATTCTGGAACACCATGGCGAGATTGCGTTCCTTGGGCGGCGCGTCCGTGACGACCTCGCCACCAATACGCACTTCACCCGTATCCGGCGCGACGAGCCCCAACAGCAGTCGGAGAATTGTCGTCTTGCCGCAGCTCGGCGGGCCGAAGATGCAAAAAAATTCATTGTCTTCGATTTTCAGGTCGATTTCGGCCACCGCGACCGTGTCGCCGTAGGATTTATTGATACCGCTCAGCTCGAGACTTGCCATGGCTCTACTCCAAGCCTATCGCATTGCCGGATTCGGCATCGAATATATGGCAACGGCCCTTCGGAAACTCTGCCTTGACCTTGGCGCCAAGCTCGATCGGATATTGCTTATCTTTTGCCACCTTGATGCTGTGACTGCCAGCCGACAGATGAACCACCGTGCGCGGCCCGATCGGTTCAACAAAACTCACTTCCATATCTATGCCTGGCCGTCCTACTTCGCGCGGTTGAATATCGATATCTTCCGGCCGCATGCCAAATACCACATCGGCATTGCGCGCCAGCTTGCAGCGCCGCATCAGCTCGCCATCTTCAATCATCGACGTTCCGGCATCGCCGAAATCGAGCGCATGATCGCCGCCGCCATTGGTCAGCCGGCAGGGCAATAAATTCATGCTCGGGCTACCCATAAAATTGGCGACAAACGTATTGTGTGGTTTGTTATAGACCTCGTTCGGCGTGCCATATTGCTGCAGCAGTCCCATATCCAACACCGCGATACGGTCGGCCAGGCTCATGGCTTCGATCTGGTCATGCGTGACATAGACCATGGTCTGCTGGAATTCATGCTGGAGATGCTTGAGCTCGGTGCGCATGAAGGCGCGGAAGGCGGCGTCCAAATTACTGAGCGGTTCGTCCAGCAGAAAGATCTCCGGCTCGGTGACGGCGGAACGGCCAATCGCGACCTTTTGCAATTCATTGACGCTGAGCTTGCTGGTGCGCCAATCGAGGCGGTCATTAAGACGCATCAGATCGGCCATGTTCTGCACCCGGCGCTTGATCTCGCTTTTCTCGACGCCGCGCACTTTGAGGCCGAACTCGAGATTCTTGCGCACCGTCATATGGGTGAAGATGGCATAGTTTTGGAATACAAAACCAACATCCCGCTTGTTGGCGGGAATGGTCCGCATATCCTCGCCACCAAACAGGATCGAGCCCTCGCTTGGCATCTCAATGCCGGCGATCATGTTCATCGTCGTTGTCTTGCCGCAACCGGACGGTCCCAGAAGTGCGACGAATTCCTTGTCGGGAATGACAAGGTTAAGGTCGTTCACGGCGGTCAAATCGCCGAATTTTTTGGTCAGGTTTATCAGTTCAATTGATGCCATCAGCTCACGCCTCCGCCTTCTTTTGTGCGGCCTGCATGTAATAGATACCAACCACTGCAATCAGGCTGAGAGCGACCAGAATAAAGAGGCCGATTGCCGCCACATAGGACCATTCCAGATCCTTGAAGGTGAGGTCGAGGATATAAACCGAGATCGACTTGGTGGCGACGCCCGGTCCGCCACCGGTCATGACATAGAGAATATCGAAAATCTTGAAACATTCGACCGAGCGGATGACCAGGGCGATGATCATCACCGTCTTCATGCGCGGCAAGACAATGCGCCAGAAGCGGTGCCAGGCATTGGCGCCCAACAGCGTCGCCGCCTTTATCTGATCTTCCGGAACGCCGACCATGCCGGCAAGCAGGATCAAGAACATCAGCGGTGTCCATTGCCAGATATCGGCAATCATGACCGAGATCATGGCGAGATCGGGATCGGCAAGCCAGACCGTGTCCACCTTGGTTCCGGAGATCGCGCTCAGGATATCGTTGATCGGCCCCGAGCTCTGAAACAGCATGAAAAACATGTAACCGGCAACCGCCGGCACGATCATCATCGGCATCAGCATGATCGAATAAAACACCCGCTTACCGGGGAATTTATCGGCGAACAACATGGCCAGGCCAAGGCCAAGCAAAAATTCGACCGGCACGACAACAGCGACGATCAGGAAGGTGCGTCCAAGCGAGCCCCAGAATTTTGCATCGCTGAAAATTTCACCGTAATTGCCGAACCAGTTCAGCGATTCATAGGCGTAATACCATTTCACCCCGTCGAGCGGGCCCCACCAGCTGAGACTGACATAGAGCTGCATGCAGAGCGGGAATGCGACGATAAAGAGGAGCAGAAGCTGGGCCGGCAGGGTCATGTAAAGACCCAGTGTTTTGCCCTCACGCTCCAGTGTTGTGAGGACGGGCTTTTTCTTCTTTGTCATTGTTTAAGCGCCCCGAATGTGAGGCCGCGCACGAGATATTTCTGGATGGCGATGCCGAATATCACCGGCGGCAACGCCGCGATCAAACCAAGCGCCGCCTTGGCGCCATACATCTGCCCCGACATGGCGGAGGAGAGTGAATTCATATAGACCGGGATCGTCACCCATTCTTTGCGCGTCAGCAGAAGGGCGATGACATAGTCACTCCAATTGAGAATAAAGACGAACAGTGCCGTGCTGGCGAGCGCCTCCTTAACCATCGGCAGCGTGACTTTCCAAAACACGCGGAACCAGCTGCAGCCCTCAACCAGCGCAGCCTCCTCGATTTCACGCGGCACTTCGTCGAAAAATGTCTTCATCAGCCAAAAGGCGAAAGGCAAGGTAACGATGCCATAGATCAGCGAGAGACCCCACCAGGTGTCCATGGCGCCCAAAAAGGCCCACATGATCATCACCGGAATCATCACTGCGAGCGGCGGAAAGAGGCGCAACTGAAGCACGCCAAGCGGCAAATTGCCGCCAACCTTAAAGCGCGACACGGCGTAGGCGCCGAGAGTTCCAGCCACGACCGCGATTAATGTCCCCAGCAGCGAGGTGACGAGGCTGGCCAAGATTGGTTTGCCGGCCGTTCTCTCATGAGAAACGGTAACCGCTTCCGTTTGGCCGGTAAAGATGTACTCAAAATTTCCCCAGGTCTCCTGATGGGGCCACCAATGCAGATCAGACGCGCTTGTCACCCATTCGGTGTGCGGTTTAAACGCCATTGTGGCCATCCACGCAACGGGGAGAAGCGCCAGTCCAACGGCAATCAGAATAAGCGCATAGCGCCATATATAGGAGTGTAGGGGCTTGGGCATGTGTATATTATCTTCAGAAGTTTTCTAGACGATCACGCGTCGTGACCCTAACCGGGGTGCCGCGCGGGCGGCGCGCCCAGTTTGGCGCACCGCCCGGCGGAAACCGGTACTACGTAGCGAACCGATCAGGCTTTGTCGATAACCGTCGACCAACCGGATTTCGCTGCATTGATGAGGCCAATCATTTTATCCTCACCTTTCTTCCTAAGATGCTTCTTCCACGACTTGGCTGTCGCATCCATCGCTTCCTTAGCCGTCATGCCGCCGGTCATCGCCGTCACCAGATTCTCGCTCAGCGTATTGTGCATGGCGAACTGGCCTGGAATGGCAAGGGTCGGAACGGCGCGTGCCACCGTGCCCTCAATGATCGGCACGTGATAGTCGTGATACGACTGATTGACCAGCGGATCAGCAAAGTTGGCCAACTGGAACGGATCGAAGAAACCACCCGGATTGCCAGTTAACAGGCTGAAGATACGGGTCGAGCCCGACCATTGCAGGAACAGATAGGCCAGTTCCTGATAGGCGCTTTGGCTCGACACGCCGCCATTGTTGCCAAGATAGATCGTTGAGCGGCGCACCAAATCATCACCGAACTGATTGCCCGGCGGCAAGAACGACCCCAATTTGCCGGTTACAGCGCTTCCCGGTGAGCCGTCTGCGTTGACGGTATCCAGGAATTTCGGGCAATTCGAGAAAGTGCCGAGCATGAAGGAATTACCGGCCGCCATGGCGCCGTAATATTCACTCCATTGCCAGCCAAGACCGCCCTTATCGGACCAATCCAGGCTCTTGATATGCTCTTCGGTCGCCGCAATGCCGGCATCCGTATTGATGAGAGTATTGCCCTCATCATCGAACAGAAACTGGTTGGGGTTATCTTTACTGACATAACGATTGTACCAGGTGCTGATGCCCCAGAACGCACTCATCATGTTACCGTTACCGAGCATCTCCGGAGTGCCTCTGCCGGTGTAATATTCGGCCAACTGGTCAGCCTCGGCCCAGGTGCGGGGCGGGCCCGGCTCCCAGCCGTATTTATCAGCGAATGCCGCCTTGTGGACCGGATCTTCGGTCAAATCCTTACGGTAGACCCAGACTTGCGCATCGCCGTCATAACAGACCGACATGGGCTCGCCGCCATACTTGTAAAGCATGTTGTAGGATTCCGGCGTCGGCATGCCACGCTCGGGATCGGCAAAGTCCGCGCCGTGCTTATCCATCCACTCGCCGAGCGGCACGATGCCGTTGGCTTCAGACAAATCGCCCATCGCGGCATAGCCAAAGGTGTAGACATCATAGGCATTGGAGCCCGTGGTAACGTCCTGAATCACCTTGCTGAACTGTTCTTGCGGCGAAACGCTGAAGAACTCGAGCTTAATGCCGGTCTCACGTTCCCAAATCGACTGCAACGTGGGTCCGTCCGCAGGCCACGGATTGGTGAAATGGCCAATCGCGCCGTCCGCCATCAAAATTCTGAGCGTCTCAGGCGCCTTTCCTTCGGCTTTGAGCTTGCGCGCCGCCGCAACGGCGCGGCCTTCCGACATAGTGTCGTCATATTGATAACGCTCGGCGCCGGCGAAGCCGGTCGGGCCGCCGGTCATACCGGGAGCCAAATCGGCCGCCCAGGCATCACCGGATTTCAACCAGCGAGGCCCAATGCCCGCCGCTGCTGTAAACGCCGCACCCGCTGCACTCGCCTTAAGCGCTTGCCGACGTGTGATGCCGCTCTGTGATTTCATTTTTTTTGACATAAATCCTCTCCTATTGCCTCCGCAGCCCGCCGTTAACCAGCGGGCATGAATTATTCTCCAAGCGAGCGGGATACCCCTCTCAAGGATTACTGACAAGTCTAAACCATCACCACGGTTATGGCGATTCCCCACTTACCACCAAGTCTAATTAAATTCCGTGGTGCGAACTGCGTTAATGAGCGAAATGCGATGCCGGAACGGCGCTAAAATCACCACCGTTCTGCCACGTTAACTCGACCGACCAGCCTCCCTTACGTTCGAAATAGACGACTTCTATCGGTACCCAGCCTGCCGCGCTTGCCTTGACCGGCACCGGGTCCGAGGTGCGGTCAGGGTGGGGTTTGGGGTCTTCGTGCACGTTCAGCCCGCCAATGGCGACGCGCACCCCGTCATTTGAACGAACCTTGAACATGTAGGTTCCAGGCGCCGAAAAATAGATATATCCGGTAATGATCGCGCCGACCCAATCCTTATGTTTTTGATTGAGTACTTTTTTGCCGGCGCCGCCTCGGAAATCCAAATTGGGCAAGGGCTCGCCCGGCGTTGCTTCATTGCTCGCGGCATATTCGGTCACTTTATCCACATGGCCAAAATCGCCATAATAATAATCGATTGCAAGACCCGCCTGCATGCCGTCATTACGCATCGGCGCATCGGCCGCGCCGGCACTTCCGGCGCCAAACGCCAAACTGACGCCAACGACGGTGCCCAAGATCCATTTCCACCCTATCATGCTCAAATTCCTTTCCTGCTATGCCCTTCAAATTAGGGCATTTCTATCTTTTCACCGCGCCGCGCCCGGCGCAACCGATACACCGGACACGATAAAACTACGAACCGGTGTATCACTATCGCCGTCACAAGCCAGAGGGCGATGTTACAGCTGACGTGAGGCCGCCCTAAAAACCTAAAAAAAAAGGTGACTTACCCAGCGGTCTACTATACTGGAAGCTGGCATAAAGCGTGCCGGCCGGGTCAACATCAACGGAAATCTCATTAGCCATGTCAAGTAAGCTCTCCAAGCTCGTTGCCGAAAGGTGGGGCGTTCTTGTCGACAGAGTGCGGCATCGGCTGCGCAAAAATTTCGGAAATTCCGCATACCGCCCGGAAAGACACTATATGCGGGGCGATCGAGAAGCTCCGCCTCAGAAATGAGCCGCTCTTAGGCGTTCCAGCAACGGCGCTCGACGCAGCTTTATACCCAACGATCAACTAGATCGAATCACGATTTAATGGAACCGCTTTGCGGTTCAATTTAATCGTGTGAATCCGATCGATATCAAATAGTTAGAGCAGAACATGGCTTGTCGGATCGCCGGGGCGATTCCGACAAGCCATGTTCTGCTCTAGCCCTTCAGTGCTGTATTGCGGCCTCGAACGGCTTCCGCAGGGAAGACGCTCCATCACCTCGCACGAGCAGCAACAAGATACAGGCTGCCATGTTGATATCAGCGCGTATGCTCGGCCCGCCTTGTCCGGCTGAGGAGGCCGCTCTCGCCCGACACATGGTGCAGTAGGTAGAGGGGCCCGCTGGCCTCGGTCTCGCCGCCATCCTTGCGGACGTCGACGGCGATGCTCGACATGACGCACCCCACGGTGCCGGACCAGGAGCGCTCGGTCACGCAGTGGACGTGGCCGCAGAGCAGTCCCTTGACCTGCGGGTGGCGGCTGACCACGCCGGCGAGTGCGGAAGCATCCTCGGGCCGGCGATAGCCGCCGACATAATGGTCATCAATGTCAAAGGGCGGATGGTGGATGAACAGCATTGTCGGCCGCTCCGGCTGGTCGCTCAGCGCCGCCTCGAGCCAGGCTTGGCGCGCCGGGCAGAAGACGCCCATACGCTCGCCGGGGAGCGTTGAATCGATGGCGATGAGGCGGATCGCATGATCGTCGATGACGTAATGCAGGAACCCGCCTTCTTCGGGCAGGTAAGGCCGGTCGCTGAAAGCTGAGCGCAAGGCCGCGTTGTCGTCGCGATTGCCGGGGATCAGGTAGAGCGGCGCCTGCAACGGCGCCAGCAGCTCGCGCAGGTGCGCGTATTCTTCCGGCGCGCCGTGCTGCACCGTATCGCCGGTAAAGATCACGACATCAGGCTGTTGACGGTTGATATCGGCAATGCAGCGCCGCAGACAATCCGCCCGCAGCTGCGCCGCCGGATGATCCGATGCCGGCGCCAGGATGTGGGTATCGCTGATGTGGCCGATTATCATTTATACCAAGGAGCGGTGATGGCGTTGGAGACTGCGTGACGAACCCGCCTTAATCGACAATATGATAGACGGGGGCCTTTTCCATTTCCCACTCTCCGGATTCCCGGTCATAGCGCGACAAAGTAAAGCAGTGCCAATCGTCGTCATCCAGCTTGGGATGATCGGCGCGGTAGTAATATCCCGGCCAGCGCGTCTCCGTCCGGAACATCGTGTGATGTGTCACGGACTCCGAGGCCAGCAGCCGGTGGTTAAGCTCCCACGCGCGCTGCAGCTGGTGCAGGTCTTCGGCGCCGAGATGATTGAGGTCTTCCCTCAGCATGCCCAACAGCTCGAGCCCGCGGGTGAGCTGCGGCTCATTGGTTGAATAGTGTGCGCTGATGCCGCCGACATATTCGTCCATGATCTTCTCGAGACGCTGAAGCCCATGAATGGGCAATATATAGCTCGGTGAGACAGTTCCCCCGACGATCTCGTTGCGGCCCACCTCGTAGTTTTCCATCGGTTGGAAGACGGTCTTTTTGAGACCCTCGTACTCCGCCTCACTGACCTGCGGCTGTTCGCTGCCCAAATCGTTGACATATTTGACCGCCGCCTTGCCGGCGATCCGGCCTTCCGTGAAGGAGCCGGATGAAAACTTGTGGGCGGTGCCGCCGATGGTGTCGCCGGCGCCGAAAAGCCCGTCGACGGTCATCATCCGGTTGTATCCCCACTGGTATTCAGACGGCGCGTAATCTTCCGGCCCGCTCGCCCACGCGCCCGAGCAGGTGGCGTGCGAGCCCATGACGTAAGGCTCGGACGTGGTCAATTCGGGATTGGTATGCTTCGGATCGATATTCTGCGATGCCCAGACGACCGCCTGACCGATGGTCATGCCGAGAAAATTCTCCCAGCCGATGGTCTCCAGGTGCGGATCCTGGAAGGCCTCCTTCGTCACCATGCGGATCGGGCCCCGGCCGGCTTTGACTTCCTCGAGGAAAGCGTGATTGCGCAGGCAGGTCGGCACCGGATGCCGATCTATGTAATCGCCCACCAATTCCTTGGTGTGGTCGTACCACTTGCTCTCATATTCATCGCCGTAAGCGTTCTCGGTATAGGTCTTGAGATGCAGGAAATAGGCGCCGACGGGGCCGTAACCGTCCTTGAACCGGGTCAGGACGATGCGGTTCTCCATCTGGGTCATCTTGGCGCCGGCCAGGATCGGAAGCGCGTAGGCCGAGCCGCTGCTCCAGGGCGCATACCAGGTGCGGCCCATCCCCTCGCCGACCGCGCGCGGCTTGAAGATGTGCGATGCGCCGCCGGCCCCGACGATGACCGCCTTGGCGCGAAAGACGTAGAAATCCCCGGTCCGGACATTGAATCCGACCGCACCGGCCACCCTGTTGGGCTTGGTATCGTCCATCAGCAGGTGGGTCACCATAATCCGATTATAGATCTTGGTGGCGGCTTTGCGGGCAGCCTCGGCGACGATCGGCTTATAGCTCTCGCCGTGGATCATGATCTGCCACTTGCCCTCGCGCTGGTATTGCCCGGTTTCCGGGTCGCGCATGATCGGCAGGCCCCACTCCTCGAATTTGTGCACCGTGGAATCGACGTGGCGTGCGATGTCGTAGCCGAGATCCTCGCGCACCAGGCCCATGAGGTCGTTGCGGGCATAGCGGACATGGTCCTCGGGCTGGTTCTCGTCCCACTGCATGCCCATGTAGCAGTTAATCGCATAGAGGCCCTGGGCGACGGCGCCGCTACGCTCGATGTTCGCCTTCTCGACGCAGACGACCTTCAGGTCGCGGCCCCAGTAGCGCGATTCGTAGGTCGCCCCACAGCCGGCCATGCCGCCACCAATGACCAGGATGTCGGAATCGACATGAATCGTTTTTCGCCGCGAGAACAGACCCATCAGACCACACCCAGCTTGAGCTGATCCGGGCGCAACGCGGGCAACTTGTCGATGTTAAGGGACTCGGGTTCGTGCGCGATTTCCTGGGAATTCAGAGCTTCCGCGGTTGGCGCCTCGTAATCGGCCGGTGATTTGATCGAGCCCCAAGGCGTGGTCCGGATCGGCGACACGAAATTCTTCTCGTGGCCATTGCGGAACTTGACCTTCCACGAAATCGTGCCTTTCGCCTCTTCGCGCAGCGCTCGAACGCTATGGCCCAAGGGGGCGAAGTCGGCGTAACCGCGAACGTCGATCGCGTTTTGCGGGCAAGCCTTTACGCAGGAGTAGCACTCCCAGCACATGTTGGGCTCGATGTTGACAGCGCGGCGGTAGGTCTTGTCGATGTGCATGATGACGGAAGGACAGATATCGACGCAGTGACCACAACCGTCACAACGGGTCATATAGACGAATGTTGGCATGATGGTTCTTAAGTTCCTATATCGAATTCAAAAGATGGCAGGATCAGTAATGTCGGGGCAGTTCGCGGGCGCGGCGGTATATTTCCGGTTTGTCGGCGGGCGCCGGCAGGTTGCTGCGCGAACCGTTGGCGTTTTCAACGCGCTTCTGCAACGCGGCGGCAGGTTTGAAAAACATATGCGAGAATTTTGACCACGGGATGGCGCCGAACAGCAGCGTCGTCGCGATCAGATAGAGACCGAGCAGCAGAGGGCTCCACGTGTTGCCCGACAGTTGCAGATAGGCCCAGATCAGGCCCAGCGACACGCTCGCCAGCAGCGAGAGGATGAACAGGTCGGCGCGCATGATGCGGAACCGCGAATTACCCTCGGCTGCGACATCGGCCCGAATGAAAAACCAGAAGCCGTAGCCGCCAAGGCAAACCATCAGCGCCCCGATGTACCAGAGCAGCGCCAGGATGACCGGCGTCGGCGTGGCGGGCGTCGGATAGGCGAACACCATGATGACGGTGGTAACAACATAAATCAGGAATCCGTACATCGTGAAGAGATGGGAAATTCGCCGCCGCATGGAGCAAAACTCGGCCGAGGTCATGACCTCGACAATGGCGGTTTGCGCCGCCAGAGATACCATTTCCCCGCCGCCGACTTGGTGCGTTCCCTTGTTCTGCGCATTTCGCCAATTGTTGAAGAAATATTTGGCGCTCTTCTTGTGGATGATGTCGACCAGCGTGCCGGCAACGACCAGAAAAATCATGACCGCGACATAAATCTGAATGGCGAGGGGCGATAGGGACAGCGAAAGCTCTGCGAAGGGATTGCTGGTGAACATCAAATTACCCCGAGGTTGGCGGCGCAGATTGATTGGCCGCCGGACGACAAGCCTATTTCGAAACCGACGATCTCGCGATTGGTAATAACGTTAGGATCGCTCATGCTGGATACGGTCTCCCCGTCTGAAAGCGCCGCCCGCCAAAGGGCAAAAACGCAGGCTATATTGTCGGCGCCGCCAGTCAGAAGATCGAAAGAACCCTGTCGGCTCCAGTGGGAATACGCTGGTCGATTTCGCCACCGACCGGCGCGCTTCGCACCGAGAAACCGAACCCCTCCACCTTACCGTTTTGGAGCTAGTTCGACATACTGATATTCACACCTGCGAACAGTGTAATCTCCGTGCCACCCATTAGCAAGAGACCGGCGGCCGCCGCTTCATTTCAGCCCATCGTAATAGTCTTGCAGCACGGCAACCACTTCGGGGCGGCTGTACTCGGTCGGGATCGCCTCATGATTGGCAAACATCTCGCGCAGCCTGGTGCCCGAGATCGCGAGCTGGTCATCGGCGTCGTGCGGGCAGGTCTTACCGGTCGCCATGCCGTGGCATTTGTAGCAGAAGAAGGTGATGTCGATCTTCAGCGGCTCGGTCTTCAGGCTGCCGGGCGGCACGCTGTCGAAAATATGGTGGGCGTCGAACGGCCCGTAATAGTCGCCGACGCCGGCGTGGTCGCGCCCGATCACCAAATGCGAGCAGCCGAAATTCTGGCGGAACACGGCGTGCAGCAAGGCTTCGCGTGGCCCGGCATAGCGCATCTCGATTGGATAGCCGGCCTGGAGGACGGTTCCCGGTACGAAATAGTTGCGCAGCAACGCGTCGATCGCCTTGGCCCGGACCTCAGCCGGGATATCACCCGGCTTGAGCGCGCCAAGCACCTGGTGGACCAGCACACCATCGCATATCTCGACGGCGATCTTGGCCAGATATTCGTGGCTGCGATGCATCGGATTACGCGTCTGGAAGGCAGCGACCTTGGACCAGCCTTTTTCCAAAAACATCGCGCGCGTCTCCGCCGGGCGGTGGTAGAGCCCGGCATAGGTTTTTGGAAAATGGCCCTCGGACAGGGTGCGCAGCGGGCCACCCAAATTGACCGGGCCCTGGCGCATCACCTTTTCCACGCCGGGATGGCCGGTGTCTATGGTGCGAAAGACGTGCGAGCATTCGAACGCGCGGTCGATGGCGTATTTCTCCTCGACCGCGAGGATGCCGAGAAGCTCACCGCTCTCGCCATCGGTGAGCGCCACGTCTTCGCCGATGCCGATTTCGTCGGCAAGGTCCTGGGCGCAGGACAGCGTAATCGGAATTGGCCAGAAGAGGCCGCCGGCCAACTTCATATGTGCGCAGCAGCCGCGCCAGTCCGCCTCGCCCATAAAGCCGTCGAGCGGCGTGTAGGCGCCCATGCCGAGCATAAGGAGGTCGGAAACCTCGCGGCTGGAAAGCGGCACGGTCTTCAGATGCTGCGCCCGTCGCGCCTCCTCCGCGCGTTCGACTTCCGGCAACAGCAGCGGCTTCAGGGAATCCGCACCATATGGCGGCACTAATGTTGACATCCAGAACGCTCCTTTTTCTTACAGTCCGTGTCTCACAGGCCGGCTTCAAGAATCAGGGCGATCAACACCAGACCGGCGAGGAAAAGCGTTTCGATCACCACCAGCGCGATCGGCCGCCAACCCAGCACGGACATTTCCTGGAACGAGGACTTCATACCAAGGCCGGCAATGGCGATCACCAGGCACCAGCGCGACATCACAACCATGCCATCCTGGACCGGTGCCGGAATGACGCCGATGCTGTTGATCGCGACAATCACCACAAAGGCGACCAGAAACCACGGCAGACCGGCGCGCGCGCCGCGCGTGCTGCCGACCTGCCCACGCCCCCAACGGGCGACGACAAGCGCGAAAATCAATACCACCGGAGCCAACATGGCGACGCGCAATAATTTTGTGAAAGTGGCGACATCGCCGGTTTCGTCGGAGACCATGTAGCCAGCGCCGACGACCTGCGCCACATCGTGGATCGTCGCGCCGATAAAAATACCCTTTTCGGTATTGTCGAAGCCAATCGCGTCGACGATCAGCGGGTAGATGATCATCGCCAGGGTGCTGAGCGCGGTGACGGCAATGACGGTAAAGATGGTATCGCGCTCAAGCTTGTCATGCTTGGGCATTACGGCGGATATGGCGAGAGCGGCGGAAGCGCCGCAAATCGCCGTCGCCCCGGCTGTTAAGAGACCCATGCCACGTTCGAGCTTCAGCAACGTAGCGACAAAGCGGCCGAACAGAATGGTCAGGATTATGGAGCCAATGACGATCAATATTGGCGCCGGCCCCAATTCGATAATCTGCGCCAGGGTGATGCGCGCGCCCAACAGCGCCACGCCAAGACGCAGCACCGTGCGCGAACCGAACTGAATGCCGGCACTGGCGTTCGGGTTTTTCGAAAGGTAGAAAAACGCCATGCCGAGCAGCAGGGCGTAAAGCAGCGTCGGCCCGCCATAATGTTCCGACACGAAGGTCGACGCAAAGGCAATAACGATGCAAATCAGCAGGCCGGGTACGATACCCCACGCCCAAGCGAGCGGTGGCGGTAACCTATCGGCTTTCATCGCCAAGCGCAGCCTGGC
The DNA here is from genome assembly GCA_018666805.1 of Rhodospirillaceae bacterium. Lineage (GTDB taxonomy): Bacteria > Pseudomonadota > Alphaproteobacteria > UBA828 > UBA828 > PTKB01. The sequence goes on along the minus strand of JABIXB010000310.1, from coordinate 19,523 downwards.
CTTTTAGTGCAGGCCGCGCGCATCGACGGGCCAGATATCGACCAGCGTATCGCCACGCACGCAGTGGTAAAAATCGTGCAAATTGATGGTCGGGTCGCAATGCGGAACGATGCATTCCACCGCATCGCCAAGCGCAAGGCGCTCATTTGCCTGGGCAAACGCAATACGGCCATGCTCATCGCCAAAATAGCTGTAGCTCGAGCCGACCGGCGCGCCGCTGGCGAAATCGGGCAACGGCCCATCGGTGGCGAAGCATTTCAGCCCGGCATCGATGGTGGCGTGACCGTTATGATTGTTGCTCACCACCGTGGCGCGGACGAACAATGCCGGCTCAAACAGCCAATCCCCGGCGCTCTCGCAATGTACATCGCGGTATTCCACATCCATCACCGCATAGGAGCCGGTCTGCATTTCATTCATTACGCCGAGTTCGGCATCGATATCGTAGGTGCCGGTGCCGGCGCCGGAAACAATGGCGGGGGGCAAATTCAATTCGGCCAACGCCGCGCAGGTATCGTTGAGAGGCTTCGTGTCGATGATATTCGTCTTGCGCCGCTCCTCGAAATCCTCGATATGCATAATATGGCCGGCATAGCCTTGCACGCCCGAATAGTTGAGGTGCTCTGCCGCCACGGTGGCTTGCACCAGAGCGACCGCGTCAGCCACGCTGGCCGCACCGGTGCGGTGCAGGCCGACATCGACATCAATGACCACGTTAAGCGATTTGCCGGACTTCCCGGCGGCGCTATCGAGGCTGCGCAAATTGGCCATATTATCGACCGTTTGCATCAATCCGTCGGCGCTTTGATTAAGCGCTATCAAGGCATCGACCTTGGTATCGGCGATGACCGGAGAGGTCACGAGGACGCCGGGAATGCCGGCATATCCCATGGTTTCCGCTTCGCCCAGCGTCGCCGCGCCAATGCCGAGCGCACCGGCTTCGATCTGCAGGCGCGCGATATTGATGCTCTTATGGGTTTTGCAATGTGGCCTGAGGCCGATGTTTTTCTCCGCCGCAAAGCTGCGCATGCGCTCGATATTCCGCTCCATACCGTCGAGATCGAGCACCAGCGAAGGTGTCATCAGCCGGGCGCGTGATCCGGGTTGGCCGATCAGCGCCGCATTCGGTCCAAGGTCGTTCGCATTTGCCACGCGTTTATCCTCCGTGATGGGCCGGCGCAAATAACAGCGCAGGCCGGTGATTAAGGCGCTACCTATGTTAGATTCCATCCGTGAAATCAAGGCAGGCGAACGCGTTGTTCCGAAAGCGCCGCCTGTTATAAGGTCTGCGCAAGCAAACCAATGCGCCGATCAATGAGGAGTTTACATAAAATGAAAGTGGTTATCACGGGCGGCACCGGGTTTTTGGGGCTGAGGCTGGCGCGCGTCATTCTCGAGCGCGGCGAAATATGCGGCGCGTCCGGCGCGCCGGAGCCGATCGATAAAATGATCCTGTTTGATGCCGTCACGCCGCCCGAGCGCCCCGCTGGCCTCGACGAGCGGGTCGAAATTGTCAGCGGCGATATTGCCGACCGCGATCTGGTGATGCGCCTCATATCCGGCGATTCGCTCTCGGTATTCCATTTCGCGTCCGTCGTCAGCGCCGGTGCCGAGCAGGATTTCGACCTCGCCATGAAGGTCAATCTCGACGGCGGCATCAATGTGCTTGAGGCGGCGCGCGCGGCGCCCGGCTTAACACGCGTGGTCTTTACCAGCAGCTTTGCCGTCTATGGCGGCTCGACCCTCCCCGATACGGTCAGCGACGACACCAAGATTACGCCGATGACGACCTACGGTATGACCAAAGTGGTCAATGAACTGTTGCTCAACGACTATACCCGCAAGGGCTTTCTCGATGGCCGCGGCGCGCGCCTGCCAACCGTTATCATCCGCCCCGGCAAGCCCAACAAGGCGGCGTCGGGTTTCGCCAGCGGCGTCTTCCGCGAGCCACTCTCGGGCATCGACTATGATCTACCGGTCAAGAACGAAACACGCATGGCGGTGAGCGGCTACCGCACCATCGTCGACGGTATTCTCGCCCTGCACGAAGCCGAGAGCGACGCCATCGGCGATGACCGCTCGGTCAATTTGCCGAGCATTACATTGACGGTGGCGGAAATGATCGAGGGCCTCCAGCGCGTCGCCGGCGATCGCCCGCTCGGCCAAATCAATGCGGTGCCGGACGCGGCCATTCAGGCGATTTGCGATGGCTGGCCGGGCCGTGGGCAATCGCCACGCGCCGACGCCCTCGGCCTGCCGGCGGACAAGGATTTGGATTCCATCATTCGTGCCTATATTGAAGACTATGCGGATGCGTAGCGGACCGACGCGGCAGGGATAGAGGCAGTATCGTGACAGGGGGCAGTTTATCGATGCCGGCAGGCGACCCTTTTGCCGGCTTCTGGCGCCGTGCCGGGGCTTGGTTTATCGACGCGTTCCTGATCTATGCCGCCTATCTGATTGTCGCTTTTTTTATCTGGGATGACCTTCTGATCAAACAGGTCATGGAAAGCCCCGATGGCGGCGAGGCACTGTCCGCCTATACACCGTCTCTGCTCGGGCTGCTGGTGATGGGTATCGCGGTCTGGGCCTATTTGGCGCTGCAGGAATGCGGCAAGGCCCAGGCAACGCTGGGTAAACGCCTGTTTGGAATTAGGGTCTGCAATTACAATGGCGACCGCATCAACCTGTTTACCGCGAGCTACCGCACCTGGCCGTTATGGCTGCCCGGCCTGATTAATTCGGTGGCCATACTCGATCTCCTGATCAGCCTGGTTTCGTTGGCTGCCTGTCTGAGCGTCGCCTTTACCAAGCGCAAACAGGGGCTGCACGACATCATGGCCGGCTGCCTGGTGGTCAAACGCCGGGCCGTGTTTTCAGACGCCCCGCCAGGTATCTAGGATCGGCGCCGGCGAATGCTGCCGATTAAGGACAACAATCCGACCCACATCACACCCTATGTGACGATCGCCCTGATCGCGGTCAATGTTGTGGTGTTTCTGATTACCCTGGCGCTGCCGGATGGCGGCGACGCGCAAGTGAAGTTCGCCCTTGGCGCCATTCCGGCGGTTATTTTCCAGGTCAAGGAAATTGCCGCACAGGACGCGATCCTGCCCTCCAGTGTCGATTTCCTGAGCGTCATCACCTCGCAATTTCTCCATGCCGGCTGGTGGCACCTGATCGGCAACATGCTTTATCTCTGGGTTTTCGGTAATAATATCGAGGACGCCATGGGGCATGTGCGCTTCCTCATTTTTTATCTGCTGTGCGGCGCATGCGCGGCGTTGATCAATGCCGGGGTCGAGCCCGATTCGATCGTCCCAACAATTGGCGCGAGCGGTGCTGTCTCGGGCGTGCTCGGCGCCTATCTGTTGCTCTATCCACGCGCCAAGGTGCTGGTCTTCGCTTTCTACATGCTGTTGCCGTTGCCGGCCTTTCTGGTGCTTGGTCTGTGGATTGTCATGCAGGTCGTCAATCTGGGTGGCGGCGGGGAAAGCAACATTGCCTGGTGGGCGCATGTCGGCGGTTTCGCTGTCGGCATGGTGCTGGTGCTGCTGTTCAAATACCGCCATGTGAAACTTTTCGGGCGCGGCGATTTGAACCAAACCGCGCACCCCGGCCTGGCCGCAGTCGCGGCTGTTGAATCGGAGCCCGACCCGGAGCCGGACCGGCCCGGACCCTGGGGTCCGGAAATAAAGGGACCATGGCTACAATCCCAGCCGCGCCCCAAAGAGCCGCGCAAACGGCGCTCGACAATTCCTCAGGCGGGCAATCGGGACAAGGACTAGTCCTGTCTATCCGGCGCGAATACCATATTCACTCGCCCAGCCGAAGCCGGCGCGTGTCTCGCCTGCGGGGCGGTATTCACAACCGATCCAACCGTCATAGCCGAGCCGGTCAAACAGGGCGAAGAGATAGGGATAGTTGATCTCGCCGACGCTCGGTTCAAAGCGCCCCGGCACGCCGGCAATCTGCACATGGCTGATAATATCGAGGTCGCGCTCAAAGCTGTGCGCCAGGTTCCCTTCCATGATCTGCAGATGATAGGCGTCATATTGTAGATAGAGATTGTCGCTGCCCACCGCCTCGATGATGCGCCGCGCCTGCTTGGTGCCGTTCAGCAGATAGTTCGGCATATCGAAGCTGTTGAGCGGCTCGATCAAGGTGCGAATGCCGCGCGCGGCAAAATAATCCGCCGCGTATTTGAGGTTGGCGACGTAAATTTCCTCATAGGGCGCGGGATCGGCGCCTTCCGGAACGATGCCCGCCATGGCATGCACTTGGGCACAGCCGAGCGCCTCGGCATAGTCTCCTGCTTGCGCCACGGCACCCCGAAATTCCGCCTCGCGCCCAGGCAAGGCAGCGAGGCCGCGCTCGCCCGCATCCCAATCGCCGGGCGGCAGATTAAACAGCGCCTGGGTGAGGCCGTTCGCCGTGAGCGCCTGCTTTATTTTTTCCGGCGCGTAATCATAGGGAAAGAGATACTCCACCGCCTCGAAGCCGCATTCGGCCGAAGCGGCAAAGCGCTCAAAAAAATCAATGTCCTGGAAAAGAAAACTGAGGTTGGCGGCAAACTTAGGCATGACTTTCGCGGTCTTTCTGTTGAATTATAATTGTTGTCTCAACCGCTCGCGGCAAGGTTTTTGGCAGCGGCAGGGAGCTTGACGGTAAAGCAGAAGCGGCTGCCCTTTTCCGGCTCCGAATCGCATTTCAATTCGCTGCCCATGATCCCGGCCTTTTTGTCGGCAACCGCGAAGCGAAGGCCGGCGATTCCTTTGCCATCCTCCCCCGCCTGCCGGTAAAACGGCTCAAAAATATGCGCCAACGCTTCCGCCGAGAGGCCCGGGCCGTCATCGCGGATTTCGAACTCAAAATCATTCTCACCCTGGTGCGAGACGGAAAATTGAACGGCGCCGCCTTGTTCCGCGTTTGTCGCGTTATCGAGCAGGAATTGGAGCACGTCACGCAGCAGCCGGGCATCGCCATTCACCGCGCCGAATGCTTTCGCCGCGACATCAACGCTGACACCATGCGATTTACCCAGCTGGGCAATTAATTCGCCGAGATTAAAATCAGCCGGCACAAACTCGACATCTCCGGCTTCGATGCGCGAAATCTCCAGCACGCAGGCAATGATGGTCGATAACCTCTCGCCGTTGAGCGCGATGCTGTTCACCGCCTGAAGCTGAATTTCGTTTAAATCCTGCTTGCTCCTGAGTATCAGAGCATCGCCTAAAATTGCCTTGATCGGCGATTCTATTTCGCCGCTTAAATTTGTCAGGAAGGTTGATTTTGCCTGACTGGCGAAATCGGCCTGCAGATGGGCGCGCGCGAGTTCCTCATTGGCGGCGTTCAACTCCGCCACCGTGGTGTACATCCGCTTGGCCATAACGCCGAGCTTTTCGGCACGCTCTGTCAGCGCCCGGTTCTTGGCCCGGGCATCGACGACGATGGCGAAGATAATCAATATGCCGACCGCCGCGATGGCGATGAAGGAATTGGTGCCAAGCGTCGATTCGCCGCCGCCATCGCCGAAGATAATGTCCTTGAAAATAACCAGGACAAGCGCAACACCGCCGATCAGGGCGATCGCCACACCCAAATAGCGGTATTTCTCTAGGAGATCCCCAAGGGACCCTTTATTTGTATTTTCTTCAGCCATCCCGCCGTACCTGTTGTTCGCATTCTGCACCATTCAGGCGCCCTTGTGTCGCGAAAAAGTTTGCTGGTGGATCGGTATCACACTTGACGCCATTCCGGAGAACCGTAAATCTGCCGGCCGGTCAGCAACAATATTTGGAAATGAAATGAGAACGGATCTTGGCGAGTTGGGCGATTTGGATGCGCTTGAAAAGGTCGTAGCGATTGCCGGCCTGAAGCTCATCGAAGCCGGCTGCGCGGCAGGCGATGCAGCGCGCGGTCTGGCAGAACGCGGCGCTGAAATACTCGCTGTCGAGCCGGATGCGGCCCAGGCGAAAAAGAACCGCGACGCCCCCGCCACGCCGCATGTCACATTCATGGAAGCCGGCGCCCAAGCGCTCCCGGCCGAGGATGGCAGCGCCGATGGCGTATTGTTCTTCCGCTCGCTCCACCATGTGCCGCGCGAGCTGATGGATGCTGCCCTTGCCGAGGCGGCGCGCGTGCTAAAACCCAACGGATTTCTTTACGTCGCCGAGCCCGGCATGGAAGGCAGCCATTTCACCATGATGCGGCCCTTCAATGATGAGTATGAGGTACGCACCCTGGCGCAACAGGCGCTCGAGCGCGCCGCCGCACCGTTGTTCGGGGAGGCGGCGCAATATGTCTATATGCAGCGCCCCAAGCATGAGAACTTTGCCGCCATGGTCAATAAATTCTCGTCCCTCTCTTACAACCCGATTGCGCGCGAATTAATCGACCAGCCCGAGGTGCGGAGAAATTTCGAGGCCGCCAAAACAGAAGACGGTTATGTCTTTGAGCAGCCCATGCTGATCAATTTTTACCGTGGCACCATTTGAATCCAATGGGTCAAAAAAATGACCCATTGTATGTTCCCTCAGACGCCGGGCGGTCGCGCTTGCCAGAAGGCGATACGCCTTCTGGAATTAATCGCTTTCAGGCGGCCATTCATGTAACGGGCCGGCCTCGATGGTGCCGTCCGGCATAATCGTGCCATCGAACGTGGCGTCATCGAAAAAAGCCTGCTTGAGATCGGCGTCGCGGAAATCCACCCGGGTTAAATTGGCTTCGCGGAAGCGTGCATCACGCAGGACGGCGGCAGTAAAATCCGCACCAATCAGGCTGGCGCCGCGCAGATTGGCACCGGTCAAATCCGCCTCGCGCAGATTGGCGCCGTCCAGCACCGCCTGCTCCATCTTGGCAAGGCCCAATTGCACCTTAGCCATATTGGCGTCGCTAAGCGTCGTTAAGCGCAGCACCGCGCCCCACAAATTAGCCTCGGTAAAATTCGCGCCGGCGCATTGCGCGCCAGGCAGATCGGCCTGCGCCATATTGGCGCGCGCCAGAAAGGCGCCGCTCAAGCGCGCCACCTTAAGGTTCGCGCCCCAAAGATTGGCCTCACCCAATTGTGCGTTTGTGAGGTTTGCGCCCTGAAAATTCGCCACCCGCGCATTGGCTTCATTGAGGTCCGCGCCGCTGAGATTGGCGCCCCAGAAATTCGCCTCGCGCAGATCGGCGCCGGCCAAATCGGCGCCCTCAAGATCGGCCTGGCGAAAATTATGCTCTTTCAATTCCATGCCGCTCAGATCGGCCCCGGCCAGACGGCCGCTCGCGATTTGTTCGGCATCCGGCTTCCATCCCGCCATGCTCTATGCCACCTCTTCAGCCACGCCAATCGAAAACCTCAATAGCTCGTCTGCTTTTTCATAGCAGAAAGCAGTGCCCTTCAGCACGCCTGAAATACATTGCCTAAATCTGCGAACAAAGTGATCGCATTGCCGCCCTCACTTGGAATTTTGCGGCAAAAGCCTTACCTATAGACGAGCGCTGCCATATCTCGGGAGGATCGGCATGTATTTAAAGGAAATCAACCACCTCGCCTTCATTACGCCTGACATGGAGAAAACCATCCGCTTTTACCGTGACCTGTTGGGCATGGAATTGACGGCCGGTATCGGCCACGACGGCTACCGTCATTATTTTTTCAAGACCGGCAATAATTATATCGCCTTCTTTGCCTATGACGGCGCCCAACCGATGGAGATAAAATTCCACGGCTCGCCCAGCACCAAGCCGCTCGGCTTCGATCACCTCTCCATCAGTGTCGCCTCAAAAGAAGATTTATTCGCCTTGAAAGACCGGCTCGAAGCCGCCGGGGTCGAAGTCACAGGCGCCGTCGATCACGGCTTCATCTGGTCGATCTATTTTTTCGATAACAACAACATACCGCTTGAGGCCAGTTGGGACTTTTTGGATATCGTCAAGACGCCGGCGATTGTCGAGGACGACCCGCTGCCTGTCGCCGAAGAAGGTTCCGGGCCGCAACCCGGCATTTGGCCCGACGTCACCTCGCCCACACCGCCAGAGCAAATGACCGCGCATCCCGGCAATGGCTACCAAATGCGCGACGAATTTATGCGCAAAGACCTGGCCGCGCCCAAGCCCGAATTTGCCACCGAAATTGAAACCGAAATTGAAACCGACGCGGCGGATTAAGTGGCCACCTATTCGGCTAGGAATTTCTTGCGGATACCGGCGGCAACGCTGTATTTGGGATCGACGAAATTGCCGAGGCGCACGATGCCGCACTGGCTGAGCATCATATAGGCGTCCCACTTGTCATAGCCGTAATCGGCTTCCATCCAACGTATCAGCTCGCGGTAGGCGATGCGCGTCGCATCTTCGAGAGGCCGCGCACTGCCGATGCCGAAAATCTTGTCTTCGGTCTCAAGACGCGGCCAATCGAGGGTCCAGCCCTTGATTAGATCGACCTTGAGGGTGGTGGTTGAGGAATATTCCACCGCCGTGCCGCACAGCTCGCCATCGCCCTGACAGGCATGGGCATCGCCGATGAAAAGCCTGGCACCGGGTGAGCGCACCGGCAGATAGGTCACCGTGCCCGGCCCCATATCGGGCAAATCCATATTGCCGCCGTGATTGTCGGGCGTGAGCGAATTGATCGAATCAATTTCCGGCGAACAACTCAGCGTGCCGATATGCGGCTTATAGGGCAGCGTGATGCGCTTGCTCCAGTAAACATTTTCCTCATCAACCGCGATACGCCGCACTTTCTCCGGCAGTGGATCGTTGAGAGTGGCGGTGTAGGCGGTGCCGGTCAGCGCGCCGAATTCGGGGATCATCGCGACCATGCCATGCGGATCCTCGCCGCGCGGATACATCGAGGCGATATAGACCGCGAGCGCATCGCCGTTTTCCGCCCCTTCAACCATGATCGGTCCGTTCTGCGGATTGACGAACGGCAGGCGTAATTTCTCGCTCGGCTTGTCGCTCTCGCTGGTGAGCTTGCCCTCAAAGGCGTCGCGCGTATCGACCACCACCGTATCGCCCGGCTTAATCGTCAGCACCGGGTCCGAATAGGGCCCCATGGTGTAATGAAAATCACCTTGCATTTCTTCCGTTAAATGATGTGTCTCGCCCGCCGCCTCGCGCCCGACGCCGCGCTGCGCCATAATCGAATCGCCAAGCCACGCAGCCAGCGCCTTTACATCCATCGCCATGATCCATCTCCCCTATTTGCATTTTTTCTTGACGGCAATCATCCCGGAGCGGCCGCTTTGGTTCAAGCCATATAATACGGCTTGCACCGCCCGCGCTCACGCTGTTTCATGGCAGGAAGAGAGAAACGAAATACGCTGCCAGGACGGCGCCAGGCAATTTGCAGAAGGAATAAATCATGAGCGAATCAAAGGGAATCGCCTATAGCCAAGGGCGTTACATGCCGGTCGACGAGGCGACAATACCGCTCTTGGATCCGGCCTTTACCAAGAGCGATGTGGTGTTTGATGTTGTCTCGGCCTGGGACGGTGCCTTTTTCAAGCTTGAAGACCATTTGGCCCGCTTCCGCCGCTCGTGCGAATACATCCGCGTCAAGCCACCGTGCAGCGAAGACGAAATGCGCCGCATCATGGCCGAGTGCGCGGTGCGCTCGGGCTTCGACAATTGCTGCGTTTATTTCCTGTGTACGCGCGGGCGTTATGCCGGTGGCGCCGCGACCGGAGATCCGCGCGAATCCGAAAATGAATTCATCGCCTATGCCGTGCCCTATTATTGGATTGTGCCCAACGACCGGCCCAATGCCGGCGCCCATCTCTGGGTCGCTGAGACCATCCGGCGCGCGCCCAACGAGGCGATCAACCAGCGGGTTAAAAATTTCAACCGCATGGACCTCACGCGCGCCCACTTCGAAGCACTCGACAATGGCGCCGATGCGCCGGTGCTGCTCTCGCTGGATGGCTATATCACCGAGGGGCCGGGCTTCAATGTGTGGATTCTCAAAGACGGCAAAGTGCTGACACCAGGCGAGAATCTATTGGAAGGCATCACCCGGCAGAGCGTCTTTGAGCTCTGCGCCGATGCCGGCCTGCAAGCCGAAGCCGCGGACCTCACCAAGGCCGATCTGCAGGATGCCGACGAAGTTTTCGTCTCCTCCACCGGCGGCGGCGTGATGGCGGTGACTCTGATCAACGACAAGCCGATCGGCAATGGCGCGCCCGGCATCACCACCAGCAAGCTCAGCGATAATTATTGGAAAAAGCGCTCCGAAGGCTGGGATAGCACGCCCTTTAGCGATATTCTGGAGCCTGAAATACCTCAGGCAGCCGGCGCTGACTAAGGGCTTGAGCCAATAAATCGAGAAAAGCTGCCTGCGGGCGGCTTTTTTTGTGCCTGCCCCTTGAATGTATATTATAAATCACTAAATTAGCATTTATGAATATAGACCTGTCCACCATGCAAAGCTCGGCCCGCGAGGCGAGCACCATGCTGAAGGCGCTGGCCAATGAAAACCGCCTGATGATTCTCTGCCAATTGATCGGCGGCGAGATGACGGTGGGTGAATTGACGGCGCGGATCGGTCTTTCGCAATCGGCGATGTCGCAGCATCTGGCCGTGCTCAGGCGCGACGCGCTGGTCGAGACCCGGCGCGAAGCACAAACCATTCATTACGCCCTGGCGGATCAACGCGCCGCCCAGGTGATCCAACTTCTCTATGACATTTACTGTTCAACAAAGGCGGGCCCCTGCGGCCCACAGGAAGGAACCACACCCCATGAGTAACAAAGTGCACGACATCACCTCAGATACCCTGGCGGCCTGGCTGGAAAACGGCGAAGCCCTGCTCGTCGATGTCCGCGAGAGCGCCGAACATGCCGGCGCGCGGATCGAAGGCTCGCACCTCAATCCGCTCAGCCGCTTCGATCCGGCCGCCTTTACGCCAGACGAAGGGCAAAAGCTGGTGCTCTATTGCGGCTCCGGCATGCGCTCGCGCAAGGCCGGCAAAAAATTAATTGCCACTGGCCACAACGAGGCGTTCCACCTCGCCGGCGGGTTGATTGACTGGAAAAGGTCTGGGTTTCCGGTGCAAAGCGCCGGTTAGGAACCTGCTCCCGACATGTGATACATAAGGATTAGCGGCAGCGCATTCCTCGAGCGATGGGTTGGAAAATAGGAAAATGGCGATCATCGCGCACTATCTGCCCATCCTCGACTGGCTCGGAAACTACCGCAAATCAGATCTCTCCGGCGATTTGATCGCCGGTCTGATCGTCACCATCATGCTGGTGCCGCAAGGCATGGCCTACGCCATGCTCGCCGGCCTGCCGCCGCAGGTCGGGCTCTACGCCAGCGTTCTGCCGCTTATTCTCTACGCCATGTTCGGCAGCAGCCGTACCCTGGCGGTCGGGCCGGTCGCCATGGTTTCGCTGATGACCGCGAGCGCGCTCGCGGGCTTAAGCGGTAGTGACAACCAGATGGCCGGCGCTCTGATCCTGGCGCTGGCAAGCGGCCTGATGCTGTTTGTCATGGGTGTCGCGCGGCTCGGCTTTCTCGCCAATTTCCTCAGCCATCCGGTGATCTCCGGCTTTACCAGTGCGGCAGCGCTGATCATCGGCTTTTCCCAACTCAAACACCTGCTCGGCATGGAAATTCCGCGCAGCCACTTGCTCACCGACATTGTAGGTTTTGTGATCCGCGAGGCGGAAAGCGCCAATATCGTCACCGTCGCGCTCAGTGTCGGCCTGGTGGCGCTGTTGCTCCTGTGGCGCGGGCCGCTAGGCGCTCTGCTGCGGCGCGCCGGCATGAACCCGGCGTGGGTCGGCCCGCTCACCAAGACGGGGCCGCTTGCCGTCGTCATTCTTGGCGCCGGGCTGGTGTGGCTGTTTCGCCTTGACGTCAACGCCGGGGTGAAGATCGTCGGCGAAATTCCGGCCGGCCTCCCCACCCTCAATTGGCAGGGCATCGACCTGACGATGGCCCAGGATTTGCTGCCCGCCGCCGGCCTGATTGCCCTGGTCGGGTTTGTCGAAAGCGTCTCGGTGGCGAAAGCGCTGGCCAGCAAACGGCGCCAGAAGATCGACGCGGATCAGGAATTACGCGCCCTCGGCGTCGCCAATATCGGCGCTGCCTTCAGCGGCGGCTATCCCGTCACCGGCGGCTTCAGCCGCTCGATGGTCAATTTCACCGCCGGCGCCAATACCGGCCTCGCCGCCATCGTCACCGCCATATTGATCGCCTTTACATTGGCTTTTCTCACGCCGCTCTTCCACTATCTGCCGAAGGCCGCGCTCGCCGCGATCATTGTCGTCGCCGTTTCCGGGCTGGTCGATTTCCGCTCGCTGTTTCGTACCTGGCGTTACAATGGCCTCGACGGACTTTCCCAATTGGCGACCTTCGCCGCCGTGCTCGCACTTGGTATCGAGATCGGCATCATGTTGGGCGCGGCGCTCTCGATCGCCTTTTACCTATGGCGCACCAGCCGCCCGCATATGGCAATTGTCGGACGCGTCGGCGAAACCGAACATTTCCGCAATATCCTGCGTCACGATGTAAAGACGCTGCCGCATGTGCTGGCGCTCCGGGTCGATGAAAATCTCTATTTCGCCAACACCCGCTTCCTTGAAGACCGCCTGCTCGCCGCCGTCGCGGATCAGCCACGTATCAAGCATCTCGTGTTGATTTGCAGCGCCATCAATTTTATCGACGCCAGCGCGCTCGAAAGCCTGGAGAACACCGTCCGCGCGCTCAGCGAAGCCGGGGTGACGGTGCATCTGGCCGAGGTCAAAGGCCCGGTCATGGACAAGCTCGAGAAAACCGATTTTCTCGGCCATTTGGGCGCGGGAGAGGTATTTCTCAGTACCCACGACGCCTTAGCAAAGCTGGAAAAGCCGCTCGACCCCGGGCCGGTGATTTAATCCATATTGAGCGTTTCAGAGCGATCGTGCGCCGGTGCCGGCCGGCGCGAAAGGCGGCTGATTTCGCCGTGCAGTTCCGCCGTCATCCCGATGTCGAGGGCGTTCAGGGAAGGTCTTAGCTGGGCGACATCAAGCGCGCCGATGATTGGGCAGGTCACATCGGGATGGGCCGCGACCCAGGCCACTGCGAGGCTCACCGGGTGGTGTCCGCGCGCTTCGGCGAAATCGGCGAAGTTGGTGGCGCATTCCATAATCCAATCCTCGCCGTAGCGCGCGGCATATTCATCGTTCACCACCAGACGACCGCGCTCGGGTTGTTTGCCATCGCGGTAATCGCCGCTCAACAATCCGCCCGCCGTCGGGCTATAGGGCGTGACGGCGAGCTGTTCGAATTTGGCCAACGGCAGGATTTCGGATTCCGCTTGGCGTTTGATCAGATTGTACATCGGCTGAACCACCTCGAAGCGCGCCCAGCCGTGGCGCTCGGCAATGCCCAGGCCCTTGGCCACCTGCCAGGCGGCATAATTGCTGGCGCCAAGATGGAGCACCTTGCCGGCGCGGCGGAGTTCTTCCAGGCAGCGCAATGTTTCTTCAAGCGGCGTCTGTGCATCCCACTGATGCATGAGAAATACATCGAGCCGATCGGTGCCGAGCCGCTTCAGGCTGGCCTCGACCGCGCGCGTGATGTGCTGCCGGCTGGCGCCCTCACCACTGTCTTCGGCGCTCACCGGATAACCGCATTTCGACGTGATCACCAGTTCGTTGCGCTCATGCGCCATGAGTTTGCCGAAAACCGTCTCGGCCTGCCCGCCGGCATAGCTATCGGCGCAATCGAAAAAGTTGACCCCGGCATCACGGCAGGCGCCATACATCGCCAAGGATTCAGCTTCATCGGCATCGCCGCCAAAGGCTAAGGTGCCGGCGCAAAGCGGCGATACCGAAAGCCCGGTGCGGCCGAGAAAATTAAATAACATCTCTTGATTTCTCTCGTTTTACAGCCACCTGCAATACTCAATTATCCAGGATGCATATAATGGATATGTCCGCACATATAAAAACCATCTTCGAGCAGGCGGAGCGCCACAGCGAACTCCTCTCTGCCCATTTGCGCGTTTTGGTCTTCGCTGTAATTCTCGCCCTGGTGCTTAATATTTCGGCGCCCGGCCATCACCATCATCAATCCATGTATGCGCTTGCCGGCGGTTACGGCCTGCTCACCTTAAGCGCGGAAATACTCGCTTTTCGCCGCTTCTTCCGGCCCTGGCTGCCGTGGTTGTTCGTGACGATAGATGTGCTCCTACTGCTCGGCTTTCTGATCCTTATGTCGCTGGCGATGGAGGCGCCGCTGAGCGCCATCCTCGGCATTCCCGGCTCGGCATTGATTTTTGTATTTATTGCGCATGCCGCGTTGCGCCACCGCCCCTGGTTGATCGCATACACCGTTGCGCTCTTTAGCACCCTTTGGGTGCTGCTCATCGGCCTCTCCGATATTTTTCCGGTAAGCGGAGGCGAGGACCTCCTGCCCGCCGGCCTGCAAATGGGGACCGGCCACCACGGTCTGGCCAGCGAAGCAGTGCGCGTGGCAATTATTATATTAACGGGCATCATCGTCGTGGTTTCCGTATCGCGGGCCAGGAACTGCCTGTTCACTTCCATCACGCAAACCCGGCGAAGCGCCAACCTGGCGCGCTATGTTCCGCACGGCATGGCGGGAGAGCTTGCCGATTCCGGCCTCGAAGCGATGTGGCAGGGTCACAGACAAGACGCGGCGGTGCTCTTCGTCGATATCAGGGGATTCACCGCCATGTCGGAGAAATTAGAGGCAGGTGCAGTGGCAGCGCTTCTGACAGATTTCCGAGGCCGCATGTCGCACCCTATCGAGCAACATGGCGGCGTCATCGATAAATTCATCGGCGACGCCATCATGGGCGTTTTTGGAACGCCCCGGCCGGGGCCGGACGATGCGCGAAACGCCTTACATTGTGCCCTCGACATGGTTGAAACCCTGCACGGCTGGAATCGCGAACGGCAGGCTGACGGCCGGCCGGCGATCGCGCTCGGCATCGGCGTCCATTACGGTCAGGTATTCGCCGGCGCCATAGGCAATGAGACCCGCCTCGAATACACCGTCATCGGCGATACCGTGAACGTCGCCGAACGTCTCGAAAAGCTGACACGAACCGTCGGCGCGCCGCTCGTCGTCTCGGCAGATCTGTTGCACGCCGCCGACGAGATGACGGACGACCCTAGATGGCAGGCCCTGCCGCCGCAGAATCTTCCTGGGCGTACTGGATCGGTAGAAGTTTTCCGGCTAAATATAGCCAGCCTTGGTAACTAAATTTGAAGGGAAATCGTCATGGGACTTGGCAATGGGTTTGGAATTGGATCTGGCACTCGCCTAATTTTCGCATTCGTCGTTACCGCTTCGCTGATGCTTGCCTGCCAGACGCCTGGCGCGGCCGCGCAGGAAATCGAGATGCGCGTTCTTGTTGAGCACGCGCTCGCCGCCGATGCGGATTTGAAAATAAAAATTACGCGCTTTCATGTGCCGCCCGGTTGGCAGGGCGATGCCCATGTGCACGAAACCGACGCCGTGATCTACGTGCTTGAGGGCAATCTGATCTCTGATGTGGAAGCGCGCGGCGAGCGTGAATATGGGCCCGGCGACACCTATTACGAAACGCTCGGGAGCAAGACCGTGGCGCGGAACGCGAGCCAAAGCGAAGGGCTAAGCGGTCTCATCATCAATATCGACCGCGCCGGCGCGTCAGGCCATCATGGTTCTGACGATGACCAGCACGGTAGCAACGGTGGCCATCATGACTCCGGTGATGATGACGATCATCATGATTAGATTAAATCGCCAAACTTTGCCTTTCCCCTTGACCTTCCTGTTACTGGAAACCATATGTTGGCAGTATGAGGAGTGACGCTTGGGAATTTGGCCCGCCACATCGGCTGGAGCAGGCTAATATGTTCAAAATTGCCGGACGCATCGCCATTGCACTGGCTCTGGCGCTCACGATTTATCTCGGCCCCAGCCAAATAAACGCCGCCGCGCCGGATTTGAACGGCGCAACTGAAGCGGCGCAACACCACCGCGATAGCCCTGCCAATGCCGACCATCATTCGCCGGTCGCGGCGCATGACCAAAGCGATGCAGACTCGGTTAAGGTCTATTGCAGCGCATCGACCCCCGGCCACACCAACCATGCAGATCATGGCGACGAACTGTGTGAGGGCTCGCGCGTTTTGTCCTCCGCACTGGCCGGCGCAGGCTTCGATATGGCGCGCTATTATGTACTTCTCGGCGCAGAATCATTTTTCAGCAATCTGCCGCCCGGCTACTCACCCGAGAGCCTCAAACAACCTCCCCGAACCGCCTAAGGCGGGTTTTCCCGTTTCATGTTTGGAAGACGGGCTTCAACAATGAAGCTCTTGACGGCCTGCCATGGCCTTCTTAAATCCATGGCGGTTGAGACGGATAATTTTCGAGGAGTGATCATGAGCGAGAAGAGTAAATCACCGCTGCCGGCCGGGGACGCCGAAGCGGATACCCCGGCTTCCGGGCCGACGCGGCGCGCGCTGCTGCGTTCGGCGGCGGTGGCGGCAACCGGCGGCGCCCTGATGGGCGTTGCGGGCGGCGCGGCGCGGGCCGGCGAATATCAACCAGCCCAGGGCTCGATGATGTTTATGAAGGGCCACAATATGATCGGCGCGCGCACCAACCCACCCGGCGCGCCGGGCGATCATGAAGTGCCCTACCGCAGCTTCGATATGAGCTTTGACATGATGGAGCATGAGCTGGTACCGGGCGTCAGCCTGCCGGTCTTTGCTTTCAACAAGCAGGTGCCGGGGCCGCTCTTCCGGGTGCAGGAAAACGACTGGGTTAAGGTCAACGTCACCAACAACACCGAGGAAATGCACACCATTCATTGGCATGGCCTCGACGTGATCTACACCATGGACGGCGTGCCGATGGTGACGCAGGACCCAATCCATCCAGGCGAGACTTTCGTCTACCGCTTTCAGGCGCGCCCCGCCGGCACGCGCTTTTACCACTGCCACTGGTCAACGCCGCTGCACATGATGTCGGCCCTGCACGGCGCCTTTATCATCGATCAGGCCGATGATCCGGTGCGTAAGATGTTCCCCTACACGCGTGATTACACGCTGATGCTTGAAGCTTTCGACGTTAATTGGTCGCGCAAGCACATCAATGAAGTGTTGGGCGGCATGAAGCGGGTCAACAAGCTGATGGCGATGGGCAAGCTCGATCCGATCACGCACGGCTTCTTCCGTGATTATGACGAATTCCAAGCCGCCATCGCCGATGGCTGGACGCCGCCCTATACGCGCGGCGCGGCGGAACGCAGCACGCCCGAGCCGGAATTTTTCGCCATCAACGGCAAATGCTATCCAGCGACCGAAAAGCTCCTCATCAAGCAAGGCGAATATATCCGTATCCGCCTGATCAATGGCGGCTTCCTCTCCCATCACATGCATCTGCACGGCCATAATTTCTGGCAAGTGGCGGAGGACGGCAATCCGCTGCCCGAACCGAAGCGCCTCAACACCGTGTCGCTCTTTCCCGGCAAGACGGCGGACATCATCGTCTATGGCGACAATCCGGGCTTCTGGACCTTCCATGACCATGATGTCCGGCGCGTGATGAATAACGGCATCTATCCGGGCGGCATGCTCACCCTGCTTGAATATGAGGATATGGGCGACGTGCCCTATGTGCCCTCAATCGCCATCAACGAATAGCCGGAAAGGACCAGAGCTATGAAAAGACAGATTATATCCATGGCCGCCGGCTTGACGGCGGCGCTGTTCGCCGCGAATGCCGTGGCGCTCGAGATCGATCCCAATGTTCCGCCCGAGATCAGTCTCGGCGGGCGCCTTATCGCCACAGCCAATTTCTCCGATACCGATCGTCCGGTCGGCGGCAACAAGAGCGAGGCAGCGCTCGATATCGCCGATTCAAGCATCCTGATCAGCGCCAGCAAATATATGTTCAACGCCGGTGATTACGGCTACGCGGTGCTCGGCCTGATTTTACCGGAAGACGATTCCGACCTGCCGGACGAAATCTTCGTCCATCAGGCGCTCGTCGGCATGGGCAGCCAGGATTATGATTTTGTTCTTGGCCGCACGCGCCTGCCCAACACGCTTGTGTCGTTTCCGACGCTGCGCGATGACGACCTTCTCGCCTTCACCCATGTCGGCAATGCCGGCGCCAATGTGGAAGCCGAGGAAGATCAAATCTTCGGCGGCGTTCTCGGCGGCACGCGCTATTTGTGGAAACGTTTCCAGGCGCGCGCCTTCGCCACCGCCCGGGCCGAGACCGATGTCAGCGACCTTTCCAGCAGCGATCGCACCTCGCGCTCCAATTTAAACGGCGCGGCGCTCGGCTTCGCCTATGAAATGCCCGAAGCGATCAAGTTCGACCGCGGCATCCGCTATGCCGGCGTCGGCTTCGATTGGCAGCGCGTCGACGAATTGGCGGGTGGCGATGATGACGATGTCGCGGCGCTCCTGGCCGGCTTCAGCTACAATCTCAACGACGATCCCGAGGCCGGTTGGGCGGTGGATTTTCAGGGCATCTATAATTTCGGTGCCGGGGTTGCCAATCTCGGCTCCGATGTGACGCGGGCACGCGGCGAACAATATGCTCTGGTGAGTGCGCTGCGCTATACATCCCGCCCGCAACTGCAAACCGATTGGCAGGCGGCGCTCACGGTGGCGTGGAAGGATTACGCCGATTTCAATGACGCCTCCTCCCTTGCCCTGGTGCCGAGCGTTGCCTGGCGGATCGGCAGCGGCATCGAGGCGCTCGGCCAGTACCGCTATCTCGACAATGGCGCCACCTTGGGCACGGCAGAGAATAAGGATAGCAGCCACGCGCTCTTTCTTGGCCTCTCCTTCGCCCTTGATACGACCTTCAATGAATCGGTCGGCGCACGCGGCTCTATTCTTGACCTGGAACACAACATGCTCAACCCCGGCCCCGCCGGGCTTGGCCATTGAGGGAGGAGATAATGCTAATCAAAAGTAAAACGCTTCTGCTTGTGGCGGCGCTGGCCGCTCTTACCGCCCTCACGGCGCCGGCCTTCGCGCAAGAGGACGGCGGTCATGCGGGGCACGATATGTCGGCCATGATGTCTGTCGGCGAAGACGGCTCGTGGTCCTATGTCGGGCGGGAAAATCCGAAAATGCTATTGCACGGGCGTTGGGAAACCGTCCCGCTGGACGGGCGTGCCAGCGCCGCAATATCGGCTGCCGGAATAACGCACCAAGCGCGCTGCAATGCGCTCATGGCGTCGGAGAACCTTATCCACGACCACGCCACCCGCGCCGCCTGCACAGGGACTAACCCATCCCTCATAACGGAAGAACAACCGCAATCGAGCCAACACCAAGACATGGATCATTAACTCTAACACTAGCGGAGAATACAGATGATGAAATACGGAAAACTGGCCGCTTCTGCGGCCCTCGCCGCACTGATCGGATTGGGTGTTTCCACTGCTGCCCAGGCCGACACGACGGTCGTCAAAATGAAATTCGACGAGGACAGCGGCGATTTTTTATTCGAACCGGCCAAGGTGATGATCAACCCGGGCGATACGGTGGTCTGGCTGCAGGACGACG
>JABIXB010000309.1 GCA_018666805.1 Rhodospirillaceae bacterium | reverse complement strand
GCGCCGCTGCAGGACATCATCCGCAAAGAGGCCGACAAGCTCGATAAGGACGTGACGCAATTCCACATGATGGCCGCCGCCACGGCGCGCGCCACGGATGCGAGCGACCCGGATGCGCAAAAAGCCAAACGCCCGACCTGCACCGGCACGCCCGAACAAATCCTCGAACATCTACAACAGTTCGCCGATGCCGGCTTCTCAATGGTCGTCTGCATGATGATGTGCCCGTCCGGTAGCCTCAGCGAACAACATGAGCAGATCCAGCGCTTCGGCGAGGAGATTATCCCGCAGGCGAAGGGCATCAAGCCGAAGGGCGAGTGGAAATTGGTCGATTAGGGGGGGCGCCGTTGTTTGACCCGCTCTCGCCGCTGACCTACCTTGCCTGAAGGGATCAACCAGCAGGGCGACATCATGGCGGACAGCTATAAAGTCTATTGGCAGCCGGGCTGTACTTCGTGCCTCAGGGCCAAGGAGTTCCTGAAGGAGAACGGGATTGCCTTTGAATCGATCAATGTGCGCGAGGATGCGGGCGCGATGGATGATTTGGCGCGCCTCGGGGCGATGTCGATACCGGTGATTACGCGCGGCGATGAATTTGCCTTTGCCCAGGAAATAAGGGATTTGGCCGATTTTGTCGGGGTTGAGATGACGCGCAAGCAGTTGCCGGTGGCGGAGCTTAACCAGAAGATTGATCTGATTATGGCGGCGGCGCAGCGCTTTCTGCCGCAGATTCCGGCGGATCGGTTGCGCGTCAATTTGCCGGGGCGAGAGCGTAATTGCCTCGATCTCGCCTATCACATCTTCGTCATCCCGACCGCCTTTCTCGATGCGGCGCGCGGCGGGGCGGTGACGTTTGAGCATTTTGAGCGCCTGCCGCCGCCGGAATTGGACAGTGTCGAGAAGGTCATCGCCTATGGCCAGGGCGTGCGCGAGGATTTTGCCGCCTGGTGGCGCGCCGGCATCGTGCCGGGGACGGTCAATACCTATTACGGCGTGCAGCCGGCCCAGGGTGTGATGGAACGCACCGCCTGGCACGCGGCGCAGCATTGCCGCCAGCTGATGGAAGTGGTGGCGCAGAGCGGCTACGCGCCGGATGGGCCGCTCGGCGAGGCCGAATTGGCTGGACTGCCGCTGCCGGATGAAATTTATGACGATGAAGTGCCAATGAATGCCAAGGCGGCCAACGGGTGAGCGAAGAAGTTCCTATTCAGGCGGTCATCGTTCCGGTGACCGGTTTTCAGCAGAATTGCACGGTGATCTGGTGTTCCGAGACCATGAAGGGCGCGGTGATCGATCCCGGCGGCGATCTTGAGCGCATTTTGGACGCGGCCAAGCAGCACGGCGTCACAATCGAGAAAATCCTCATCACGCATGGCCATATCGATCACGCCGGCAGTGCCGCCGAACTGGCCGAGCAGTTGGATGTGCCGATCGAGGGGCCGCAGCGTGAGGATTCGTTCTGGATCGATATGATGGCGGAGCAGGGCGAGAAATTTGGCGTTCCCGGCGCGCGGCCGTTCGAGCCGACGCGCTGGCTCGAGCAGGGCGATAAGGTTTCGTTCGGCAATGTCGAGATGGATGTGCTGCATTGCCCGGGCCACACGCCGGGCCATGTCGTGTTTCACCACGCCGAAGCCAAGCTCGCGATTGTCGGCGATGTGCTGTTTCAGGGCTCGATCGGACGGACCGATTTTCCGCGCGGTGATCACGCTGCCCTGATCGGCGCGATCACCGGCAAATTATGGCCGCTCGGCGGCGATACGGCGTTCGTTCCGGGGCATGGCGAGATGTCGAATTTCGCTGCCGAGCGCGAGAGTAATCCGTTCGTTTCCGACGCTGTTTTAGAAGCTTCCTCGGGCTAACAAAATTGTGTGCGTTCCGAGCTTGAGGCGAGGGGGGCAATCGGCGTATGTTGGCGCCTTCGCGCGCTCCCGGGGGACGGCATTGGCGCGATTTCACGTAATTTCGGCTGGGCGGTTCCGCCCGGCTTGGCGATCAGGATTACCAAACATTAAAGGACTGAAATGAACGCCCTGACATATGAATCACCCGGCTCGCTCGACGAGGCGGTGAAATTGCTGGCTGCGGCCAAAGGCAACGCCAAAGTGCTGGCGGGCGGCACCGATCTGCTCGTCCAATTGCGCATGGGTATGATCAAGCCAGCGATGATTATTGACATTAAAAAAATCCCAGAACTTACTGCCATAAATGAAGAAAATGGTGGTTATCGTGTAGGGGCATCGGTCTCGGGCGCGGTTCTCGGCGAGCATGACGGCATGAAGGCCGCATGGCCCGGCGTGGTCGAGGCATTCGAGCTGATCGGCTCGACCCAGATTCAGGGGCGCGCCTCCATGGGCGGCAATTTGTGCAATGGTTCGCCGGCGGCGGATGCCGTTCCGGCGATGATCGCGGCGGATGCGGTTTGCACCATTGCCGGACCGAATGGCCGGCGCGAGGCGAAGGTCGAGGATATCGTCACCGGGCCCGGCCAGACCTCATTGGCCAACGGTGAGATTGTCGTCGATTTCCTGTTTCCGGCCCGTCCGGCGCGTTCGGGCGATGCTTATCTGCGTTTTATCCCGCGCACCGAGATGGATATTGCCGTGGTCGGCGCGGGCATTAGTTTAACGCTCGACGATGCCGGTGTGTGCACCGACGCCCGCGTGGCGCTCGGCGCCGTCGCGCCAACCCAATTACTGCTGCAAGACGGCGCCGCCGCCTTGATCGGCAGCAAACTCGACGGTGCCGCAATGGAGAAGCTCGATGCAGCGGCGCGCGCCGCCTGCCGGCCGATCACCGATAAACGCGGCACCATCGAATACCGCATCAAAGTCGCCGGCGTGCTCGCACGCCGTGCCGCCAAGATCGCGCAACAGCGCGCGGAGGGCTGATAAATGGCTAAAATACATGTGACCACGACAATCAATGGCGAGCCGGTGGAGTTCCTCTGCGAGCCGCAACAAACCATGCTCGACGTGCTGCGCGATGAGCTGCGCCTCACCGGCAGCAAAGAGGGCTGCGCCACGGGCGATTGCGGCGCGTGCAGCGTCACGGTGGGTGACCGTCTGGTCTGTTCCTGCCTGATGCTCGGCGCCGAGGCCGAAGGCCAGGAGATCGAGACCATCGAGGGCATGGCTGACGGCGATACCTTGCATCCGCTGCAGCAGAAATTTCTTGAGGAGGCGGCGCTGCAATGCGGCATCTGTACGCCAGGTGTTTTGATAGCCGCCAAGGCGTTGCTGGCCAAGAACCCGGACCCGAGCGAAAGCGAAGTGCGCTATTGGCTGGCCGGCAATCTCTGCCGCTGCACCGGCTACGATAAAATCATCCGCGCGGTCATGGATTGCGCCGCCGATATGAGGGGAGCCTGATCATGACGGTTGAAAGCAAAAAATATAAATGGGTCGGCACCAGCCCGGTTCGCCCTGACGGCAACGATAAAGTCACGGGCCGGGCCAAATTCGGCGCCGATCTGATGCTGCCCGGCATGCTGACTGGCAAGGTTCTCCGGAGCCCGCACGCCCACGCCAATATTAAATCCATCGACACCTCAAAGGCCGAGGCGCTGCCCGGCGTGAAGGCGGTGATCACCTCCGCCGATGTCGCGGAACTCGAATCCGAATGGGTGCCGGCGGGTGAATTGCAGCTCAATTTCCGCGATCTCGCGCACAACATCATGGCCAACGGCAAAGCGCTTTATGACGGCCACGCCGTCGCCGCCGTGGCCGCGACCAGTGCCGCCATTGCCGATGCCGCGCTCGATCTGATCAAAGTCGATTACGAGGTGCTGCCGCACGTTATCGATGTCGAAGAGGCGATGGAAGCGGATGCGCCTGTTCTGCATGCCGATATGTTCACCGACGGCGTGACGCCGAAGCCGACCAAGGCTTCCAACATTTTCAAGGAAGTCGATATCGCGGTTGGCGATGTCGAGGCCGGTTTTGCCAAGGCCGATCTGGTGGTCGAGCGCAGCTTTAAGACGGCGCCGGTGCATCAGGCCTATCTTGAACCGCATGCCGCCGTGGCGAGCTTTTCCGAAGACGGTCAGGCGGAACTATGGTGCTGCACCCAGGGCCATTTTGTCGTGCGCGCCTATTGCGCCAAATTGCTCGGCATGGATATCGCCGATTTGCGTGTCACCGCGTCTGAGATCGGCGGCGGTTTCGGCGGCAAGACGACGGTCTATCTCGAGCCGGTGGCGCTGATGCTTTCGCGCAAAGCGGGCAAGCCGGTGCGTGCCGTGATGACGCGGGATGAAGTGTTCCGCGCCTCCGGCCCGACCTCGGGCGCGGCGAGCTGGGTCAAGGTCGGCGTCACCAATGACGGCACAATCGTTGCCGGTGAGGCCATTCTGAAATACCAGGCCGGCGCTTTTGCCGGTTCGCCGATTCAGCCCGGCTGCATGTGCGCCTTTGCGCCTTATGACATCGAGAATGTCAAAGTAAAGGGCTATGACGTGGTGACGAATCGGTCGAAAGTGGCCGCCTACCGCGCGCCTGGCGCGCCGATTTCCGAGCATGCAGTTGAATCGGTGATCGATGAGATCGCCAAGAAGCTCGGCATGGACCCGATCGAGCTGCGCGAGAAGAACGCGGCGCGCGAGGGCACAAACGCCGCCTACGGCCCCAAATTCGGCGTCATCGGCTTTGCCGATACGTTGGCGGCGGCGAAAGCGCATCCGCATTATTCGGCGCCACTCGGCCCCAATCAGGGCCGCGGCGTGGCCTCGGGCTTCTGGTTCAATATCGGCGGCTCGAGCAGTGCGACGGTGAATGTCAACGAGGACGGCACCCTGGCGCTCGCCACCGGCAGTCCCGATATCGGCGGCTCGCGCGCTTCCATGGCGATCATGGCGGCGGAGACCTTGGGTATCGAGGTGACGGATGTGCGCCCGATCGTCGCCGATACGGCGTCGCTCGGTTACACCTTCCTCACCGGCGGCAGCCGTGTCACCTTCGCCACCGGCATGGCGGTGATTGAGGCGTCGAAGAAAATCGCCCTGGAATTGCGCGAACGCGCCGCCAAGACCTGGGACATCAGCGTCGATGCGGTGATCTGGGAAGACGGCCTGGCCAAACCGGCGGGCGCCAATGCGGGCGATTTCGAGCCGCTTACGTTGGCCGATCTCGCGGCCAAGGCAAACCAGACGGGCGGCCCCATATCCTCCGCCGCGTCGCTCAACGCCGAGGGCGCCGGCCCCGGTTTCGGCACCCATATCTGCGATGTCGAGGTCGATCCGGAAACCGGCGCCGTTAAGGTGCTGCGTTATACGGCGGTGCAGGATTGCGGTCAGGCGATCCACAAAGCCTATGTCGAAGGCCAGATTCAAGGCGGTGCGGCGCAAGGCATCGGCTGGGCGCTGAACGAGGAATATATCTATGACGAAAAGGGCCGCCTCGATAATGCCAGCTTCCTTGATTACCGCATCCCGGTCGCTTCCGATTTGCCGATGATCGATACGGTGATTGTCGAGGTTGCCAACCCGACCCACCCTTACGGTGTGCGCGGTGTCGGCGAGGTGCCGATCATCCCGCCGATGGCAACGGTGGCCAATGCCATCGACAGCGCCATCGGCATCCGCCTGACCGAACTGCCGATGTCGCCGCCCAGAGTTTTGGCGGCGCTCGACAACGGGTCGTAGGGGCAAATGAATCCGGAATGCATCATGCATTCCGGCAAGCGCGACCGCGCGCCCGAGTTAATACGAGGTAGCCAAGGGGGCGGATGCCCCCGCCCGGCGTCTGAGGGAACATACAACGGGGCATTTCTATGCCCCGGTGGTACCAAATAAACATGGCGCGTATCATCCTCACTTCCGGCCTTGGCAATCAATATGCCGGCGGCCAGACGGAGTTTGAGATCGAGGCGGTGGATGTGCGCCGCCTCGTCGCTGTTTTGGAAGAGCGATTTCCCGGTATCGGACCTGAGATCAACCGGGAAATGGCGGTCGCCATAGACGGCCTGATTTACCAGGACCCGTTCTTGGAGCGCATTGAATCGGACAGCGAGGTCTATTTTCTGCCGCGTATAGGCGGCGGATAGCGCCATTTGACATACATCAACGCCGTTCGAGCGAAAGACCCGTCAAATGCTGACGGGTTTTTTTTTGTTTGATAGGTGGGGTGTTGAGATGGGTGACTTCGAGAAGCTGCTGGAACCGGGCTACATCAAGAATCTGAAAATCAAGAATCGCACCTCGATGGGTCCGATGGAGAAACAATGGGGCGACAGGCTCGGCAATGTCACCCAGCGCTATATCGACTATATGGTCGAGCGCGCCAAGAACGATGTCGGCATGATCACCATGGAATCGACCTTTATCGATCCGGTCGGACGCGGAAATATCTACCAGCTCGGCCTGTGGGACGACAGCAACATCGCCAGCCACCGCCGCCTGACCGATGCACTGCACGAATATGGCACCATTGCCGTTACCGAGCTGCAACATGCCGGGCGCAATGCCGCGACCTATAAAACCGGATTTCAGCCGGTCGCGCCGTCACCCATCCCATGCGCCGTCTCGGGTGGCTATATGCCGCGCGAGATGACCGTCGAGGACATCAAGGAGTGCACCCTGAAATACGCCGCCGCGGCGCGGCGGGCGCGCGAAGCCGGCTATGACATGGTCACCCTGCATGGCGCGCATGGTTATATTCTGAACTCCTTCCTGTCGCCCTTCACCAACAAGCGCACCGATGAATATGGCGGCAGCCTGGAAAACCGTTATCGCTTCGGCACTGAGATCTATCAGGCCGTGCGCAACGAACTCGGCGACAACCACCCGATCGGCTACCGCATCACGGCGGACGAATTCGTCGAAGGCGGCCTGACGCTGGAAGACACGCGCGCCTTTATCAAACATCTCGAAGGTTTGGGGCTCGATTATGTCGATGTCAGTTCGGGTATTTATGAATCGGCGCAGATGATCATCCACACCATGGATTTCGCCCCCGGTAGCCTGCTGCCTTATGCCGCCGGAATGAAGGAAGTGCTCGATATTCCGGTTATCGCCACCGGGCGGCTCAACGATATGCGCATTGCCGAACAGGCGCTGGAGCGCAACGAGTGCGACTATGTGCATATGCTGCGCGCCTTCCATGCCGATCCGGAGATTCTCACCAAAACACAAAAGGGCGAGCTCGAAGACATCAACATGTGCATGGCGTGTAATAAATGCATCGATTTGATGTTCGGCGATCAGCGCGTTCGTTGCACGGTCAACCCGTGCGCCGGGCGCGAGCGCGAGATGGCGCTGAAGCCGGCCGCGCACAAGAAATCCGTGCTCGTTGTCGGTGGCGGCCTGGCCGGCATGGAAGTCGCCCGCATCGCCGCGCAGCGCGGCCACAAGGTCAGCCTTTATGAGAAAGAGGATGAGCTTGGCGGCGCCGTGCGCTGGGCGTCGAAGGGCCAGTACCGCGAGGAATGGTGGCAGGCGGCGCGCTACCGCATTCACTCCGTCAATGCGTCGGGCGTCGATGTCCATCTCGGCGAGGAGATGACGCTTGCCGATATCAAGGCAGCGAAGCCCGATGTCACCATCCTCGCGACCGGAACGAAACCCTTCATGCCGCCCTATGTGCCCGGTATCGATAAACCGCTGGTCAGCGATTACGCCAAGGTATTGCTCGGCGAAACCAAGATCGGCAGCAATGCGTTGGTTATCGGCGGCCAGAATATCGGTTTGACCACCGCCGAATTTCTCTCCGAGCATGGCTGTAAGTGCACCGTCATCGATGACGCCGATGCAATCGGCGCCGATCTCGGTGGCATCAAGCAGATGGTCGTTCTGCCGCGCATCGAGGCCGACGAAAATATTACCGTCAGGCTCAACACCAATGTCGAGCGCATCGGCGATGATTGGGCCGAGGTGCAATGCAAGGGTGAAAGCGAAACCCTCGAAGGCATCGATATGGTGGTGTTCGCCTGGGGCCAGGATATGGTCCAGCATCTCGCCGATGAAATGGCGGCGGACGGCACGTTGGAGAATTTCCGCCTGATTGGCGATGCGGTGTGGCCGCGTGCGCCGATCGATGTCATCTATGAGGGCGCCTTGGCCGGCCGGCAAATTTAGCCGGGCCGCTAAGCCAATGGCCGGCGCCAACGATGTCTGGCTGTTGCTTGCGGCGGCGGAGGGTCGGCTCGGCGCCTATGCCGACGGCCTGATGCGCGAGGGCAGGCGCCTGGCCGATGCGCTGGAGGGCGATCTCACCGCCATATTGCTCGGCCCCGATATCGACAGGCTGGAAGAGACTCTGGGCAAGTTCGGCGTGAACCGGCTCTATCACCAGCGCGATGATAGCCTGGCGGATTACCATCCCGAGATTTACACCGCGCTCCTGGGCGGGCTTGTGCAACGTCACCAGCCGCGTCTGTTCCTCAGCCTCGCCGCTTCGCTTGGCAGCGATCTGATGCCGCGCCTGGCTGCCGCCATTGGCGCACCGCTGGTGATGAATTGCAGCAATATCGAGACGGCGGCGGAGATCGAATTTACCAAACGGGTACAGAGTGGCCGGCTGCAGGCAACATTCACGGCGTCTGGCGGCGGCACCAATTTGGCCACCCTTGATCCTGAATATCTACCCGATCCAGAAGATGCAAAACGGGATACGGTCACACAGCGGCACGAGGTTACGGTCGAGCTGGCGACGATTCCGACCCGGCTCGAAATCACCAGCCGCCAAAAAGCCGATCCCAAAACTGTTGATATCCGCGAGGCGGAGATCGTTGTGGCGCTCGGCAACGGCGTTGGCGCGAAGGAAAATATTGCCGCCTACGAGCAATTCGCAGAGCTTATCGGCGCCGCGCTCGGCGGCTCACGGCCGGTGATCGACAGTGGGGTGCTCCCGCACAAGCGGCAAATTGGCCAAACCGGGCGCTCAATCTCGGCCCGGCTCGCCATACTCTGCGGCATTTCGGGTTCCGAATATTTCACCAAGGGGATCGATCAGGTAGCGACAAAAATTGCCATCAACAGCGACCGCGACGCGGCCATATTCAAGCACGCCGATCTTGGCATTGTCGCTGACGTCAACACGCTGATTGCAAATCTCACGGCGCACCTCAAGAACGGCGCAAAAAGAGGCGGTGGCGCATGAAAATTCTAATCTGCATGAAAACCGTTCGCTTCCTGCACGCCCAGACCGGCTCGGACCCGAAGCAACTCAATATTGCCCCGGGCGATTATGTCGAAATGATCAATCCGTCCGATGCGGCGGCAATCGAAGCGGCGCTGAGGATCAAGGAACAGAATCCCGCGACGGAAATTTCAATTGTCTCGCTCGGCGGTGCCTCGGCTGAAACCGGGCTCAGGCGTGCCTTGGCCATGGGCGCCGACCGGGTAAACCATATTCTCTACGATGACTGCGCGGCGCTCGATTCCTGGGCGAGCGCCGCCATCCTGGCTGCCTGGGCGCAGCATAAGGATTTTCAATTGATCCTCTGCGGGCGTGAGGCGATCGACAGCAATGCCGGCCTGGTCGGGCCTTATCTCGCGGCGCAACTGGCGATCCCGCATGTCTCGCAAATCATCAATATCGCCGCGCCGGATAGCGCCGGAAAAATCACCGTCGAACGCCGCCTCGACCGTGGCGACCGGGAAACCGTCGAATGTTCAGCCCCGGTGCTGCTCACGGTGGAGGATGGCATCAACCTGCCGCGCATTCCCGGTTTGGCGGCGATGCTACAGGCGGGCAAGCGGCGGCTTAATACGCTGGGGCTTGCGGATCTCACATCAGCGGGTGCGTCGCTTGGCCCGGCTGCAAACCGCAGCGAAATAATCCGCCTCTCAAGGCCAAAGGCGAAGCGCCGCGCGGTGGCCCAGTTCAACCCGGTTCTCTCCGCCGCCGAGCGCGCCAAGCTGATGATGAAAGGCGGCGGCGCGCCGGCGCCGAGGCCGGCAAAGAGCGATGCCCTGTTGGAGGGTCATTCGGAAGAGGTGTTGCTTGAATTGGAGCGGCTTTTGCAAGCCTCGGGCGTTGGCCTCAAGAGCCGATATAGCTGAGCCAACCGGTGATGATGAATTTGTCTTCCGTCGGCGCCGGCACGCCGTGGTGGGTGTGGGTGAAGCCGGCTGGCCAGATTTTTGTGACGCCACGCTCGGGCGGGCAGACGAATTTCTGATCGATAAATTCGGTGCCGCCGCCTTCTTTGATGTCGTTGAGGCTGGTCAGGAAGGCGAGCACCCGGTGAGAGATATCGAGCCCGCTTGATTCATAGTGATCGCCGAAGAAGGCGCCGCCCGGCTCGTAATGCTGAATTTGCGGCGGGTCCAAAAAGCCGACCTTGGCGCCGTGCCGGGCGAGCTCGGGAAACTCAGCCAAATAGAGCCTGTGGCTTGCCATCACATGGGCGAAATAGTCGTGCACGGTGTTGGAATAATCATCCATAGGCAGGCAATTGATGCTGACATCCTCGGAATCCTTCCAGCTTTTATCGAGCCCCCGGGCGCTCATTCCGGGTTGAGAAAAGCCAAGCTCCTTGGCCGCGTAAAACCCATCGATCAGGCGCTCGCACAGGGCGGGCTGCTCCATTTCGTAGGTTCTCATCCATCGCATGCGGGTTCTCGCTGAATCAGAAAGGCGCCGGGCTCAGGAACCGATATAGCTGAGCCAGCCGGTGATGATGTATTTGTGCTCTTTCGGCGCCGGGATACCGCGGTGAGTGTGGGTGAAGCCGGCCGGCCAGATGTTGGTGACGCCCTTTTTGGCCGCACTGATATATTCCTGATAGAGAAACTCCGTGCCGCCGCCTTTTTTTACCGTGTTGAGGTTGGTCATGAAGGCGAGCACACGGTGCGATAGATCGAGCCCGCTCGATTCATAGTGATCGCCGAAAAAGGCGCCGCCCGGCTCGTAATGCTGGATTTGCGGCGGCTCGAGAAAACCGATCTTGGCGCCGCTTGTGGCCAGCGCCGGGAAATCCTTCATGTAAAGCTGCATGCTTTCCATCACATGCTGGCGGTAGGTATGCACGACCTCGGTGTAAATATCGATCGGCAGGCAGCTGAGGCTGACATCCTCAGAATCCTTCCACTCCTTATCGACGCCCTTGGCGCTGATGCCGGCATGGACGAAGCCCAGCTCCTTGGCCATTTTGAAGCCGTTGATAAGGCGGTCGCAAATCGCCGGCTGCTCCATTTTGTAGGATTTTATCCATTGCATGATGGGTTCTCGTGCGGGTTCTCGCGGCGTTTGAATAAATTCGTTTAACTATATGAATTATATCGTGTTTTATCTAGCGGTAATAGCTCTCCTCGAGCAAATGCGAGGATGGAACAAGAAACCATTCGCCGATCAGCGCCAGCTCCTCATCAGAGCTCGCCATCAATTTCCGGCGCATGTCATGCAACAGCCTGGCGAACGCCGTTTCGCGCCAAAACCAATCCTGCACGTCGCTGCCCGAGGCGTTGCCCGGCTGGGCCGTGGCGGCATCGACATAGAAGGCCTTGATGTCGTCGACCGCGAGGCGCAGGCCTTCGCCGCGCGAGACACCCGGCACGGATGCCTCCTCGGGCTCGCCGGTCGAGAAGGACAGCACGACGCTGCGCGCACCTTCAAGCGCCAAGCCGCTGGCGCCGAGATTGTTGCGGCCATGCTTTTCCAGCGCCATGTCGTACCATGGCCAGAGGCTCTTCATCTCGCTTATCACCCCGGCGTCCGGCGCCGCGCCGTTTGACTCCAGGGCTGGCGGGGAGAGGTTGATCGGGCACACCCAGCCTTCCATCTCGTCTTCCGTCGCCTTGGCCGCGTCTTCCGCGTAGTCCTCGAGCACCGGGCCGCTCTTGGCGGCAAACAGACCCAGTGTCGCCATCAGCACACGGCGCTGAAAGGCGGCATCGTTTGGCGGGCCGAGCGGGCGGCCGAGTTCGAACGGCACCCAGAGTGCGCGCGGCGGGCGGGTTTTTTCGCTGTGCAGGCGAATCAGGCTGATCTGCGTCGTCGCCAGCCCGTCCTCTTCCAAATAATGTGCCAGCCCGCCCACGGCGCGCGTGCAAAATGGTCAGACGGGGATGAGCATTACCGCGTTGACGTTATCGGCTTTCAGCAGGCCGGCGAGTTGGCGCGCTGGCGCTTCCATATCCTCGGGCGCCGTCGCCCCCATGAAGGAATAATGGTATTTCGCCACCGAGCCGATGACGCCTTCTTCGGCCAGTTCATTGAGCCGGTCGATGGGGAAGCAGACATTCATGTCCTGCTGATAGCCGGCGCGGTCGAAATTGGTCGAAATGTGGCTCATGACCAAATCTTCCGCCGCCGTCTCGCCCAAAATGACGCGATAATCGGCGGCGCCGAGATCGAACGGCCGGTCGCCGCGCCGTTGTAGCCCGGCGGTTGAGATCACGGCCACCCGGCTCTCGGCTAATTTCGGTGCATCGACCCACGGGTCGCTGCCGAATTTGGGGCATTCGAGTTCTATCAATTCCTCGCGCATCAGCGCGTCGATGTCTTGCAGCCGGGCCATGCGACCTCCTTGTTGTTATGCGCTGTCGCCAGACGATACCCTGACTTCCGCCTCACCCGCCGTCAATTCTCCGATCCGCACGGTGGCGGCAAAGCCGCAATCGTGAAACATGGCGAGCACCGAATCCACCGCATGCGATGCACAGGCGACCAACAGCCCGCCGCTGGTTTGCGGATCGCAGAGGATGCTTTGGCCCCAAGCCGGAATATTTTCCGGCAGGTGTACCTCATGGCCATAGCTCGCCCAATTGCGCGTTGCCGCGCCGGTGCTGGCGCCAGCCTCGGCGAACTTCCGCGCCGTTGGCAGGATCGGCAAGGCGCTAAAATCCAGTGACGCGGTGAGGCTGCTGCCGCGGCACATTTCCAAGAGGTGCCCCAACAGGCCAAAGCCGGTGACATCGGTCATGGCATGCACGGTGGAGAGACCGCCCAGCGCCGTGCCAATCTTGTTGAGCTGGGTCGTCGTTTCGAGCATTTCTTGGTAGCCGGCATCGTCAAGCTCACCGCGCTGTAGCGCACCGCTCAAAATGCCGATGCCGAGCGGCTTGCCGAGGATCAGCACATCGCCGGCCTGGGCGGTGTCGTTGCGCTTGATGCGCTCGGGCGCGACCAAGCCCATCGCGGCGAGGCCGTAGATCGGCTCCGGCGCATCGATCGAGTGGCCGCCGGCGATGGCGATTCCCGCCGCGTCGCAAGCGGCGGCGCCACCGGCGAGAATTTTCTGGATCACAGATACCGGCAACTTATCGATCGGCATGCCGACAATCGCCAGCGCCATGATCGGCCGTGCCCCGGTGGCGTAAACATCGGAGAGCGCGTTGGTCGCGGCGATGCGGCCGAAGTCAAATGGATCATCGACGATCGGCATGAAAAAATCGGTGGTGGCGACGACCGCCTGGCCATTGTCGATCTGGTAGACGGCGGCATCGTCGCTTGAATCATTGCCGACGAGCAGGGCCGGATCGGCAAAGGAGGGCGGCAGATCGGCGAGGATATTCTTGAGCACCGCCGGCGCGATCTTGCAGCCGCAGCCGCCGCCATGGGAAAGCTCGGTCAAGCGGATTAGTTCGTTATCCGCCATGACCGTCTCTCCTGATTACATTTTTTACTGCGGCTTCACCGCGCGAAAGGCGTAGCCAAATACTTCGAAGGCGCGTGCGTTCTTCTCGCCGTTTGCCTCGCCGAACGTATCCACGGGCGGGCCGATCTCTATATCGGTAAAGCCCGAATCTTCCAGCATCTTGCGCCAGCCTGCACACGGCAGGCCTCCGGCAATTCAAGATGTCCAGAGGTTGATGTCTGCTATCGCCGAGGCAGGCACTTCCTTGCCGTTGGCGATATCGGCGAACTGCAATGTGCCGCCCGGGCGCATGACCCGCATGATTTCGCCAAAGACATGCTGCTTGTCGGTGCAGAGGTTGATCACGCCGTTGGAAATCACCACATCGGCCCAACCGTCTTCGACCGGCATGTCTTCAATCAGGCCTTCGCGGAACTCAACATTGTCGGCACCCATTGATTTCGCTGTGGCGCGCGACTTGGCCAGCATCTCTTCCGTCATGTCGATACCGACGACCTGGCCGCTTGGCCCCACTTGCGCGGCGGCAACGAAGCAATCGAAGCCGGCGCCGGAGCCGATATCGACGACTTTCTCGCCGGCCTCAAGGGTGCGCAGTTCGAACGGATTGCCGACGCCGGCAAAGGATTCTACGGCTGCATCGGGCAGGGGGTCGACCACCGCATCGTCATAACCAAGCCGCTTGGCCAAGGGCCGCCCGGTATGGAAATGGAACGTGCCGCCGGGATCGACGGCAACGGCGCGGTATTTGTCTTTGACATCCTCCCGCAACGCCGCCGCATCAACGGTCGTATTATCACTCATGAAATAACTCCTCAGATATCCTTCCCGCGATCTTATACATGTTGGCGGAGTGTGCCAAACCACAAGGGGCACTGACAAATATAGGAAAAATGGCGGAAGAGGGTGGGGGTCGAACCCACCAGGCACGTCGCACGCGCCTCACCGGATTTGAAGTCCGGGCGCCCCACCGGGGTGCGATCCTCCTCCATGCCGCAATTCAACAGGAATAATACCCACAAGCGACGGATTGGCCACATGAAGAGCCCATCCCCGGTAATACACCCGCCGCTCCGATTGCCTGGGGGATCAACAACCGGTGCTTGAAACAGCCTTGCCCCGCCTTGTTCCCTCGGCATACGCTACACCCGAGCCGCCACAACAAAAGGGGCGGGCAAACTTGATCAGGCTGGTCACGCATAAACATGAATTTTGCCGCACTATCCGCAGCGCTTTTTCCGACACATAGCTCTCCCATAAGGCAGCTCAGATGTATCTAGCGCTCATCCTGGCCTGTCTCGCGACATTGACCATTTGCCTATTGGCGCGGCCTCTGGCCAACAAGCTAAAGGTGATGGACCTCCCGGATGGCGAGCGCAAACGCCACAAATCACCGACGCCGCTTATTGGCGGATTGGCGATCGCGATTCCTATGCTGGGGGTGGGAATTTATCTCTCGACCAACAGTGACATTGCGGGCGTATATATTGGCCTCTCTGTCGCTGTCGCAGGCGCCTTTCTCATCGGCTTTGCCGACGACCGCCATGATTTGAGCCCGACCATAAGATTGTTTTTAACGTTCGTACTGTGCCTGGGCGTCCTCTCAAACGACCCCAATCTCATCCTCGGGATCCTGCATTTTACGTTTGAGAATTCGCTTAGCATGGGGCGCTGGGCCTGGCCGTTTACGCTGTTGTCCGTAATCGGGTTTATTTACGCCTTCAACATGACGGACGGCATGGACGGGCTTGCCATCGGCCAGGCATTGATTTGGTCGATTCTATTGCTGATCCTTGGCGGCAATGAATTGAACTGGTTTCTGATCATTCTCGCCGCCGTGCTGGCGATAACGCTATATTTTAACCTGACGAAAAAACTATTCCTCGGCGATTCCGGCGCCTACGCGTTATCGATTATTTTTTGCGTGATCATGATCATTAGTCACAGCAATGTGCCGGAGCTCAAATCCGATATGATTTTTGTCTGGCTCCTCATTCCGGTGCTCGACTGTCTTCGCCTTATTTTGACACGCATCGCCAGGGGCTCCTCGCCGCTCTCACCGGACAATAATCATTTGCACCACCATCTTTCATTGTTGCTGCCCGACGTCTTTGTCGTGCCGGTAATATTGGTGTTCATTGCCTGCGGCGGCGTGCTGACAATCATCATGCCGGATCAAACCATTATTTGGCTCGCCATTTCGCTCGCCCTCTATTTTGTCGTCATCGTGGCGGCGGAACGCGTGCAGAGTATCCAGCGCGGATAATTATCCGCCGCGCCGGCGGCCCTAATCTTTTTTCCCGAATCTACCAAACAGCGCCGCCGCCGAGCCCAGGATACGGCGGGCCGGGCCGTGGCGTTGGGTGAGGCCGGTGCGGTCGAAATATTCGAGCAGTTCGATGGTGAGATTACGGCCGATGCCGGAGCGGTCGCGGTATGCCGCGGCGAGAAATAGGCCGTCCTCGCTTTCGCCAGCCAACTCTTCGGCGATTTCCGCCAGGCGATTTACGGCGGCGGGTAGGAAAAAGCGGTTCTTTGTCACTTGTACGGCCAATCCGAGGGCGGCGGCGCGCTTCAGCACGCGCTCGACCTTCTCGACTTCGATCTTGAGCACGGGCGCAATTTCCCACAGCACGGGCGGGCGCAGTTCGCCCGCTTGCATGAGGGGCTCGATGCGCCGCCACAGGTCGTGGTCAACCGCCGCCAGCTCGGCTTTGTGAGCGGGCAGGTGGAGGATGGTTCCGGCGCGCCGCACGTCGCCACGCTCGATCAATTCAAGGATGGCGGCGTTGAACAGTTGCGATAGCGGCCGCTCGGCGAAGCCGCGGCGTAGCTCGAACTCATTCGGGCCGAGTGTCTCCGGGTTGGTTTCGTGCCATTCCGCCAAGCCGGCAACAATGCCTGCGCGAAGCCTTTCCCAATGATCCGGCGCCATGCCGGCCAGGGATGTGGCATTGCCGGCCATCACCATATCCGCTTCGGCAAAGAGGGTCGCGCTTTCCGCCGTGCTCAGATTGGTGGCCAATTGAAAGCGCGCGAGATCGAGGCCGCCAGGTGAGAGCGGCAACAGGGCGGCCAGCACCGCCGCCGGCGTGGCGCCGGACATCGCCTGTAAAATCGCCAGCCGGGTTTCACGCGCGCGCCCGCGCTCAGGCCCGAACGGATCGATCACTTGCCCGCCGGCCACGGTGCGGCGCGCCGACTGGTCGCGCAGGATTAGGCGGTCGCGCGCGTGTACGGTGATTGGGCGTTCGCTGATGATCTGCACCAGGGCGCTCTCGCCGGGCGCAATTTCACGCCCTTCGAGGATGGCGATGCGGCACGGCGCCTCGAGCGCACCGAGATGCAAATGTGCATTTGTTTCATGCTTGAGCGCCTTGACCTCACCCGGCAACACGCGAATGCGCGCATCGATGCGCCGGCTGGTGGCGTGCGCGTCTGGGTGAACCAGCCAATCGCCGCGCCGGATAGCGCTCTTGCGCGCGCCCGGCCCGGCCAGGTTGAACGCCGCGCGCACGCCCTGGCGCGCGTGCTCCGCTTTTTGGTCGTGCACGTGAATGGTGCGCACCCGCACCTCGGCGCCGGATGGCGAAAGCAGCAGCCTGTCGCCAAGCGCCGCTTGGCCGGAATGAACGCTGCCGGTTACCACCAGGCCGGCGCCGGTCAGGCTGAAGACGCGGTCGATGGCGAGGCGGAAGTTGCCGCTGGGCGGCATTGCCGAAAGATCTGCCGCTGCTTGCTCGAGATGTGCCTTGAGCGCCGCGACGCCGGCGCCGGTCTGGGCCGAGAGGGCAAACATTTGCGCCGCCGCAAGCCCGCTGCCGTGCAACAGCTCACGCACGGCAATCTCGACTTCCTTGATGCGCGCACCGCCAACGGCATCCGCCTTGGTAATCGCGACCGCGCCGTGGCGCACGCCGAGGAGGTCCAATATGGCGAGATGCTCGCGGGTTTGCGGCATCGGCCCGTCATCCGCAGCGACCACAACAAGCGCAAAATCGATGGCGGTGACGCCGGCGACCATGTTGCGGATGAATTTCTCATGCCCCGGCACATCGACGAAACCCAACACACCGCCGCCGGGCTGCGGTACGTAAGCAAATCCGAGGTCGATGGTCAGGCCGCGTTGTTTTTCCTCCGGCAGGCGGTCGGTATCGATGCCGCTCAGTGCCTCGACCAGCTTGGTTTTGCCATGATCGACATGGCCGGCGGTGGCGATAATCACCTGTTGTTTATGTCTAGGTGAGCGAATTGCCCGCGCAAGCCGTCTTCGTCTTCGAGGCAGCGCAGGTCGAGCAGGAAAACGCCATCGCTGGTGCGCCCGATCACCGGTTGGGGCAGGGCGCGGAAGCTGGCGGCGAGGCGTTTCAGCGCGCCGCCCAACTGGCGTTTGCCGCCGAGTGGCATGAGCGCGAGAGCGGCGCTCGGCAGCGTTTCCACCGGCAGTGCACCGGAGCCGATCTGGCTCATGCAGGTCACCACCTGAACCTCGGCGATTTTGCTCAATCGTTCGGCCAAGGGCGCTTGCAGTCGCTCGGCCTGGGCGCGTATCTCATCCTCGCTGCGGGTCAACAGGCGGAGCGCCGGCAGGCGTGCCGGCAATTGCTCCGGATTGGCATAGAGGCGGAGCACGGCGCCGAGCGCCGCCAGCGTTATTTTGTCGAGCCGGAGCGCGCGCTTCATCGGGTTGCGCCGGATACGGTCGATGAGGTCACGCCTGCCGACGATGATGCCGGCCTGTGGGCCGCCGAGCAGCTTGTCGCCGGAAAAGGTGACGAGGTCGGCGCCGGCCCTGAGCGTCTCGGCGACCGTCGGCTCGGGCGGCAGGCCGTAGCGGCTGAGATCGACCAACGCGCCCGAGCCGAGATCGACGGCGAGCGGCACGTCCGCTGCCAAGGCGGCCAATTCACTTGTATCAACTTCGGCCGTGAAGCCCGCGACCTGGTAATTGCTCGGATGTACCTTGAGGATCAGCGCCGCGCCGTCTTCGAGGGCGGCGGTGAAGTCGCGCCCATGCGTACGGTTGGTGGTGCCGACCTCGAGCAGCTTGCAGCCAGCCCGCGCCATGATGTCGGGCAGGCGGAAGGCGCCGCCGATCTCGACCAACTCACCGCGCGATACCGCCACCTTTTTGCGCAACGCCAGACTGTTGAGCAGCAGCAGCACGGCAGCGGCATTATTGTTGACCACCAGTGCGGCCTCGGCGCCGGTGAGGCGGCAGAGCCAGCTTTCGACATGGTCATCGCGCTCGCCGCGTTTGCCCGCTGCAATATCATATTCAAGGTTGGCTGGCGCCGTTGCCACCGCCGCCATTGCCGCCACGGCTTCGGGCGGCAAGGGTGCGCGCCCGAGATTGGTGTGCAGCACCGTGCCGCTCAGGTTAAAGACCGGCACCAATGAAGGCGCCATCAGCGTTTCGATATGCGCACCGACCTGGACAGCGAGGGCGTCCGCATCCGTAACGATATCTTTTCCAGCCAACAGCCGTGCCCGCGCCTCGGCAATAACTTCCCGTGCCGTATCGGTTACGAAGGGCCGGCCAAAGGCTTCGCAGAACGGTGCGAGCGCCGCATCGCCGACCAGCCGCTCGACCGAGGGCAGGGCGGCGGGGGAGGGTTTTGCTTTCTTCGCCATGGCGCTAACCTAAGTCTCTTGCCGGTTCGAGGGAAAGGCTAATTTGCTGTTTTTCGCTGCCGGTGATTCTCTTATTGTGGAGTCGCTCAACCAGTCAAGTCGGGGACGGAAGTTGAAATTTCCTTTAATTCAGATCGATACCTTCACCAACAAGATATTGCGCGGCAATCCCGCCGCCGTCTGCCCGTTGCCGGAATGGCTCGAGGTTCGAGTGATGCAGGACATCGCGGCGGAGAATAATCTGTCGGAGACGGCGTTCTTCGTGGCGGGCGCGGAAGGCTATGAATTGCGCTGGTTTACCCCCAATGTCGAGGTTGGGTTGTGCGGCCATGCCACCCTGGCGGCGGGCGAGGTCGTGCTGTCGGATATTGAGCCGGACGCGGTGGAGGTGGCGTTTCAAACCAAGAGCGGCACCCTCAAGGTGAGGCGCGACGGCGATAATTACGTCATGGATTTTCCCGCCCAGCCGGCGGCAGTGCACGAAGCGTCCGAAATGCTGCTTGCCGGCCTCGGGTCGACGCCGGCCGAAGTGCTGGCGGGCGATGATTATATCGCCGTTTATGACAGCGCCGCTGAGGTTGCGGCGCTCGCCCCCAATTTGGATATATTTTGTGAGCTTGACCGGCGCGGCGTGGTGGCAACGGCGCCGGGCGGGGACAGCGAGACCGATTACGTATTGCGTTTTTTCGCGCCCAAGAATGCCGTTCCGGAAGATCCGGTGACCGGCAATGTGCAAACCGAGTTGGTGCCCTATTGGGCGGCGCGGCTTGGCAAGAAGCGCCTGGCGGTGCGGCAATTATCGGCGCGCGGCGGCTCGATGGTATGCGAGAATCTCGGCGAGCGAGTCTCCATCGCCGGGCAATGTGTGCGTTTCCTTGAGGGTGAGGTGACGCTATGATCCAGCGCTTCTGAACCAATTCCTCGAGACCACAATATGACTGCGCGCGACGATTGGCGAAAATATTGTGCCGAGTTCATTGGCACCTTTTCCCTGGTGTTCTTTGCCGCCGGCGCGGTGGTGGTCGATGGTCTCACCGGCGGCGGCCTCGGCATGGTCGGCGCCGGGCTGATATCCGGCTTGGTCATCACCGTGGTGATCTACGCCTTCGGCCACATCTCCGGCGCCCATGTTAATCCGGCACTGTCGTTTGCGGCCTGCCTGATTGGCCATTTTCCGCGCCGCTTATTGCCTGGCTATATTATTGCCCAGATGGGCGGCTCGGCCCTGGCCGGCATGTGCCTCTTATGGGCGATTGGCGATTTTAACAATATGGGCGCCAACCTGCCCAATATCGAACTTGGTATTTCGCCGCTCGCGGCGCTCTTGATCGAACTGTTCCTGTCGTTCCTGCTGATGTGGGTGGTCGCCGGCGTTGGTCTCGACAAGCGCGCGCACGGGCCGTTCGCCGGCGTGGCGGTCGGCGCGGTGGTTGGCATCGAGGTGATGTTGTTTGGTGCCGTCGCCGGTGCGGCGATGAACCCGGCGCGCGCCTTCGGTCCCTATATCGCCATAGCCGATTTCAGCCATTATTGGATCTATGTGGTTGGACCCTTTATCGGCATGGCGGCGGGCGGCTTTACCTACCGTTTCACTCACGCGCTTGGCGGGCGCGGCGTGTAAGCCGTCGGTTTCTAGATCGGATTCACATGGCCTGTCGGATCGCTGAGGCGATTCCGACAAACCATGTTCTGCTCTATGCGTTGGCGCTGTGTGCAATATCAGCGGCGGCTTGCAAGACGATGCGCTCGGCCGGGAAGCGCACCGTGACGGTGGTGCCGGCGCCAACCTCGCTTTGCAGATCCAACGAGCCACCATGTAATTCAACGAAAGATTTGGTGAGCGGCAAGCCGAGGCCGGTGCCTTCATAGCTCCGGTTCAGGTCGCTTTCGATCTGCTGAAACGGCGCCAATATTTTCGGGATGTCGGCAAGCGCGATACCAATTCCGCTGTCGATGACCTGAAATAAATAGCCATTGTCGCGGCGATACCAGACTTTGACTTTTATCTGACCACCACTCGGCGTGAATTTTATCGCGTTGGACAGCAGATTGAGCATGATCTGCTTGAATTTACGCTCATCGGCAAAAAGCGTGGGTAGGCCGGAGGTATCGTCACACGCAATCTCGATATCCGCTTCTTTGGCCCGCCCGCCAACCATGGTCAGGCAGGAATCGAGCGCGTCATGCACATCGACATATTCTTCCTTTAGCTCGGTCTTGCCGGCTTCGATTTTGGAGAGCTCGAGAATATCATTGATGTGCTGCAGCAGGTGTTGGCCGGATTCGTTGATGTATTCAACATATTCGCTGTATCTGGAATCTCCGAGCGGGCCGTACATCTTGGCTATAATGACCTCGGAAAAGCCAATGATGGCATTAAGCGGCGTGCGCAGCTCGTGGCTCATGGTGGCGAGGAACTCGGATTTAGCCGCACTCGCGGCATTCGCCGCCTGCAGCGCCTCGGCCAATTCGCCAGTGCGCTCCTCGACGCGTTGCTCGAGATTGTCGCGCATGCGGATCAGCTCGGCCTCGTTGCGCCGGATGGTCCTGACATTTTCGCGGAAGACCTTCAGTGCGCGCGCCATGGCGCCAATTTCATCACGCCGCTCCGCGCCCGGAATTTGCACCTTGTCATCGCCGGCGGCGAGACGGGAGGTGACGTCGGTGATGGCGCGAATTGGGCTGGCGAACTGGCGGCCAAGATAAAATGCAATGCCGAGCCCAAGCCCGACGACCAAACAGACGAGAAAGAGTTGGATGTTGAAGACTTCTTCGGATTTTTCCTCGGCCGCGAGCATGAAATCAAAACCCTCGACCACGGCCAGCTCGACCAATGTTTCCAAATCCGCATCAATTTCCGAGAAGGCGGCATGTTGCCTGAGCAGTGTCTCACCCAAGCGGCTGCCTTGTTCGACCAGGCGCGCCTTTTTCGCTCTGAGGGCGGTCAGGCGCTGCAGATCATTTTCGATTTGCGCGACCAATTCCGCGCCGGCTGGGTTGCGCAGACGTTCGGCGACGATCGCCAAATCCTCACGCAGTGCCTGCTCCTGCACGGTGATGATGGGCTCGTCGTCGCCGGCCACGCGTATGCGCACGAAAGCCGTCTGGGCGCTGCGCGCGAAATTGCTCGCCATCAGGGGATATTCGAACAGTTCGTTGGTCAGCCGGCTGGTGCGCAGGATGCCGTCCACCGCAGTGAATCCCATGACGCCACTAAATAGGATAATGGCGCTAAATCCGATGATGAGTTTATTGCGAATCTTCATAAAGTTCCGCTGTTCTTAGCCTCGCCCTGCCTCGCCAGCTATTCTCGTGGCGAGCCCCTAAAGGGTTATTAACTTTGGCCGTTAAACTTGGCCGCCGATAGGCCCCGTATTTGTTGAAAAAGGCCCTCCCCTGGGGTGCGGCTATTTGCATAACCGGGTCAAAGCCGTTTAACAATAAATTTGTTATGGATATACTCTAATATTCTGGGCGAATTGATATTGCTTGTCTTAGGGAGCTGAGCCATGGGTTGGACACATCGGGACCGTATTTTAGCCGCCTTAAATCATGAGGAGGCAGACCGGGTGCCGATCGATCTCGGCGGCGCCGAGTTCAGCACCATGACCGTACCGGCTTACCGGAATCTTGAAGCTCATTTGGGCATGAATCACGAGATCAAGATGTTGTCGACCATCCACTCGGTGGTCCATCCGCACGAGGAGGTGCTGAAGCGCTTCGACGTCGATACCCGCATCGTGCTGCCCGGCGGCTATGACAACAGCCCACATGAGCAGTGGCTCGACGAAAACACCTATATCGACACGTTCGGCGTGCGCTGGGACCGCACGGTCGGCAATGAAGCGGTCCATTTTCTGCATCAGGACGGGCCGTTTTATCGCGGCAAACTGACGATCGACGATATTGAGGCGTTCGAATGGCCGGACGGCAACAATCCGGGCCTCATCAGCGGTGTCGCCGAGCGCGTCGCCGAGATCAAGGCGATGGATGAGGAATATGCCGTCATGCTCTATCTGCCGGGTGGCGTCATTCACCGCGGTTATGCCATGCGCAGCTTCGAGCGCTATTTGAAGGATCTCTATAAAAACCCGGAGGCGCTGCAACGCCTAATGACCAAGCTGTGCGATTTTTGGGTCGATACGGCAAAACAGATGATCGAGGCGGCGGGGCCGGAAAATATCGACAATGTGTTCTTCGGCGAAGACCTCAGCACCCAGGAGGGCTGCATGTTCGACCCCGACGGCATCTACGCCACCTATATCAAGCCGCACCACCGCCGCATGGTCGAGACGGTGAAGAGCTACCGCAGTGATCTCAAGATCGTCTATCACTGCTGCGGCTCGGCCTATTCGTTCATTCCCCATTTGATCGATATCGGCGTCGATGGCCTCAATCCGGTGCAGGTCACGGCGAAGAACATGGAGCCCGAGCGCCTGAAAGAGGAATTCGGCGACAAGATATGCTTCTGGGGCGGTATCAACAGCCAGTCGACCCTGCCTTTCGGTACGCCGGAAGAAGTGCGCGCCGAAACCCGGCGCATCATCAGCATTCTCGGCAAGGGCGGTGGCTACGTGCTCAACAGCGTGCACAATATTCAGCCTGAAGTGCCGCCGGAGAATGTCGTCGCCATGTTCGACGAGGGCATGAAACACCGCTACGTGCACGCGGCTTAACGGAGGCAAATTCGTCGCGTCTAGGCGCCTTTGCCGTCGCTGACTGCTTTGCCCCAATCGGCGTAATGGTGCGCGTCCGCTTCGCTGGTGTCGGGCACGAGGCCTTCGAGGGCGGCGCTGAAATCGCCCTGCTTGAGGGCGCGCACCTTGATCTCATAGTCCTGGATGCGCTTCAGCCCGGCATCGACCAGGGCCGGAATATCGGGGTTCATCTCGCCCAGCATATCGGCCGTTACTTCCTTGCAAAGACGCGCAATCTCCCGGCCCGTTAAGCGCTCGGTCTCTTCGGCAAGGCGGGCGTAGGAGAGCGAGCGGTGATCGACCGGAATGCCCTTGCTTTCAAGGTGAATGCGGAAAATGTCGGCGCGCGCCTCGGTGCATGGCAAATCAATCAGAATGCGGCGCTCGAAACGCGACAATACGGCGGCGTCGAGATCCCATGGCCGGTTGGTCGCGCCGATGGTCATCACCAGGTCGCGCTTGCCCTTTTGCGCGAAGCCGTCGATCTCGGAGAGAATGGCGGCGAGCATCTGTTGATGATAAAGCTGGCCTTCGCCGCCGCGGCTTTTACACAGCGCATCGAACTCGTCGATAAAGATGATCGAGGGCCGCCCGTCGCGGGTGAATTTGCGTGCCACGCGGTAGAGGGTGCTGATCAGGCGGCCTGATTCGCCGACCCATTTGCTAACGATCTGGCTCGCTTTGACGTTGAAGAAGGTAGCGCTCAGCTTGTTGGCGACGGCGCAGGCGAGGAGCGTCTTGCCGGTGCCGGGCGGGCCGTAGAACATGATATTGTTCCAGCCTTCGACCTCGATGCCGTCGGGCACTTTGGCCATCGCCAGGCCATAGTGGAATTTGAGCTCGTTTTTCAGCGCGCCGAGGCCGCCGATGGCCTCCCAGTCGACGCGGCTCGGCGTATCGTCAATGAGCAACAGGATTTGCTGCTCGAGCGCATCGGCCTCCTCGTCGGAAAAGGCGACATCATCGGCCTCGTGGTCTTCGACCGGCTTGACGCGCTTGCTATCCATGCCGCCCTTGGAGATCAGGGTGCGGGCGCGCTGCTTATATTCGGCGGCGCGCACCGACCAGGCGCGGCGTGCGTCCGACTCCTCCAACATGTCGATCAATTGTTCGGTGAATTGCGCCGCCTTGTGATACGAGCGCGAGGCTTCCTCATTTTTGCCGACGGCCATACGCGTGTTGGCTTCGGTCAACATGCGGTCGATCGAGCGTTGCAGAGCATCGGGGCCTTGGCTGGACATGCTTGATTTTCGCCTTATGCCAAGGAGCGGTGAATATCGATGATCCGGTCGCCGACCTGAACTTCATCGCCCTTTTGGCAATGAATCGCGGCGACAATGCCGGCGCTGGGCGTCGTCACTTCGGTGACGACCTTGGTATATTCAAGCGTCATGAGAATTTGTTCGGCCGCGACCGCATCGCCGACAGCCACCATGATTTCGGTAACGACAAGGTCATAGGCGTTGATCGAGGTGCAGGTGGCTTCGATGCCGAGCGTTTCATGCTGCGCTGCTTCACTCAACTTCGCCACTCCAGCGGATGTCGATCAGATGAG
This sequence comes from Rhodospirillaceae bacterium, assembly GCA_018666805.1. Taxonomy (GTDB): domain Bacteria; phylum Pseudomonadota; class Alphaproteobacteria; order UBA828; family UBA828; genus PTKB01. The sequence continues at coordinate 22,507 of JABIXB010000309.1, read as the reverse complement.
GGCAGGGGCCGCGGCGAATTGTGCCGGCGACCCCCGTTCCCGCCCCCAGACTTGCTTAGGACGCGCTCAATTTGGCGCGCGCCGGCGGTGCCGGCGTGTTCGGCGTCGTCGCCTTGTCCGGATTGTCATGATCGCGCGTCAATTTCTCGACATCGTCGCGCAAGCCTTCCGGATCATTAACCCATTTATCGTAGAAGCCGAACGGGTTCTTGGCGTGGCCGCCGGGCTCGGAGGTATAGCCGCGGTGGAGGAGATTGTAGAGATGGTTCTCCGCCGTCCAATTGCGCCTGGCATCACGGATGGTGGTGAGCGAAAGCGTGGCGTAGGTCGCCTCGTCCGGGCCGGTGCCGCATTCGGCCAGCACACTGCCGTCGAAATCGACAATGTTGGAATGGCCGAAATAGGAATAAACCAGATCGCGCCCGGCCATGTTGGCGACCGCGACATAGGCGAGGTTTTCCCATGCCCGCACCTGGGCGACCATGCGTTGCTGCTCTTTGGCCGGATACATATAGCCCTGAATACGCACCACCAGCTCGGCCCCCTTGGCCACCGTGTCGCGCACGATCTCGGGCAGGTTGCAGTCATAGCAGATGGTGGCGCCAACCATCAGGCCCTTCGGGCCTTCGGCGACGGCGGTCTCATGTCCGGCCGTCCAGGGCTCTTGCGGGCACCACGGGAAAATCTTGCGGTAGGTCAGGCAGACCTCGCCTTGATCATTGATCATGATCAGCGTGTTGTAGGGGTTGAGGCCTTCCGGATGCTCCTCGCCGGTGAGCGAGAAAATGCCATAGACGCCGGCCTTTTTGCACGCTTCGGAGAAGATCGCCACCTCGGGTCCGTCGATGGTGGTGGTCAGATCGGCCCATTTGGTCGGGTGGAAGCCCTGCGTCGTATATTCCGGGAAGACGATCAGATCGAGGCCCGGATAGCCGCGCTTCATGCCTTCGATGAAACCAGCGATGCGCTTGCAATTGTCAAGCACCTCCGCCCGGGTTTCGACCACCGGAACCTGATAATTGACAACAGCGACGCCAACCGCGTCCGCACTGGATGAAATCGAACCTGTAGGCATGATAAATTCTCCCTATTGCCGCGTGCGGCACGTTTAATAATTACCCTTGCCGAGAAGGTAAAGGGGCCGGCGCTTCGCTTCAAGCGGCGATATCGCCCCGCTAATGTCACTTTTTCTTGTTTTGCAACCGTCGGCGGACGATCTTTGCCGCTATGCATGATTCTGACATACCGGCCTTCGAACGCATCAAGGGCGGCCGCAACCCGAATTTTCTCCTGCTCTGCGACCATGCCGGCAATGAGGTGCCGCCGGAGTGGGGCACGCTCGGTCTCGCGCCGGCCCGGCTACAGGAACATATCGCCTGGGATATCGGCGCTGGCGCGGTCACGCGCCGCCTGGCCGCGCTGCTCGGCGCGCCGGCGCTGCTGTCGCGCTATTCGCGCCTCTTTATCGATTGCAACCGGGCCTTCGGCAAAGAGAAATTAACGCCCGAGGAGAGCGACGGCGTTGCCGTGCCGGGCAATATGGCGCTCGACGAGGCCGAGAAGGCGCGCCGCGCCGACATCGCCTACCATCCCTATCACCGCGAAATGGCGGCTGTGCTCGATTCTTTGACCGACCCGGTGGTGATTGCCATGCATAGCTGTACACCGGTGTTCGGCGGCATCGCCCGGCCATGGCATGTCGGCGTGTTGTGGAGCGAGGATAAAGCCAGCGGCGCGCGCGTGATCGCCGCACTGGCTGAGGATGAAGCCCTATGTGTCGGCGATAACCAGCCCTATTCGGCGCTTGAGATGCCGGGTTACACGGTCGAGGAGGTGATTGCGCCGCGCAAGCTGCGCCATGTGATCATCGAAATCCGCCAGGACCTGATCGCCGAGGATGGTGGCGCCGAGGCCTGGGCCGGGCGTCTCGCGAAAGTGTTCACGCGCGAATTCAGCCTTGCCGAAGCGGAAGCATGAGGCGTTGGCGTAACAACGCTGCTATGCTCGAAGGCGAAATAATGCGCAGAAAGAGGCCTTAAATGTTGCTCAGCGGCGGGGAATATCGCGAGTCTTTGCGGCGCTACAAACCGACCGTCTATCTTGACGGCGCGTTGGTGGAATCGGTTGCTGACGAACCGCGTTTGGCGCCGGGTGTCGCGGCGGTCGGCGAGACCTATAATTTCGCCAAGGACACGCGCCACCGCCCGCTGATGGTGGCGACGGAACAATCGAGCGGCGCTGAGGCCAACCGCTTCCTCCATATCAACCGCTCGTCTGAAGATCTTTTGCACAAGCTCGAAGCGGTGCGCCTGGTGTGCCAGCGCGTCGGCTGCGCCCAGCGTTATCTCAGCCAGGATGCGCTCAACGCCATCTATCAGGCGACGCACCGCATCGACGCCGAGACGGGCGGTGAATTGCATCAGCGTTTCCTCGCCTATCTGCACCGTGTGCAGGCCGAGGACCTCACGCTTGGCGCCGCCATGACCGATGCCAAGGGCGACCGTTCCAAGCGGCCGCACGAACAAAGCAATTCAGGCGCCTATGTGCATATCCGTGAGCGGCGCGCTGACGGCATCGTCATTTCCGGCACCAAGGCGATCGTCACCGGTGCGCCCTATATGCATGAGCTGCTGGTGATGCCGGGGCGCAACATGGTCGAAGCTGACGCCGATTTTGCCGTGTGCTGCGCTGTGCCGATCGACGCCAAGGGATTGACCGTGATCACACGCCCGGCCGGGCGGCCCGGCGAGGATGCGGCTATATTTAGCGGAAGGTACGGCCAATCGACCGGCGTATGCGTGTTTGAGGATGTGTTTGTGCCATGGCAATGCGTTTTCATGGCCGGCGAATGGCAACACGCGCAGTTCCTGATCCAGGCCTATGCCGGCCATCACCGTCATAGCTGCATCGGTGCGCGCGCCGGCTTCGGCGATCTGCTGATCGGCGCGGCGCTGATGATGGCCGAGGCCAACGGCCTCGATGCCGGCGGCAATAATAATCTGCGCGAGCGCATGGTCGAGCTGATCAAGATCGTCGAGGGCTTCTTTGCCTGCGGTGTGGCGAGTTCGACTTATGCCGTTGCCGATGCGTCCGGTTGCGCCGAGCCCGAGCGCATCTTCGCCAATGTCGGCAAGCTGCTACTCTCCACCCAAATTTATGACATGCAGCGCATCGCGCATGATCTCTCGGGCGGCCTGATCGTCGCCCTGCCGGGGCCGGCGGAGGATCATAATCCGGCGACGGCGGCAAAGCTTGAGGAGTTGTGGCAGGGCAGGGACGAAATCCCGGCCGAACGGCGGCGCGACGTCGCGCGCTTTCTCGGCGACATCACCGCCTCCGACACGGCCGGTTGGTATTCGCTGATTAGCCTGCATGGCGGCGGCTCGCCGGCGGCAACAAGTATGGAAATCTACCGCAGCTATCCGCTCGAGGATAAAGTTGCCCTGGTCGAGGGCCTGCTTGATCGCGGTCTAATGGCTGAGCAGGGCGAGGGGAGCGATCAGCCCGGTCGCTGCTGCGACGATGGCTGTCAGGCGCCGGAAAAGGAGAAGGACGGGGCCTAACTGACCTGTGAGAAGGTTGCGCTTTCCGGATCCCAAATTTCCAGGGCGCCATCGAAAATATTGAGATACCAGCCTTGCAGGCTGAGCTTGCCCGCGGCCACCGCCTCGCGGACAAAGGGAAAGGTGGTCAGGTTTTCGAGCGAAAGCCGTACCGCGTGGCGCTCAGAAGCGGCGAGCAGGGCGTCGCCTTTAAGGCCGGGCGAATCGGCCAGGGCGCGCTCGCGCGCCTCGCGCAGCAGGCTGGTCCAGGCGCCGATGAACATGCCCAAATCCTCGCCGCCCTCCTGTTGCTGAATCATCGAATCAACGCCACCGCAGTGGGCGTGGCCGATAATGATGATGTGCTCGACATGTAATCCCCGGACGGCAAATTCGAGCGCTGCGCTGGTGCCGTGATAGAGGCCGTCCTGTTCAAACGGCGGCACCAGGGCGGCAACGTTGCGCACGGCAAAGATATCGCCCGGCTCGGTCTGCAAAACGATCGCCGGGTCGACGCGCGAATCCGAGCAGGCCACCACGGCAAAGCGTGGGTTCTGGCCGTGATGAATCAGATCGCGGTAGAGGCCTGGCGATTTTTCGTAATAGAGTTCGCGAAATTTTCGAAAGCCGTTCAGAAGGGTCTCTATACTGCTCATATCGCTTTCCATGTTGGTACTTTACGAACTGCGCTAACATGTCACCATTGTGTCAAGTGAAGAGACAGAAGGCGCCCGGCTCGCGCGACTTTTAACCCCGTTTCTGCCTGCGCTCAAGGTGCCTGAACAGGTAATCGGTGCCGGGCCCACCGCCGGGCTTGCCGAAGCGCGAGCGCCCTCCAACGGCGGCTATATCGTCGGGCCGTTGTACGATAAGTTCTTTTTTATATATTCACCTTTGATAGCAATGGCATTGGGTATTGGGCTTTCCTTCACCGTATTGGGTCAGGCGGAGGTGAGTTTTCAGGGCCAGAAAAATAGTCTCATGGTCTGGTTTCTTGGGCCCTTTATCATGGCCCATTTGGTAGCTGTGGTATTTCGAAGCCACCTGAACGGGAGCGTATTCAGGCGCTATCCGCTGCGATTTACCTTGGTGCCGTTGGCGCTGTTTTTGGCCATGGGACTGTCAAGCACGGCGCTTGTTTTCGTATCCGTCGCAGCCACTTTTTGGGATGTCTATCATTCCGGCATGCAAACCTTTGGCCTCGGGCGGATTTATGATGCCCGCGCCGGAAATGACCCGCACAAGGGCCGCCGGTTCGATGCGGCTTTCAATTTGCTTATCTATGCCGGGCCGATCGCCGCCGGCGCCACACTGATGGACCATGTCGGGGATTTTGATGAATTTGCGGCCATTGGCGCGGTGTTCTTTACACGCATTCCGGTGCAGGCGGAGGGTGCGGCGGGGGCGCTGATGTGGGCGGTGATTGCCTTCGGCGTACCATTTGTAGCGCTTTATCTCTGGTGGTATTGGCGCATGGCGAAGGCGGGTTGGCGCATGAGCCGACAAAAGGCCGCGCTCTATGCGTCGACGGCGCTGTGCTCCATTTGGGCGTGGGGATTTAACCCCTTCGGCGAGGCATTTTTCATCATGAACGTGTTTCACGCGCTGCAGTATTTCGCCATCGTCTGGTGGCGCGAGCGGGGCACAATGATACGGGCGTTCCGGTTGTCCGAGGCGAAGCGCGCCGCCAAACCGGCTGCGTTAGTAATCTTTCTAATCTCGGTATTCGCTTTTGGCTTCGTGGCCGATTCGCTGCTGATCAGCAATCAATGGTTCATCGCCGGCGTTATGTGCGTTGCCATCATGCACTTTTGGTATGATGGCTTCGTCTGGTCGGTGCGGCGTCAAGAGGTATAAGGCAGTGACTGTCCCGGCGGACAAAAAGACCGACGTGAAAAATACCGATTCTCCCGCCACGCTAAAACGCAGCCTGTCGCTGCCGATGTTGGTGCTCTATGGCCTGGGCACAACCATCGGCGCCGGGATTTATGCCCTGATTGGCGAGGTTGCCGGCGTTGCCGGCATGGCCTCGCCGTTTTCGTTTCTCATCGCGGCGCTGATTGCCGGTTTTACCGCGTTTAGCTTTGCCGAGCTTTCGGCGCGCTTCCCGAGAAGCGCCGGCGAAGCGCATTATGTGCAGCAGGCGACCGGATTAAGTGCCTTGTCCACCACCATCGGTCTGATGGTGGTGTTTGCCGGCGCCGTATCCTCGGCCGCCATATCCAATGCTTTTGTCGGCTATCTGCATGAATTTTTCGATTTGCCGCGCGCCGCCGCTATCGTTGCGATTGTCCTTGCGATCGGTCTCCTTGCCGCCTGGGGTATCGCCCAGTCGGTCATCGTTGCCGGCATTCTAACGGTGGTTGAAATCGGCGGCTTGGCGCTCGTCATCTGGGCCGGCGGTGATAATCTTGTCGATCTCCCTGAAGCACTGCCCGAAATGTGGCCCGGTGTCGGCGCGGTGGCCTGGAGCTCGGTCCTGGCCGGCGCGATTCTCGCCTTCTATGCCTTCATCGGCTTCGAGGACATGGTCAATGTTGCCGAGGAAACCCGCGATGCGTCACGCACGCTGCCGCTCGCCATCATTATTACCCTGATTGTCACGACGTTGTTTTACATGGCGATCAGCTTGGTATCGGTGCTGAGCGTGCCGGTCAGCGAACTCGCCGCGCACGAGGCGCCGTTGGCCCTCGTCTATGAGCGTGGCAGCGGGGGCTCGGCACAGTTTCTCAGCTTAATCGGCATCGTTGCCATTTTGAACGGCGCGCTGGTGCAGGTCATCATGGCGTCGCGCGTGCTTTATGGCCTGAGCGACCAGGGCCAGTTGCCGGCGTTTCTCGGGCGCGTCAACGCCACCACCCGCACTCCTCTCATTGCCACCGCCGTGGTGGTCGGGGCGGTGTTGATCCTGGCGCTGTGGTTTCGCCTGGCCGGATTGGCCGAGGCGACATCGTCGATCACGCTGGCGATTTTCACTATCGTCAACGCCGCCCTCGTCCGCATCCGCCTGCGCGATGGAAAACCGGCCGAGGGCGTTTGCTACCCGCTAATCATTCCGATACTCGGCTTTGTTCTCAGTCTGGCCTTCCTGATTGTCGGCTTGCTGGGATGACGGCCGGTAGAAATTGTTTTCAGCGCGATGCATGATCCCTATAGGCATGTGATCACACTTGGTCCATAATCCCGCCATCGAAGGTATGTCGAGCACTATCGAAGAACGTGAGGTTCAAAATTTTTCTCAACTTTTCCTAGGGAGGCCATCATGGCAAAGAGCAAGAAAATCATAAGCAAACACCTCTACTACCATCTTTCACGCCGCAATTTTATCAAGGGCGCCGCAGCGGGCTCGGTAATCGTCGGTGCACCGGCGATCCTGAAGGGTCTCACCCGACGCGCCAAAGCCGCCGAAAAGGGCGTGGTACGGATGCTGTTCACAGCGCCGACCATGATTCCCGGCGATTGGACGCGCTTCGAGAAGGACACCGGCCTCAAAATGGAAGATACGGTGATCAAGGACGATCCCGGCATCTTTCTCACCGAGGTTCAGGTCAATGATGCGGGCGACCGTTTCGATATGATTTCGACGCTTTCCGGCACCGAGCAAAGTCTCATTGACGGCGGCAATATTCTGCAGATGGAAACCAGCGCCATGCCGAACTGGTCGGGCATGCCGGCGAGCATTCAGAGCATGCCGTATCTGGTGCGTGATCTCAGCCCCTCAGCCGGCAAGGTTTGGGGTGTTCCGTTGGCGATGAATGCGGATAGCTTTGGTTATCTGCCGAAGAAACTCGGTGAGAAGCGCCCGCCCGAGGAAGCCTCCTGGTCACTCGTATTTGAGAACGAGAAAACCATGGGCCGGTCGTCGACCGGTGACAATTACATCTATCTTTGGGAGGCCCTCGCTTACCTCAAGCACACCGGGCAATTGGCGGTGAAGGATATTCTTAATCCCTCGCCTGCCGAAGCCAAGGCAACCGCCGACTTCTTGATCAAACGGAAAGAGGCAGGTCAGTTCCGTCTCTTCTGGAAGATTTTTGACGATCAGGTTGCGGTCATGAAAAATGGCGAAGTCGATGCCATCCGCTGCTGGGAACCTGCCGTCAATGAAGCCAACAAGGCGGGCGGCGACTGGGTCTATGCGACGGCCAAGGAGTTTTACCTCAAGTGGATGCACGGCATTTACATCACCTCTCAGGTGGAGGATCGCGGAAACATCGACGAAGTCTATACCGCGCTCAACTGGTTCCTGAGCGGTGGTTATGCGTCGGCAATCACGCCGCTGCGCGGATATCTCAATGGCCGTCCTGACCTTGCTGTGGATTATAACAACAGCAATGGCTTGGAAGACATAACGACTGCCATGGATGCCGCTCAAGAGAAGATGGCGCTCAAATTCGCCAAGGAAGACTTCTGGTTCAGCGCTGTGCCTGAAAATCTGCAAGAAATGCAGGCACAGATGGACCGTGTTCTGAACGCATAGAGCAAACACCAACTTGGCGACTTGCCCGCTCCGGAGTGTAATTCCGGAGCGGGCAGCCTGAGTTTGCGGTCTATTAGCGATGACGACGAACGTTTATACCTACAGAAAACCAGCCGGTTTGCGCGACTACCTGCCGCGCCTGCCGGCGGGTGTTTGGTCGCTCTCGGGCTTCAGTCTTCTGTGGTTCGGCGGAATCGTTTTGCCTCTGCTGGCCATTATTGTGGTCTCGTTTCTCCAGGGCCGCGGGCTCAATATAAATTTTGATCCGACATTCCTCCAATATGAGCGGTTTTTCTCTTACGGTGGCGGTGAGATGCTGGCGCGCTCGGTGCGCATCGCCGGCACGGTTACGATTGTCGAATTATTGCTTGCCTTTCCCTTTGCGCTGTGGCTCGCCAAGGGCTGCAAAAACAACACCGTCAAGCTGCTCACCTTTACCGCCCTCACTGTTCCTTTTTTCCTAAGCCCCGCCGCGCGGGTGATCGTGTGGCGCTCGGTGTTTGGCATCAATGGCGCCGTCAATCAGGTTTTGCTCGGTACCGGAATTGTCGACGAGCCGGTGCTGTGGCTTATTTTTTCCGAATTTGCCGTTCACTTTGGCTTTATCGGCGCCTTTTTCCCGACCATGGTCTGGCCGATCTTTCTCTCCGTGAGCCTGATCGATAATGATTTTCTTGAGGCCAGTGGAGATCTCGGCGCGAGCCGTCTGCGTACTCTGTTGCACATTATTTTGCCCTTGGCCTTGCCCGGTATTGTCGCCGGTTTCGTGTTCACCTTTATCCCGATGTTGGGCGATGCGGTTGTGGCGTCTCATATGGGAGGCAATAACGTTCTCATGTTGGCGGCACAGGTGCAGTCATTGATTGGCGTTTCCAACTTCCTGGTGGCGGCTGCCTTGGCGGCAGTCGTGCTGGCCATCATGTTGGCCTTCCAGGTTCTCCTGTGGTTCGCGCTAAAACCGGTGGGTGGCCTTGCCGGGGTTTTCGCGAGCTTGCGGCGGTAACGATTATGACGATTGAAAATAAAACGCTTGCTCGTTTTCGCCTTCCGTTTTGGCAGCGGCTGACGGATTGGGCGCCGACGGGAATCGGCATTATTTTCGGATATTCCGTTCTGTTCATTCTCTATTTCCCCATTGTCATGCTGATGCTGCTGTCGTTCAGCGGCGACCCGCTGACCGGCATACCGGGCGACTGGACCATTACCTGGTATGAGGACGTTATCTTTGCCGATATTGCTCAGCGCGACGGCGAGGCTTACGGCAGTAATTTCCGCGTCGGCGATCCGCTGTTGCTCAGCATCATGCTGGCCTTCATTACGTCTATTTTGTGTGTCATCGCGGTGCTGATTGTCGGGCCGGTGTTGCCGCGGATAAAGTGGCGCGGCCCGTTCCTGGTCGGCTTTCTCATGCCTTTGATGATACCGGGAATCGTCGGCGGCGTTGGTCTCTTCATGTGGTACCGCCTTGTGATCCACGTGAAGATGGGTATTTGGTCGCTCGTTGTCGCCCACTTTGTGTGGGCATTTCCGTTTGCCCTGTTGGCGATGCTGGTGGTCGCCTCGCGCTTCGACACGCGCCTGATGGAAGCGGCGGAAGATTTGGGCGCCAAGCCGTGGCAGCGCTTTTGGCAAATTGAGATGCCGATCTTAAAGCCGGGAATCTACGCGGCTGGTTTTTTCGGCTTTTTGCTGTCTTTCAACGAATTGCCGTTCAGCATTTTCATGCGTGCCGGGCAGGATACGTTGCCGCTTTATCTGTGGATTCAATCCGGCGCGCACAACACGACGGTGCCGCTGATTTACGCGATGAGCACCATTATTACGGTCGGCAGTATCGGACTTACGTTCCTGGCAATTAAACTCGCCTTTGGTGGAGGCCAAAATGACGTCAGACAATAATATTGCGCCGGGCGCGCCTTCCCCGGGTCGTTCCGAGGTTCTCTCGGTCGAGCATGCCACCCACCAATTCGGCAGCCTGGTGGCGGTCGATGACGTGTCGATAACCGCCGGGCGCGGTGAATTTCTGACCCTCCTCGGCGAGAGCGGTTCGGGCAAGACAACCCTGTTGCGGCTGATTGCCGGCCTGGAGCGGCCGACCAAGATTGGTGGTATCTCGATTGAGGGCCAGGATGTTGCGGCGCTTCCGGCATCGCGGCGCAACTGCACGACGGTGTTCCAACATTACGCGCTGTTTCCGCATATGTCGGTCGGGCAGAATATTGAATATGGCCTGCGCGTCCGCGGCATCTCGCAATCGGAACGCCGCGAACGCGCCATCGAAGCGCTCAATCTGGTGCGCCTGCCGGATAAATATGACCGCCGGGTGCATCAGCTTTCGGGCGGTGAGCGTCAACGCATATCACTCGCGCGCGCCCTGGTGACACGGCCCGCCATCCTGCTGCTCGACGAACCGCTCGGCGCGCTCGATGAAAAACTGCGTGTCGATATGCAGGTTGAGCTTCTTGATTTGCATAAAAAACTCGGCATCACCTTCATTTATGTCACCCACAGCCAAGAGGAAGCGCTCACCATGAGCGACCGCATCATTTTGATGCGGAGCGGCAATATCGTGCAGGAAGGACCGCCGACGGATCTGTTCGACCGCCCGAGAAACCGCTTTGTCGCCGATTTCATGGGCGTTGAAAACCTTATCGAGGGGGCGCTTGAGGCAGTGAGTGGTGAGCACGCCAGCGTGCGCGTCGGCGAGCATATGCTGAGCGGCATGTGGAGCGGCGGCGATGTGCCGGCGGCGGGGACAAAAGTATGCGTCGCCGTCCGCGCCGAGCGTGTCCGCCTCAGCAATGCCGCTGCGACCAATGGTCAGGAAGACGGCGTCAACCGCCTGCCGTGCCAATCCGGCGCCACCATCTATAAAGGCAAATATGTTGATCGCACGCTGGATTGCGATATCGGCCCGGTCAAGGCACGCATCTGGGATCGCGACGCCGACATTGCCGATCTCGCCTCGCTCTGGTGGCGCACGGATGAGTGCGCGGTGACAAAGATAGAGGGCAGTTAAAAGATGGGTTTTTTCTCCAACGGGTCATAGGAATAACCCGTTGTAATGCTCCTCAAATGCCGGACGGACGCATCCGCGTCCTTGGCTACCTCGCATAGGCTCGGGCGCGCGGTCGCGCTTGCCACAATGTGACGAACCGGGTTCATCACATTGTGGATTCAATCGGACGGGCAGCCGGGCTTGCGCGCGCCGGCGAGATATTCGTCGATTAATTCGCCGAGCCGCGCGCGTCCGAAACTTTCCCAATGGCCGCCATGCACGGTCTCGACCTTGAATTCACGCAGGCGCGCCATGCTTTCGGCGTAGTCTTCTTTCACAGAATGATAAATCTCGTCATAGAGCAGCCCGTCATAGATCACATCGCCCGAGAACATAATGCCTGTCGCCGCTTCCCAGAGGGCAATGCAACCGGGCGAATGGCCGGGCAGGTGCAACACTTCGAATTGGCGGTCGCCGAGATCGATGATATCGCCGTCCGCTACCAAGCGCGTCGGCGGCGCAGCCGGGATTGTGTAGGCATCGGGATCGAAACCGGCAAAGGGCGCCGCGGTGAAAATATCGGCGCTGACATAATCCGAGATCACCGTGTTATCGCGTGTCGGTGCTGTCATGATATCCGCTTCCGCCGCGTGCATGAGGCGCTCGTCGAATTCGTGATTGTTGCCGACATGATCGAAATGGCTGTGGCTGGTGACGCAGAGGATCGGTTTTTCGGTAACCAGCGCGACATGGCGCTTCAGGCTGACCAGGCCCATGCCGGTATCGAATAAGAGGTCGCGGTCGCGCCCGCGCACATGCCACATATTGCAGTGGATATCAGGAATGACATGGGGCTCGTAGATCAGTGTAATATCGTCACTATAGGGACGGATCTCGAACCAGCTATCGGCGATCGGTAAGGCCATGGCGCGAATTTAACACATATAAAGGAAAACAAAATCATGACGGGACGGGTGGCCGGCAAAGCGGCCTTGATCAGCGGTGCGGCGACCGGTATTGGACAGTCGATTGCGATGCGCCTGGCGGCAGAGGGTGCGGCGGTTGCCGTCGCCGATATCGATGCGCTGCGCGGCGGCGAGGTGGTGGCGGAAATAAAGGCGGCTGGCGGCGAGGCCACTTTTATGGCGCTTGATGTGACCAACGAAGATGCCTGGCGCGGCGCGGTTGGCGCGGTGGAATCCGCCTTCGGCCATCTCGATATTCTCGTCAACAATGCCGGCATCGCCATTATCGAGAGCGTCGACAAAATGTCGCTCGAGGATTGGCGCGCCGTGATGGCGGTCAATATCGATGGCGTTTTTCTCGGCACCAAGCATGCCGTGCCGGCGATGCGCCGCGCCGGCGGCGGCTCGATCATCAATATCTCCTCCATTCTTGGCCTCACCGGCGAAGAGAAGCTCTCCGCCTATAGCGCCTCCAAGGGCGCGGTGCGCCTGTTTAGCAAGGCGGTGGCGCTCGAATGCGGGCGCGACGGCAGCGGCATCCGGGTCAATTCTGTGCATCCCGGTTATATCCACACGGCGATGATGGAGGATACCTGCCGGCGCGATTATGGCGATATACCGACCGGCCTGGCCGCGCTCGGTAAGCTGCATCCGATTGGCCGCGTCGGCGAGCCCGAGGAAATCGCCGCCGGCGTGCTTTATCTCGCCTCCGACGAAAGCAAATTCGTTACCGGCAGCGAGCTTGCCATCGACGGCGGCTATTCGGCGGCCTGATATGGTGAAACTGGTAGCCTATACCGAGTTCAAGGACGCGCTCGAGCAGGCGGCGGCGGTCGAGGAGGCGCTTCTGCCCAACGAATTGGAGATGTTGCACAGCCTCATTGCAAAATATGGCGAGCCGCTTGATCTCGACCCGTTCGATGTCACCGCGCTTGAGGTGATTTTGCGTAATGTCGAGGTCCGCAAAGGTTATCGGATCGACGTTAAGAAGGACCCCGCCCGGGTCATCGATCTGCCCCGGGTTAAGGAATAGTGCGACATTTAGTGCGCTTGCCTATCGCCTGAAATCATACCATCATTCCCGCACATTCGGGGTTCGTAGGGGAATCCCGGCCGAATTGCTTGACAACGAAGCCCGGGCCGATTTCACGATCGTCAAAACGGGCTCACAAGAGGGTGTTATGGCTGCTGATCCCCGCGAACAGATTATTGATCTGTACCGTACCGAACATCGCACAGTGCGCGATATATTGCTCGACCTGATCGACGCCTTCACGGCGCGCGACAAACGCAAAATCAAAACGCTTCTCAAAGCCTTCGATGAAGAAGTCGGACCGCACATGCGCTGCGAGGAAGAGGCGATCTACCCGGCGCTCAAAAAATATTACATGGACAACCAAATCGAGCATTTGCTGACCGAGCATGATTTGATGATCGCCACCCTGCGCAAGCTCTATCAATTGATCGAACGCGGCCCGGTGACGAAAGAAGATGCCCGTATCGCCGAGCTTCACATCCGCATGATACTGATCCATGTGATTGATTGCGACGGCACCATGCTGCTGGTTGAGCTGATATCCGACAAAAAGGCGAAGTCCATCCTCACCGCACGACGCCGCGCCGAGCGCGAAGGATTGAGCCTCCTCAATTATGCCGCCGAAGCGCGCGGCCGCATGCTGCGCGCCTCGTCGCTGCGCGTCTTATTCGGCGGCTGTTGAACGGCGTCTTTAGAAAGACTCGTTGACAAACAGCGCGGACTAATTTTCTATTGAACGTTGTTATTCTTTGCGCAGAGATGCTAGCGGCTCAAGGGCTTCGTCCTAAAAATCGCGAATTGCATTGCCCGTTTGGTCCGCAGTCATAAGCCAGAAATGGCGTAAACTAAATTTAGGGAGAGATGCGATGTTTCATGTTCCCAAGAATGCGCTCTACAAAACAATCAGCCGGCGTAAATTCCTCGAACTTGGCGGCGGCGCCGCTGTCGCCCTCGGTGCGGGTTCGCTCGGCGTCGGGCTAGGTTCGGTTATTTCCAAACACCCGGTCCATGCGGCGTCGTCGATGGATGCCAAGTGGCGCCAATATGAAGGCTCGAAGCTGGTGTTCATGTCGGAGAACACACCGCCATCCTTTGCCATCCGCGACAATATTAAATCCTTCTATGATTTGACCGGCATCGAAGTGGAAATTCTCACCGATGGCCTGCCGACGGTGCAGCAGAAAGTCGGCATCGATCTCAGAAGCGGCCAGGCGGACTATCAGCTCAACTATGTTCAGGACAAACCGATTGGCTCGCCTTTCGCCGATTTCTATGCCGACCTGAATGAGTTTTCGGTCGACGATACCCTGCCGCTCGATCCGCAAGGATATGGCGACAATGTCTGGTTCGAGAATTTTCTCGATGCCTGCGGCGTCTATTACGAGCGTGGGCCGATCCGCGCTTTTCCGTATGACTGTGCGGTGTCGTGCACCTTCTACCGCCAGGATCTGTTCGAGAAATTGACCAAAGATTTCGAGGCCGATTATGGCTATCGGATGGAGTTCACCGACGATACGACCTACAAAAATATGGTTGATTTCGCTGCTTTCTTCAAAATGATGCACGAACGTGATTCGTCCATTCCATATGGCTATGGCCAGCATCATGGCTCGTTCGGCTGGACTACCCAGCTCGATATCCAGCGTCATATGTATGCCCAGAACCAATGGCTCGACTTTGCCGTCGATGACACGCTGGGTTCGAAAAATCCGGGTCCGGCAAATTGGGGCGATGCGCAATCGGTCAAATCGATGGCGGGCTACAAAGCGCTCGCCGATGTGTCCCATCCCGATAATCTGACCAACGGCACGCTTGAGCTGAACACGGTCTATGCGGCCGGCGGCGTGGCGATGCAGATTCAATATCACGAGTTTGCCGCGTCGGTCGAAGATGCCGAGCAATCGGTGGCGGCCGGCGGCAAGACCGCCTATGCCATGGGGCCGAAGGGCGAGCAATCGTGGAATGTCGCGACCAGCAATGTGGTGAACGCCACCAATTGCGGCATCGGCGGTATCGGCATTAACGCCGGCGCTTCAACGGATCTGCAACGGGCGGCCTTTATCTTCGCCAGCTGGGCGTGCAGCCATGAGACGCAACTGATGGTCCTGCAAGGGGTTGGCGGCACGCCGACACGGAGATCCGTGCTCGACCTGCCGGAAGTGAAGGCGGCGCGCAACCGCCCGACCAGCATGCCGAACGCGCTGACCTTCGAAGCGGTCTATGACAAGGGCATCCGTTCGCCCAATATGGTGCTCGGGCCGAAGCTGCCGAAGGCCAACGAATATCACGAGATCGTCCGCGTCGGGACCCAGCAATGCATCTCGGGCGAACTTTCCGCCCAGGAGGCTTGCGAGTCCATCGGGGACGAGCTCAACGCGATGCACGGCGTCTAGGGGTTTAGGCGTCTTCGGGTTTGCGGCTGGGATTGCCCGCTGTCACCGCCAAGCGGCTGTGGCAGCGGGCTCTCACTTGGCGTTTGATGTCGATTGACCCGCGCGTGCTGTTCGGAATTCATTCATGGCTGTAAATACCATTCACCGCGAGCCGCCGGAGCAAAGCGCATACCGGGGTGTGCGGCGGGTCGATCATAGCCCGCAGATATTCAACAACCAGCCGGCACGCTATTATTTGATGTGGCTGCTGCTGCCGGCAGTGTTGCTGCTGGCGGCGATATCTCTCTATCCCTTTGTGTGGCTGATTTATATGAGCCTGCACGAAGTGCAACTGGCGCCGGGCAAGTCGGATCTGTGGGCCGGCGTTGATAATTTCACCCGGCTTTTCAGCGACAAGAGTTTTGCCCGCGGCTGGGTCACGCTGTTTAAATACAGCGCCCTCTGTCTTTCGGTTGAGATTTCGCTCGGCGTTTTGGTCGCCGTTATTCTCAACAATTCCCGACTGGAAAAACTCTTCATCACCATATTTCTGATGCCGATGATGATGGCCCCGGTGGTTGCCGGTTTTCTTTATATGTTTCTCTATAACGGTACGTTCGGCTGGTATTTCTGGTTGCTGCGCAGCCTCGGCGTGCTCGATGGCGGCACGATTCTCGGCAATAAATCCTGGGCCATGGCCGGCATCGTCGCCACCGACGTCTGGCAATGGACTCCCTTGATCGCGCTGATCACGTTGGCCGGCCTGAAGCGCGTACCGCAGGAACAGCTTGAGGCGAATATGGTCGACGGCGCCGGGCCGCTGCGGAATTTTTTCAGCGTGGCGCTGCCCAATCTGTATCCCTTCCTGCTGATCGCGATCCTGTTACGCTTCATGGATAATTTCCGCTTTATCGACACCATCCTGATCATGACCGGCGGCGGCCCGGCCAATGCCACCAAGATTTTGCCGACCTATCTGTTCGATGTGTCGTTCAAATTCTTTGAACTTGGCCGCGGTGCTGCGATCGCCTTTACCCTGCTGTTGCTGACGATACTGCTTGGCTTGATTCTTACCAAAATATTCGAAGACCCAACCCGCAAGATCAAAACAGACGGGATGGATTAGGGCATGGCGTCGCGCGAGATCGTTCGCTACAAATCGCCGGCGCGCACGGCGTTCTCGGTGCTGGTCATTCTGTTTCTGATCATCTTCTTCGTCTGGACCGTGTTGCCTCTCGCCATCATGCTGACTTCCTCGTTCAAGGATTTGCTCGACGCGTTCAAGCTGCCGGCGGAGGGCGATTGGGGCGGGGTCGGGGTGATGTTCGATTTCAAACCGACCGGTGCGCACTATGTCGAACTCTTCACCGAAAAACATTTCGGCGAATATATGCGCAACAGTCTGATCGCCTCACTGGGCTCGGCCGTGGTCTCGGTGTTCCTTGGCTCGATGGCCGCCTATGCGCTGTCACGCGCCGAATTCAGAGGCAAGAAGGACCTTCTGTTCTGGATCATTTCCACCCGCATGGCGCCGGTGGTTGCGGTGATGGTGCCGCTCTACGTCATTTTCCGCTCGTCCGGTCTGGTCGGAACCTTGCCCGGGCTGATCCTCGCTTACACCACCTTCAACCTGCCGTTTGCGATTTGGATTCTGAAGGGTTTCTTCGACAATGTGCCCTACGCCATCGAGGAAGCCGCGCTCTGCGACGGCGCCAATCGCTGGCAGGCATTGCGCATGATCATGCCGCTGGTAGCGCCGGGCGTTGGTGCCTTTATCGTGCTCTGCGTGCTGTTCGGCTGGAATGATTTTCTCTTCGCGTCGATCATCGGCTCGGGCGGCGCTAAAACTCTACCCGTTGCCACCGCCGAGCTGGTGCAGCCGGTCAAGATTCAATGGGGCAGCATCATGGCCGCCGGTGTCGTCACCACCGTGCCGATGATGTTTCTCGGTCTTCTTATCCGGCGCTATCTTGTGACCGGTCTCACCATGGGCGCGGTTCGGGAGTAGGTCATGAACGGAACATGTAAATTACCTTTTAAGCGGAGGCGCTGACATGACGTCTGTAACC
Source organism: Rhodospirillaceae bacterium (assembly GCA_018666805.1). Classification (GTDB taxonomy): domain Bacteria; phylum Pseudomonadota; class Alphaproteobacteria; order UBA828; family UBA828; genus PTKB01. Next base: position 5,045 of record JABIXB010000309.1, on the reverse strand, counting down.
ATCAAGGACGTCTGGAAATATTACGGCAAAACCATGGCCGTAAAGGAACTTAATATCGAGGTGCGGGACAATGAGTTTCTCTGCCTTTTGGGCCCCTCGGGCTGCGGCAAGTCATCGACGCTCCGCATGCTGGCCGGGCTCGAATTCATCTCCTCGGGCGAGGTGTTTTTCGGCGACCTCAAGGTCAATGATATTCCGCCGCGCGACCGCGATATCGCCATGGTATTCGAAAATTATGCGCTCTATCCGCATAAGACGGTGTTCGAAAACATGGCCAATCCGCTCAAGCTGCAAAGAATGAACAAGACGGATATCAAGGAGCGCGTCGTGTGGGCGGCGCAAATGCTGGAAATCGAGGAGCTTTTGCAGCGCAAACCTGTCGAGCTCAGTGGCGGGCAAAAACAGCGCACCGCCATCGGCCGGGCGATCGTGCGCGAGCCCAAAGTGTTTCTGTTCGATGAGCCGATCGCCCATCTCGACGCCAAGCTGCGCTCGCATATGCGCGGCGAATTGAAGCATCTGCAACGCCGGCTCGAGACGACGACGGTTTATGTCACGCATGATCAGCTCGAGGGCATGACCATGGCGGATCGCATCGCCGTTATGCATGAAGGCGTGTTGCAGCAGCTCGGCACGCCGGGCGAAATTTATAACCACCCGGTTAATGAATTCGTTGCCGGATTCGTCGGCGAGCCGCCGATGAATTTTCTCGATTGCCGTATCGAAGGTGCGGGCGATTCAGCCTCGCTGGTCTATGACAATATGAATTTGGCGCTCGGCGGCGAGCAATCGCGAATTCTCGAAACAAAGGGTGCGGCGCGCGAGGTGCGCCTCGGAATCCGCCCCGACGACCTTACAATCGAGATGGGCACGGATCACGGCCTGGAACTTTCGGCCAAGATTTTCGTCACCGAGCCGTTGGGCGGCGATATGCTTATCGAGGCTGATTTCGGCCAGGATCGCATGACGATCAAACGCAAGATTGCCGAATTGGGCCAGCCCGGAGACGCTTGCGGTATCGCCGTCAACAGCGAGAAACTCCATGTTTTTGACCGCGATACCGGCGAGGCCTTCTTTTGACCTGAGCCGTTATGCCGCGCGCCGCTCCCTGAGGGCGATGATCGCGCCGAGCACCACCACGCCGTAAATGATGTTGCGCACCGCTTCGGGCAACACCGTGCCGGAGAGCATGATGCCGAGCGCGGTAAACAGGATCGCGCCGCCGAAAATACCGAGATAATGGCCGCGCCCGCCGGTAATCAGCGTACCGCCAAGAACGACCACGGCGATTGACGAGAGCAGATAGGGATCGCCCATGCCGTAGAAGGCCTGCGAGCTGAAGCCGGCGAGAAGAATGCCGACAATGGCCGAGCAAAATCCGCTCAGCACATAGGCGAAGAGGGTCGGAAGGCCGGTCCGCACGCCGGAGAGCCGCGCCACCAGGGCGCTGTTGCCGATGGCGAAGATGCGCCGGCCGATGGCCGTGTAATTGAGCAGCAGCGTCGCCGCGATGACGAACGCAATCAGAAACCAGCCGACCGGTGCAATACCGCCGAGCCGGCCGGAGACGAACCAGTCGAGCACCGGCGGCGCCTTACCGATCGGCGCTCCGCCGCTGAACAGCAGAGACACGCCTTCCAGCACGCCATTCATCGCCAGGGTCACAATCACCGGTGAGAGGCCGAATAGCACGATCACCGAGCCATTGAGAAAACCGATGGCGATACCGGCGGCCAGGGAGAGCGGGATAACCCAGACCGCAGGCGCATCAAGTCCGTTGGTCAGCGTTGTCGCGACAATGGCGGTGAAGGTGATGGTCCAGGGAACCGAGAGGTCGAGCCCGCCGCTGATGATGACGGTGCCTTGGCCGAGCCCGAGAATGGCGAGAAAGGCGGTAAATATCAGCATGGCGTTGAGGTAGCCAATGGTCGAAAAGTCACTGCCCGCAAGCACGATGGTGGCGATCAAAACCAGGATATAGATGAGGTAGGGCGGGACGGAAAATCTGAGCGTGGCGCGATTGCGCGTGAACCACGAGACCGGAATCACATCCGCCGCCTGCTTGCCGCCCGCCAGCCGGTCCAATCGCACCGCCGCGCCGAGGGCGGAAAGTCGCCCGGGAAGCGTGCCTTGCCGCATCGCTTGCAGCGTGTGCCGCCAATAGCGCAGGTGACCGAAGACCGGCGAATCAGCCCCGAGCGAAAAGCCGAGAACGGCGAGCAGCAGAATCACGCCCTCGACGACTGGCGTGTAATAGGTGCGCACGCCAAGAACGAGGAAAATATTGACCAGAATGGTTAAGGTGAGGGCGCCGAAGATCGTGCCGACGCAGCCGCCCCGGCCGCCGCCGATCAGCGTTCCGCCGAGCACCACGGCGGCGAATATCTGGAGCAGCATCTTGCTGCCGATCAACGGATCGCCGCCGCCCATATTGGCACTGATAAACAGCCCCGCCGCGCCATATGCCGTGCCGGCAAAGGTAAAGGTGAGAAAGCGCACGAGCCGCACATCGATGCCGTTGCTGGCGGCTGACTCCGCGTCGCTACCGATTGCATAGATCGCCGTGCCGAGGCGCGTGTTCTTGAGCAACAGCCAGAACGCCACGGCAACCAGCAGCACGACGACCGGGGCGGGAAGGCCGTCGACAATAACATCGCCGGTGAAAATCAGGCTGAAATCCCATGGCATTTCGCCGCCCGGAAATTTAAGAATGAGCAACGCGCTGCCCTGGGCGATCAGCATCGTCGCCAGGGTGACGACAATCGATTGCAGGCGGAGATAGGCGACGAGGAAGCCGTTGACGGCGCCAAACGCCGTACCGACGCCAAGCGCCAACGCGATGCTGACAAGCGTGTAGGCGGCGGTCCCCATTTCCGAATTCGCCAATTGCGTGACGAGAATGACATTGACCAGTGAAACAACCGCTCCGGCTGAAAGGTCGAGGCCGCCGGCCAGCACCACCAGGGTTTCGCCGAGCGCGGCGAGTGCCAGGGTTGCGGCGCCCGAGGTGATCGAGGATATGTCGAAATAGCTGATGCCTTGGCCGGTAATGAGCTGGAGGATCACCAGCATCAAAACAAAGACGCCGAGCGCCACGATGCTACCGCGCTGGCGGCGCCAATTGAAAGCACTGCGGAGATAATCGAACATGCCGATGGCCGCCATCAGGCGGCGTTTTCGCCGGACGCCGAGCCGCTATTGCCGAGCGCGGCGCGCATGATATTTGCTTCGCTGAGCTCGGCCTTCTCAAGCCGTGCCGCCTCGCGCCCACGATAGATGACCAACACGTCATCGCAAAGATTGACTAGCTCCGGCACATCAGTGGAATAGAGAAGAACAGCGCCGCCGGCATCGGTGTAGGCGCGAATGAGCTGGTAAATTTCTGCCTTGGTGCCGACATCGACGCCGCGTGTCGGGTCATAGAGCAGAAGCACCCGGCTCTCGGCCAAGAGCCATTTGGCGAGGACGATTTTTTGCTGGTTGCCGCCGCTAAAATCCTTGCACGGCGTGTAGAGGGCGCGCGCCTCGACCTGTACCATATCGAGCACCCGGCGCACGGCGGCGCTCTCCTTGGCGCCCTGAATGAGACCGCCTTTAACGAAACCGCCGATAATCGGCAGCGAGATATTTTCGCGCCCGGTCATTTCAAGAAAGAGGGCTTCGGTCTTTCGCTCCTCGGGCACCAGGCTGATGCCGATATTGGCCTTCACCGCATCGCCCGGCGAGCGCAACAGCACGGGTTGTCCGCCGATTTCAAGCGACCCGGCGGAGAGCGGCACCATGCCAAAGAGGGAATAGAACAGCTCGCGTTGGCCCATGCCGTTCAGCCCGGCAACGCCGTGTAAGCGGCCGGCAACCAGATCGAGGGAAATTCCTTCCAAGGCGCCGTCCACTTCCAGATTGCGCGCCGACAGCACCGGCGGCGCAGTATCGTCCGGCGGGAGCGGCGGTTTTTTCGGGTAGGTCGCGGCGAGCGAACGGCCGATCACCAATTCGACAATTTCCTCGTCGGAAATACCGTCGGTCTGAAAGCTGCCGACATTCGTTCCGTTGCGCAGCACCGTCAGGCTCGAGCAAAATTGCCGAACCTCCTGCATGCGGTGGGAAATGAAAACAATGGTCGCGCCACTTTGCTGGACTTTGCCGATCAGGTCGCCGAGCCACAGAACGTCGCTTGCCGATAGCGCCGAGGTCGGCTCGTCGAGCAGGAGGATACGCGGGTCGCGGTAAAGGGCGCGCACGATTTCGAGCTTCTGCCGTGTCGGCAAGTCCAGGTCGCCCACTTCACGCTGCGGGTCGATATCGTCGAGGCCGTAGCGGGCGAGAACATCGCGAGTAATTTCCTCACTGCGCCGGCGCCGGATAAGCCCGTGCACACCGGCTGGCTCATAGGGCAACAGCATGTTCTGGCTCACCGTAAGGGTATTGATCAGTGAGATTACCTGAAACGCGGTTTGCACGCCGAGGCGGTGCGCATCCTTGGGGCCGCGAATATGGGCGGCCTCCTCAAACAGGTGTATGTCGCCATGGTCGGGCCGGCTGAGGCCGCTCATTATTTTAACCAGCGTCGATTTTCCGGCACCGTTTTCGCCGAGCAGTGCATGAACTTCGCCCTGCCTGATCTCCAAGCTGAGATCCTGCAACGCCACAGTCGGGCCGAAGCTTTTGGCAAGCTTCGAAATACGCACGGCGATCGCGGGTTGGTCAGTCATCGGATTTTACACGCGGCAATAGGGTGCTTACGGACACAGGGCGCGGAGGTGAGCCTCCGCGCCCTGTTACGCGTAGCGGGCAAATTAGCCGATATTACTGCCCTGTTACTGCCCTGCGGGAACGGTCCCGTTGAGCGCCGAATAGACATCAAGCTCGGGCACCGAAACATCCCAAACATCGATGAAATAGTTTGTCCTGCCCCCCTATAACTGAGCCACGTAATTCGTGATATTTTGCGAACATGTGGAGGTTTTGGGATGGCAAGGAAGCGATATTCCGATGAAGATGTATTGAATTTGCTGCGTCAGATAGAGCTCAGCCTGGCGTCTGGC
>JABIXB010000007.1 GCA_018666805.1 Rhodospirillaceae bacterium | reverse complement strand
CTATTTATGCATGAAACGAATAAATGTCAAGTGTAATTATTCGTATTAATCATATTATTCGTAACGAAACTATCAAAAACACCAGCCACAGCCGCTTCTGGAAGAGCTTGCGCTATATCAATGCCGCTTCCGGACCTTGCTGACATGCTCTAACCTGGCCGGAAGCCAGCACATGAAACGAATTTTTTGATCGGGAGAGAGACAAATGAGCGACAAACAGAAAGTCGGCGTGGTCGGATTGGGGGCGATCGGCATGCCGCTGGCGAACAATCTTCTCGCCGCCGGCTTTGACGTCGTCGGCTGCAATCGCTCAGGCAGCGCCGAATTGGAAAAAAATGGCGGAACCTGGACCGCCTCGCCGGCGGAAGTGGTGCGCCAGTGCGATATTGTCATCACGGTTTTGCCCAACGAAGCCGCGCTCCGCGCCGTATTTGACGGGCCGGACGGGCTCGATGCGCCGCACAAGGAAGGTCTGATCGTGATCGAGCTCTGCACCTTGCCGATCGACGTCAAGCAATGGGCATCGGACCGCCTCGCCGAGGCCGGCGGTATCATGCTTGATTGCCCGATCAGCGGCTATCCCGCCCTCGTGGAAGCGCGCCAAGCGATCATCTTCGTCAGTGGCGACAAAGAAGCGGCGGAGGCCGCCACCGCGGTGTTCGACGGCTGCACCGACAAGCACGTCTATCTCGGCGAGTTCGGCGTCGGCTCGAAACTGAAATTCGTCGCCAATCTGCTCGTCGGTGTGCATATGGTCGCCACCGCCGAAGCCCTGGCGCTGGCCGAAAAGGCCGGCCTTGACCTGCCGCGCACGGTGGAAATCCTGAGCGACAGCGCCGCCGCCTCGAACATGCTGAAAAACCGTGCGCCGGTCATGCGCGACCGCGATTTCGACAATGTCCGCGCCAAGGTCGAGACCATCCATAAGGACCTGAAAGCGATCTCGGAATTTTCGCATGGGCTCGGCGCGACGACGCCGCTTCTGGATGCGAGTTTTTCCGCCTATAACAAAGCGATCGACAGCGGCTTGGCGAAAAAGGACATGGCCGCGATTTATGAAGTGTTGGCGGGGACGGTCTGACAGCTGATCCATATTGACCCAGGTCAATACGCCGCGCGCATATCGGGCCTATCCTTCGTTCCGGATAATCTAAAATTCGGGAGAATGTTGCGTGGTCAAGATCGAATGCGTGGTCGACGAAGGAATTTATCTCGGCGAGGGGCCGGTTTGGGACGTTGAAGACGGTCTGCTATATTGGGTCGATATCAAGGGCCCGCATATCTGGAGCTATGAGCCGAAGAGCAAGAAGACCAATCGCTGGATCTTTCCCAAGGACATCACTTCGATATTCCGCCGCAAGCAAGGCAGCGCCGTCGTCACCCTGCAGGACGGTTTCTATTTTTATGATCTCGATTCCGGCGCTCTTGAACTGATCGCGCTTGTCGATGCCGACGAGCCGCTCACCCGCCTCAACGATGCCAAGGTCGACCGCCGTGGGCGATTGATCGCCGGCGGCGAGGAGGAAAAAGAGGAGCAGCCGTTAAGCGGCCTGTGGCGCCTTGATCCCGACCTCAGCGTGCATACCCTCGAGATGGGCATCATCTGCAATAACGGCCCGTGCTGGAGCCCGGACGACAAGACATTCTATCACGCCGACACCTTCATGCAGTCGATCTACGCTTATGACTACGACATCGAGAGCGGCAGCATTGCCAACAAACGCGTCTTTGCATCGACCGAAGATGAGCCCGGCCTCGCCGATGGTTCGACCGTCGACGAAGAGGGCTATCTGTGGAACGCCCAGGTCATTTCCGGCCAGCTCGTGCGCTATGCGCCGGACGGTTCTATCGAACGCCGTATTCCTATGCCAGTCAGCAACATCACCAGCGTCATGTTCGGCGGCGACGATCTCGACACGCTTTATGTCACGTCGATGGCGCGTGTCGATCATCCCGGCGGGCAGGGCATGTTCGCGGAAGAGGAAAAACCGCAACCCCAGGCCGGCGGTCTGTTTGCCGTCACCGGCCTTGGCGTGCGCGGCCTGCCCGAATCACGCTTCGCGGGCTAAACAAACAGGAGGCAATATGTATCCGGCAGCAATTGAAGATTATGTCCGCCCAGGAACGGTGAGCGAAGCGCTTGCGACGCTTGGTAAGTATGAAGCGGGCGATGCGATATTCATGGCCGGCGGCCAAAGCGCCATGCAGGCGGTCAAGACACGCCTGCTGCGCCCGCGCTGCGTAATCGATTTGCAGGCAGTGGCTGAATTGCAGGGCGTCTCTGCGGGTGGCGATGGCGTTCGCATCGGTCCGATGACACGCTATGCGGCGCTTGCCACTGAGGGCAGCTTCAACGGCGCCTATCAGGCGCTCAATGACGCGGCGGCGCGTATTGGCGATCGCCAGGTGCGCAACCGCGGCACCATCGGCGGCAGCCTGTGCTGGAATTATGTCGCCGCCTGCCT
>JABIXB010000308.1 GCA_018666805.1 Rhodospirillaceae bacterium | reverse complement strand
GCCAGACGCCAGGCTGAGCTCTATCTGACGCAGCAAATTCAATACATCTTCATCGGAATATCGCTTCCTTGCCATCCCAAAACCTCCACATGTTCGCAAAATATCACGAATTACGTGGCTCAGTTATAGGGGGGCAGGACAGGCCGCGCCTCATAAACCGAACACGCGCCACCCAGCAATAGCGCGCAAGGCTGGCGCTCATCGTAGCGCCCCTGCTGGCTGATTTGGCGGGTGTTGTCTTCGGACGCGTATATGCGCTCGAGCACGGCTTGGGTTTCGGCTTTGCGATTTTTCCTGATGTGGCGCGCGACGCGGAAGATGTCGGCGGGCGAGGCCGAGACAAAATTATGGCAGCAATGGGAACAGCCCTTTTTGCAAGCAATTCTGGGCGCCTCGCGCGCGACCGCGCGGTCGAAATTTACCTGCGCTTCCTTGGCGGCATCGCTGGCGCGCGATGCATTTTTTTTGTTGGCAAGGATTTTGATCAGCTTGCCGGTCAGATGAACCAGCGTCTGCCACTCGTTCGAGCGAAGGCCGCGCCGGCGGTAATGGTTTTGCGAATCTCTATTGGCGGCCCGGCGGCCATGTTCCGCGCCTCGGCGCGCCTGGCGGTTCATCTATTCAATCATCTTTCTCAGATCCTGGGCTGCGTAGACGTGCGGTTTCAAAGGGCGCGGCGTGACTTCTTATTCAAGCCGGACGGTGCGGGCTTTCAGGTCGGGGCCGAAGCACTGGCAAGCCGGGGCCGAAGCACGGGTCACGAAGCGAAAGATGGAAGAAATTGCCGAAGGCTTTTGAGTTGCGGCTCTCTCTGGGTGTCATCTTTATGACACTACAGTGGCACGGTTAATTATGTGTGAGGGCCTATGCCTAGGCGAATTTCTGTCCGATTAGCGGCATGTAGCTATCCAATGTTTTGCGGCAGGCGTCGCGCCCGGCGGTGGGGATTTGCAGCAGCACCCGGTTGACGCCGGCCTCGGCATAGGCTTCGAGCGCCGCCTTATCGGGGGCGGTGAAATGGCTCTCCCCGGTCACCAGCACGGACATTTGAAACACCGTTGTCTGAAGCGTCGCCATATCGCGCCCGGCGGCATCGGCAATATGGCGCAGGCGGGCCATGCCCTTGGCCATGTTGAGCGGGCCGATGGGAAGCCAGCCGTCGCAATATTCAACCACGCGGCTGAGCGTGTGATCCGAATAGCCGCCAAGCAGGATCGGCGGATGCGGTTTCTGGACCGGCTTCGGCGCCGAAAACGCCGGATCGAAATCGATGAATTCGCCGTGAAATTCGCCCTGCTCCTCAGTCCAGAGCTGCTTGGCGGCGAGGATGGTCTCGCGCATGATTTTAAAGCGCGATTTATGCGCGACGCCGTGATTCTCCATCTCGTCGGCATTCCAGCCGGCGCCGATGCCGAAGATAAAGCGCCCGCCCGACAGGCTATCGAGGCTGGCGACGGATTTCGCCAGATTGAACGGATCGCGCTGCGGCACGAGGCAGATGCTGGTGCCGATTTTGAGCGTTTTGGTCACGGCGGCAACGAAGGAGAGGCCGACGAAGGGATCGTAGGTATGATAATATTCCTTCGGCAACTCGCCGCCGCCCGGCCACGGCGTTTTGCGGCTCGCCGGAATATGGCTGTGCTCGCACACCATCAGCGATTCGAAGCCGCGCCCTTCAAGCTCAAGCGCAAGCTCGGTGAGCTCGATTGAATAATCCGTTGGGAAGAAAAATGCGCCGATATCCATCTTTGCCGCCAAGCAGTTCTGAGCCGAGGGGCCCGGGTGAAAGGGGAATGCGAATGGTAAAATCGAATAGGGCGGGAGTCTAGCGCAAGCCTTCAGATCAGCGAATCGAAGGCGTCGAAGCGGAGCGCGGCGCGGCCATGATTATCGATGCGCAGGATTTGCGCGGCGATGATGCTAATCGGAATGCCTTCGCGGGTTTGCAACGCGCCTTCGACCATATCGCCGGCCTCCATACCCGGCGCGGCCTGAACCATGCAGCCGCCGGTCGACCAATTTACCGTCACCAGGGTGCAACCGTCGAAGACGAAATGGAGCTGTTTTACAGCGTCATGTAAGCGCGCTTCGCGGCGGCGCTCAGCGTGGCGCGGTGGTGATGACGATCGGGGCGAATTGGCAGGCATGTCAGCAGGCTTGTTAGCAGGCATGGAATCTACCTTTCGATCAATCCGCAGCCCTGTTCATATCCCGTCTTTTGCTTTTACTTTAAAAAAGCCTCATCAAGCGGCGCGACGGTGATAAAGCGCAGCGCAGCGCGGCCCTGATCGTCAATGCGGACGACCTCGGAGATAAAGGCGCCCATCGGCACGGCGTGCAGCGTTTCGATCGTGCCGGCAACCCGGTCGCCTAACTTCTGCCCTTTTAGGCCATCAACCAGGCAGTCATTGACCGACCAGTTTATGGTTGGAAATTTCTCGCCGTCGACAATGATATGAAGCTGCTTTTCCGCCTCGGATATACGCTCATATTTGCACAGATCGCCGGTGCGTCGCTCTGATGTATGTTCCGACTTACGGGCCAGCATCGCTTCCTCCACCACGGGCCGCGCCAGCCGGCGCCGGCCCACTTGAAAACAAACACCCAACCACCATCCTAGATGCGGCGTTTGGATAATTTGTTACGGCATTGCTGCCATGTACGGCGGGCATATTATGCGAAATTACTTAAAAATTTCTTCACCTACAGCAAAAGCAGGGTTTTGAATGAATGCTGCAAGTTGCGTAACAGCCAATATGCGCCGACCTGATCAGCCAGAGGGCGTGTTTGCCAACATATGTTATTAAGGTTATTGCAATTATTTTCAGGCAAGCTACAGCATATTATCTAGGCGATTAATCCGCCACGAGCGGCGGAACATAAAGCTTTTGCCTCGGCTTATGCCGGGCAGCGGGTCGTTTGAAAGGGAAATACATGTCGACCACTTCCGCAAAGGCATCATGGCCGCCGCACCAGGATAACCGGCGTCAGCATGAGCGCATATTCGAACCGGGAAGGCAGCTGCGCCTTGTCGTCGATGACGGCACATTGCTGTCGGCGAAACATGTGACGGAGAATTGGTCGGCCGGCGGCTGCCTGGTTTACGGCCCGCCGGATTGGCAGGTCGGCGAAACGATTACCGGCATGTTGGAATCGCGCCAGGGCTCTCCCGCCATCAACGTCACTGCAACAATCCTCAGAATTGACGAAGACGGGCGCGCGGCGTTGCAATTCACCAAGGTCGAGCCAATTTCCAAATAATTTTGCCGCTTGTAAGCCACCCGCAATGCCGGGCGGATGGCCAGGGCGCGCGCTTAGCCGTCGCCGAAATTACCGGCTTCGATTTCCCAATCACGGCATGCCAGCCAGTCCGCCGCCATCTCCATAGCGCGGGCGATCTCAGCTTTGCTGATAAAGCGGATCATACTGTCGCGGTTTTCAAGCGCATCGGCGTTGCCGAGTTGGCCGGCCAAGGTAAACCACATATAGGCCTTGGTGAAATCGCGGATCACGCCCCAGCCCTTGGCGTAGTGAAAGCCGACCTGGCGCAGCGCATGGCCATCGCCGTTCTCGCCATGATGCAGATAAGTGCGGAGCTGTTCCTTATAGCGGTTGCTGCCGCGCACCTGATGGATAGCGCCCATATCGGCGATGACATCGACGACAACCGTCTTGGCCGGGCTCAGAATCGACGCGGCCCGCACGGCAGGCGCGGCGGTAAAGACGAGGCCGGGCACGGCGAGAGCGAAAGCGGCGGCTGCAAGAATTTTGCGCATATCTTTATTAGAGACCCCAAGCTGCGGATTACAACCCAGCATCACGCAGATGTGTAAACAAAACTTTACACCGCCCACACCCGCCGAATCGTCTGCGGTCACATATCGGCTGGCGGATAAATTGCTCGATTAAACCAACTATTTTCAGTGGTTACTGTAACCAATCCGCACGGAATTCCGGCTAAGCATAATAGCCGGCATTATCGGCCATATTCCATAAGTGGCGGATTAGAGCGAATGGCGCTGCGTGGAATAGTTTCGCACCAGCTTATGACGATCGAAACAACCGTTACGAATAAAACCCACATTCATTGGTCTTAATTGGGGTGTTATTTAACTTCCAGTAAGTATTTTCCCTCTATTAAAATTAATAGGAAAAGAATTCATCCGATACAAAAATGGCCTTCGATGCTTGGAAAATTACGCCTGAGAACAGTCAATTTCGCGGTCTCGATCATTATCGGGCTGTCCGGCATCCTGCTTGCCGCCGTGCTCTCCTTTACCGTGCTCAATATCGGCGCCATCGAAACCAGTTG
>JABIXB010000006.1 GCA_018666805.1 Rhodospirillaceae bacterium | reverse complement strand
TGCGTCCACCAGTGCCCGAGACTCTTTCAGGAAGTGGCACATAGAACGGGGGCTTTACAGTAGGGGAAATTCAGACGGTTACTTAGTTAACACTGTAACGTAACCAATGCCGTTTTATTAACCCCATAAGCCGCGGGCGACGGAATCGGGCCTAGTTTCGTACCGTAAAGCCGAAAAAGACTCGCATTTCCCCGCCCTCGGTACCGCGCGAGCCGACCGGACGGGTAAGCGGAAATGCCATTTCCGCGAAGCTACTCGCCCATTCGGTGATATTGGTCCGCACGCCAAAGCCGGTCGATGCCAAGCTTTCACGGTCCGTATCTTGCGTATTCCAGACCATGCCGAAATCGTAGAAACCGTAAACCTGGTAATCGACCAGATACTCGCTGTCGACCGCATTGCCGTACTGTGGCTCGATCTTCAACGAATAGCCGTGATCGCCGGTAATTTCCGAGGGGTCGTAACCACGCCCGAACTGGGCGCCGCCAACGCCGAATTCCTCGGCCGAGAGCAAGGTGTGGGCGGACCATTGGCCCTGCGCCGCGGCCAACACGCTGAAGCCCGGCAGCACCCGCTGCAGGCGCAGTGCGCTGGCATTCAATTTGGTGAAATCGCTGCGTCCGCGTGCGCGCGAAATATTGGCTGCATCACGCTCGGTCGCGCCCATGATGTCGAGACCCTGGGTAACGGAACCGCTAAACAGATTGATGCCAAGCCAACTATCGACGAAATCATAGCTGCTGCCGAGATTGACCGTCCGGTGACGATCCTGCGTCAACACCGCGCCGGCAGCATTCGTCTTGGATGTCTTGTAGGTAAAGTTGCCGCTCAATGACAAATTCTCACCGCGCGAGCGGATCAACGGATGCGAGGCGCTAATACTGCCGGTAACGGATTCACTCTTAACGTCAAGATCGGCCAAGGTAAAGCCGGGGCGCGACTTATTTCCCGTGATACTTGTCGACAGCTTCGTGCCCTCACTGCCAATTTGAAATTCCTGATCCAGGCCGAAAAGCGTTAGCTCGCCGCCATCGGTGGACTTGATGAAGCGCCCACCCAGGCTTTCATAGAGACCGAGGCTTGAATTTATCGATATACCGGCAGAAATCTAATGCGGACCAACAAAGCGGGTGCCGCGATTGTCATGCGTGGCGAAGATATCGGCTTCTTTGTGCTCAACCACAAGGATAAGTTCCGAGGCGCCCGGCGTATCATCCGCCGGCGCCAACACGGAGGACGCGTCAACGCCCGGCAGGTCGCCCGCCAGGAGCACATAACGCTCTAGCACATCGGCCCTGAGCGGGCGCGATTCCATAACCTTCTCGGCATAGGATTCGAGCAACGATACCGGCCCGAGGATATCGCCCTCGATCGACACGCCACTGACAAAACCTTCAATCACCTGGATCACCACAACGCCGCTCTTGATGCGCTGGGCCGGCACCACGGCGCGCGACAGGATATAACCGTCGCCGCGATATTTAACCGTGATACGGCGGGCAATCTGGAATACGTCAGAGAGCGAAATCTCGGAGCCCAACATCTCCTCATAGAGGCTCAACATGTCATGATCGCCATAGACAGTGGAGCCATCGACCATCACGCCCGAGAGGGTAAACTTGATGCGCGCGGCATCTGCCGCCGGCATCGGCTCTTCGGAATCTGGAATTTGGGTTTCAAACTGGGACAGCGGCGCATCCGGCGCATCGAACTGCTGTTCAAGCCGCCCGGCCTCGGCGCTGTCAGGAATATTTTCCTGTGCCATGGACTGGTAGGAGAAAAATCCGATGCTTAACAGTGCCGCCAAAGACGCCACAACACGCAAGCTGACGCGACCACGCGCCTCGCCGTTACCGGCAATAATACCCGCCACGATTCCCGCTCCCTTCTGCTTCATCGACCCCTCACATAACAGAGGTAGCCCACGAATCGTTCCGACTCGCGGGAGCAAAAGTAATCCTTAGAATGGGTTAGGGCAATAGCAAATGATTTTTACTCAATCCCAGGTCGCCGCGAGTGCGACATTTTTACATCATACTGTTGCCGCAGGGCCTGGCGCCTAATGCCGGGCTATTTCCGCTCAATCAAGTCCCGCCAGGCCGTGTGGGCGCCGATCAGCCGCGCGACAATTGCGTAACCATCGGCCGTCGGGTGCACGCCGTCGCCGTCCGCCATGGCTGCTTGCCACGCGTCGTCCGCGCTCAACGGCGTGAATATATTAACGTAGGGAATTTCCATCGCTTGGCACAACGTCTCGAGTCGGGCGCTCATGTCGGCGATGAGATCATTGTTGATCTCGAGTCTTTTACCGGGCAGGAATTGCGGCGTTTCGCGCACTGCATCGACCGGTGTGGGGCCGATAAAAATCGTCGGCAGCCACGCCTTCGCGGCGGATAGGATGGCTTCGGCGTTGGCCATGCTTTGCCCCGGCTCGACCCGGCGCACGCCGTCTATTTGGGCGCAATCGTTAATGCCAAAGGCGAATACCAGGGCGGCCGGCATCTCGGCCGGCAGGCGCGCCTCGGCCTCGGCGCGCCAGCGCGCGTGCACCATGCTCGACGTATCGCTGCGAATGCCGAGATTATAGGCCGTGATATCGGCGCCGCTGCGCCGCGCCGCCGCGCTTAAAAACGCCGGCCAGCCGCGATATTCAGGGTCGCCGTAACCGTTGGTGATCGAATCGCCGATAAAACAGATGCGCAACGCCCAATTCCCTGATCTTGAATGGCTTGGCTTAGCTTTCGGTTATTTCCTGCAATGCGCCGATGTTTGTCAATTCGATTTCGGTCAAGGAATTCTGTGTGATCAAGGAATCGTTTTTCAACTGCGACAGGGTACGGCTCACGGTTTCGATGGTGAGACCGAGATAATCCGCAATATCGCCGCGCGTCATTGGAAGTTCAACCTGCGGCAGTTCCACCGGCCCCGGCACAGCGCCGCGGCGCTGCTCGCGCTCGGAAAGGCGCAGCAGAAACGACGAAATTTTCTCAAGTGCGGTCTTGCGCCCGAGCAGAAGCATCTGATCCTGCGCCGCGACCAGTTCGTCATTGGCGATCTCGAACAGGCGCCGCTGCAATCGCGGAAAGCGGTCGAAGGTTTCCTCCAGCTTGTGGCGCGGAAAGCGGCACAGGCTGACGCCGGTCACCGCCTCGGCGCTGTAGGAATAGCCGGTGCGGCTCGCCAGTCCGAGAAAATCGCCCGGTAGAAGGAAGCCGGTGATCTGGCGCCGACCGTCGAGCAGCAGTTTGTATAGCTTCACCACGCCGCTCGTCACATTAAACACATGCTCGACCGCATCGCCCTCTTGAAACACGATTTGCTGCGGCTCGATGCGCAGGCGCGTCACGATCGACGACAGTTCGCCGATTTCCTGATTATGCAATCCGGCGCAAAATGTCAGGCTGCGAAACTCACACGCCCGGCAATCCATCGCGGCGCACGGCGCAATACGTGGCTGGTTCGGCTTGGCCGTGGGCAACGTCATGATAAGAGTTCCTGCGCTTTGATACGGACGGCTCCCAGCGTCCGGTATTACTCGACGAAGAGCAACTTAGCACTGTGAGCACAATATTCCCTCAAAAATATTAACCCTTTGCTGTGTCTTATTGACGCATCCCCTTATTACTTACATAGCGTCCCCCCAGATCCCTTATCTGGGAGGCCGCTTGTAATCGGCATTAAACATTTTGTCGTGCGGCGCTGTTCACGCTATCCTGCGGCCATATATTAAGGTGAAGAGATAACAGGAATTTCCGACCGCATCCGTGAAAACGGGAATCACAACGGAAATCACAACGGATATTAAGTGGAGGGAGCATGCAGGCCGACGCCAAATCCAGCGCCGTCACGGTAGCCATGACCATCAACGGTGAAAGCGTGCGCGAAAGCGTCGCCGCCAACACGCTGCTGTCCGCCTTTTTGCGCGAGCAGCGCGGCCTGACCGGCACCCATATCGGCTGCGATACCAGCCAGTGCGGCGCCTGCCATGTGCATATCAATGGACGCAGCGTGAAATCCTGCACCATGCTGGCGGCGCAGGCCGATGGCGCCGAGGTGACAACGGTCGAGGGCCTCGGCACGGCAGCGGAGCTCCATCCGATGCAGGCCGCGTTCAAGGAACATCATGCGCTGCAATGCGGATTTTGTACGCCCGGCATGTTGATGACGGCGATCGAATTGGCGCGCGCCAATCCCGAGGCCGATGAAAACGAAATCAGAGCCCACCTGGAAGGCAATCTCTGCCGCTGCACCGGCTATCACAATATCGTCAAGGCGATTGCCGCCGGAGCGCGGGAAATGGCGCGCAGCGGCTGATTGCGCGCGCCGGGCCGGGCCGGACTTGAGAGGAAAGAGTTGCGCGAAAAGCGCGAAACGGAGAAAGTGTAAAAAAATTTTAATCGGAGATAAGTGCGGGAGGTGCACGCTGTGTTGAAGTCGCTTCAAATCGATCCTGATAAATGTACTGGTTGCTTGCAGTGCGAGTTGGCTTGTTCTTATGAGAATGAGGGCATTTTCAATCCCGCCAAATCGCGCATCAAGGTATTCAACTTCCACGACCAGGGCCGCATGGTGCCCTATACCTGCACCCAGTGCGATGATGCCTGGTGCATGTCGGCCTGTCCGGTCGATGCCATTTCGGTGGACGCCGAAACCGGCGCCAAAGTGGTGTCGGACGCGGCTTGTGTCGGCTGCAAGGTGTGCACCATCGCCTGCCCGTTCGGCACGGTGAATTACAATGCATCGAGCGGTAAGGTGATCAAATGCGATCTCTGCGGCGGCGATCCAAAATGCGCCAGCGCCTGCCCGACCGAAGCCATCACCTATGTCGACGCCAACTGGACCGGTATCGACAAAATGCGCAATTGGGCGGCGAAAACAGATTCCGGCGCGCAGGCCGAGGCGTAGGGGGGATATAGATCATGGCATGGGCAAGAAATATACTGCGGGTGAACCTGACCAAGGGCACCTGTGCGAACGAAGCGCTGAACATGGACTGGGCGCAGAAATATCTCGGTCAGCGCGGTTTGGCGACCAAATATCTGGTTGAGGAGACCGATCCCAAGGTCGATCCGCTCTCCCCCGACAATAAGATGATCATGGCGACCGGGCCCCTTACCGGCACCTGCGCGTCAACCGCGGGGCGCTACTCGGTGATCACCAAGGGCGCGCTGACGGGCGCCATTGCGTGCTCCAATTCGGGCGGCTTTTTCGGCAACGAGATGAAGAATGCCGGCTATGACATGATCATTTTCGAGGGCAAGGCAAAAAAGCCTGTCTACCTCCTCGTCGAAAATGACAATGCCCAGCTCATCGACGCCTCGGATTTCTGGGGCAAATCGTGCTGGGATACAGAAGAAGGCATCAAAGCCAAACACCAGGATTCGCAATTGCGCGTCGCCTCGATCGGAGTGTCGGGCGAGGTCGGCGTGAAGTTCGCTTGCGTGGTCAACGATATGCACCGCGCGGCGGGCCGCTCGGGCGTCGGCACGGTGATGGGCTCGAAGAATTTGAAAGCCGTCGCCATTCGTGGCTCGCTCGGCGTACAGGTCGAGGATGCCGAGAAATTCCTCAGCGCCGTGAGCGCCGGCAAGGCCGTGATCGCGGATAATCCGGTCACCGGCCAGGGCCTGCCCGCTTTCGGCACACAGGTGCTGATGAACGTGATCAATGAATCAGGCGCTCTGCCGACGCGCAATCATCTCGACAGTCAATTCTCGGGCGCCGGGAAGATTTCGGCCGAAGCCATGGCCGAGGCGCGCGAGGGCGACGGTAAATCCAACCTGCTCACCACCGCCGCATGTTTCGGCTGCACCATCGCCTGCGGACGGATTTCGACGATCGAGCGTAGCCATTATACCGTGGCCGAACGGCCGGAATATCAGATCGCTTCGGGCGGGCTGGAATATGAGGCCGCCTGGGCACTCGGTGCGGCAACCGGCGTGGAGGACCTCGACGCTCTTACCTTCGCTAACTTCATCTGCAACGAACAGGGCTACGATCCGATTTCGTTCGGCGCCACGGTCGGGGCGGCGATGGAGATGTATGAAAGCGGCACCATCAGCGACAAAGAGACCGGCGGTATCGAGCTTAAATTTGGCTCGGCCAAGGCTCTCACGGAACTGGCCGAATTGACCGGCCGGGGCGAAGGCTTCGGTGCGGAAATTGGCCTCGGCTCCAAGCGCCTGTGCGAGAAATATGGCAAGCCCGAGCTTTCGATGGCGGTCAAAGGCCAGGAGTTCCCGGCCTATGATGCGCGTGGCATCCAGGGCATGGGATTAACCTATGCCACCTCGAACCGGGGCGCCTGCCATCTGCGCGGCTATACCGTGTCGTCGGAGATTTTCGGCATTCCGGAAAAAACCGACCCCACCGTTTCCGACGGCAAGGCCGGGTTGGTCAAGGCCTTTCAGGATGCGACGGGCGCCGTCGATTCCTCGGGCCTTTGCCTGTTCACCACCTTTGCCTGGTCGCTCGACGATATCGCGCCGCAAATCGATGCCGCCTGTGAGGGCGACTGGACTCCAGAACGCCTCGCCGAGGTCGGCGAGCGGGTGTGGAATCTGGAGCGCATGTATAACCTGCAGGCGGGCTTTACCGCCGCCGATGACACGCTGCCCAAGCGGCTGTTGAAGGACGCCGCCAAGACCGGCCCGGCGGAAGGCAAAGTCAGCGATCTCGGCAAGATGTTGCCGGAATATTACGATGCGCGCGGCTGGACCGCCGAGGGCGTGCCGTCAAACAAAACGTTGGAGCGCATCGCGCTCTAGCCGAGATGTTGCGACCTTTCCGGCAGTGGCAAATTGGACCACTGCCGGAGAGCGCAACAGCGAGCTTTTCGGCCGCGAGTTCAGGGCGGCCTGAACCAACTTTCAGCCGAGGGTAGTGCTATGAAACACGTCATCATTGGCGCCGGGCCAGCGGGCGTTGTCGCTGCGGAAACTTTGCGTAAGGGCGATGCAGGCGCCGAGATTCACCTGATTGGCGGCGAGCCGGAGCCGCCCTATTCGCGCATGGCGATTCCCTATCTCCTCGACGGCGATATCGGCGAAGACGGCACCTATCTGCGCAAGACCGCCGGACATTATGACAATCTCTCGATTAAATATTCCCATGGCCGGGTCGAATCGGTCGCGGCGGGCGACAGCGCACTCACGTTAGAGGGCGGCGACAAGGTCAGCTATGATCGCCTGCTGGTCGCCTCCGGCGCACGGCCGATGCAACTGCCGGTGCCGGGCATGGATCTGGCCGGGGTGCATAATTGCTGGACCCTGGAAGATGCGCGCAGCATTGCCAAGCTGGCGCAGAAGGATGCCAACGTGGTGCTGATCGGCGCCGGCTTTATCGGCTGCATCATTCTCGAATCTCTCCTCAAGCTGGCCGGCAATCTCAGCGTCGTCGAGATGGAAGAGCGCATGGTCTCGCGCATGATGGACGACACCGCCGCCGGCATGCTGAAACGCTGGTGCGAGAGCAAGAATGTCGAAGTGCTGACCTCAAGCCGGGTGAGCGCCATCGAGGCCGCTTCCGACGGTGCGGGCGACAAGAATGTGGTGCTTGAGGACGGGCGCAAAATCAATGCCAACCTGGTTGTCCTGGCGGTTGGCGTCGCGCCCAACATGGAGTTTCTCGAAGGCTCCGGCGTCGCCACCGATGACGGCATCCTGGTCGATCAACACCTCGCCACCAATGTCGAGAATATCTATGCCGCCGGCGACGTCGCCCAGGGGCCGGACTTCTCGACCGGCGGCCATATGGTGCACGCGATTCAGCCGACGGCGGTCGAACATGGCCGTATCGCGGCGCTGAATATGCTCGGTCAAAGCCCAGCCTATAAGGGCAGTCTGATCATGAACGTGCTCGCCACCGCCGGCTTGATCTCAAGCTCGTTCGGCAAATGGGAGGGCGTCAAGGGCGGCGACAGCAGCGCCGCAACGGACGAGGCGGCTTACAAATATCTCCGCCTGCAATTCGAGGACGACCGCCTGATCGGCGCGCTTGGCATCGGCATGACCGAACATGTCGGCGTGATGCGTGGCCTGATTACCAACCAAACCCCGCTCGGCGCCTGGAAAGACAAGCTGATGGCCAGCCCGGGCCGGGTGATGGAAGCCTACGTCGCCCATAGCCAGCTCTAGGGGCGGTCACGAAACGCGCGATGAAGGTCACGGTCAAACTCTTCGCCCAGCTTGGCCAATATTTGCCGCCGGACGCCCAGGACAATCAGGTCGAGCTTGATGTGGCTGCGGGCGCCACGCCGGAATCGATCTTCGCCGAATTCCGTGTGCCGCCCGAAAATTGTCACCTGGTCCTGGTCAATGGCGTCTATATCGCACCCGGCCAGCGCGGCGTGCATGCGCTCAAGGACAAGGACGCGCTCGCCGTCTGGCCGCCGATTGCCGGTGGTAACAGCCGATGAGCGAGACGGTCGTTTTCGACAAGGAAATGGGAATTACGCATGCCGATTTTGTCCGCCTGCTCACGCGCGCGGTCGGGCATGATGATTTTAATTTGGTGGATGGTAAAATTTCCGTCAGCGATGGGCCGCGCAAATTGGAGATTACCTTGTCCGAGGAATCCGAACGCCGCATCGCTCTGGTCGCGCTGCCGGTTACATTTGTCCGCTTTGCCCTCACCGGCTATGACGACGCCGCCAATGAGATGGCGCGCATCGATCTTCATTTTCAACGCGGCGGCGGTTAGAACACCGGCGAACCTCGGCGTAAACAAAGCCTGCCCCTTGATATTTCCCCATGTTAGTAAAGCGGCATGACCGATTTCGGCGCCGCCATATCGACCGCCTTTGCCCTCGTCGCCCATCTCGACCGCGACCTGTCGGAAGTGGTGCTGCTGTCGCTCAAGGTCAGCATCAGTGCGGTTCTGATCGCGAGCGTCATCGGCCTGCCGATCGGCGCGGCGCTGGCGCTGTTCCGCTTTCCCGGACGAACGATATTTATCGTCGTGCTGAACGCCTTTATGGGCTTGCCGCCGGTCGTTATCGGCCTGATCGTTTATCTGCTGCTGTCGCGCGCCGGGCCGTTCGGCGTTTTCGGCCTGCTGTTCACGCCGACCGCCATGATCATCGCCCAAGTGCTGCTGATCACGCCACTGATCGCGGCGCTGGCGCGCCAGGTGATGGAGACGCTGTGGCTCGAATATGAGGAGCAATTGCGCTCGCTCGGCACGACGCCGCTGCGCGCCCTCGGCGCGCTGCTTTGGGACGGGCGCTTCAGTTTAATGACGGCGGTGCTCGCCGGCTTCGGCCGCGCCATTGCCGAAGTTGGCGCGGTGATGATCGTCGGCGGCAATATCGATCATGTGACGCGGGTCATGACGACCTCGATCGCGCTTGAAGTCAGCAAGGGAAATCTGGCGCTGGCGCTCGGTCTCGGCATTATTCTCGTCGTCTTGTCGGTGCTGGTGAACGGCATGGTCTATTTCCTGCGCGGCAATCAGCGCCAAGGGGGAACGCTATGATTCAGGCCGACGCCCCGACAATCTTACCGCTTGAACTGAAGGATGTGAGCCTGCAGGCCGGCCAGCACCGGCTGATCAAGGACGTTTCCTGCACCCTCGATGCAAAGGATGTCACCATCATCATCGGCCCCAACGGCGCCGGCAAGAGCCTGTTATTGCGCCTCTGCCATGGCCTTTTGACGCCATCGGCCGGCGCCATCCATTGGCACGGCGCCAACGGCCGCGATCCGTCGCTCTATCAGGCGATGGTGTTTCAACGCCCGGTGATGCTGCGCCGCTCGGTGCGCGCCAATATCGATTTTGCGCTCTCGTTACGCAAAGTGCCGCGGCGCCTGCGCCATAATCTGATCGAGGAGGCGCTGCACCGCGCCGGTCTCAACCGCTTCGCCAAGACGCCGGCGCGCGTGCTCTCCTTCGGCGAACAGCAGCGCCTGGCGCTGGCCCGCTCGTGGGCGCTCCGGC
Source organism: Rhodospirillaceae bacterium (assembly GCA_018666805.1). GTDB lineage: Bacteria > Pseudomonadota > Alphaproteobacteria > UBA828 > UBA828 > PTKB01. The sequence goes on along the minus strand of JABIXB010000006.1, from coordinate 17,983 downwards.
CGCAAATATTGTTCCTTGATGAGCCAACTGCCAGCATCGACCCGGCGGCGACCCACGTCATCGAAGAAGTCATCATGGCGATGCGCAAAGAGGGCACCAAGATCGTCATGTGCACGCACGATCTCGGCCAGGCGCGCCGGCTGGCCGACGAGGTCATATTCCTGCACCGCGGGCGCATTCTGGAAAAATCCGGCGCGGCGGAATTCTTCGCCGGGCCGAAGAATGACTTGGCCCAGGCGTTCCTGCGCGGTGAGCTGCTGTGGTGGCACCGGCGCGAACTCACGCCGCCATAATTTGGAGAGCTCGCGTTGAACACGAAAATAATTCGCGTGGGTTTTCTTGCCGTCGCGCTGGCGCTAAGCCTTTTCGCTCAGACAGCCCGCGCCGAGACGCCGTTCATTATCGTCGCCTCGACCAGCTCGACGCAGAATTCCGGCCTGTTCGATTTTCTGCTGCCGAAATTCCAACGGCAAAGCGGCATCGACGTGCGCGTCCTCGCCGTCGGCACCGGCCAGGCGGTGCGCCTGGCGCGCAATGGCGATGCCGACATCCTTTTCGTTCACCACAAGCCGTCGGAAGAAAAATTTGTCGCTGACGGCTTCGGCGTGGCGCGATTCGATGTGATGTATAACGAGTTCGTCATTGTCGGGCCGGCGCGGGATCCGGCGGCAATTGCCGGCACGGTAAGCGCTGCTGCTGCGCTTAACCTGATCGCCGGGGCCGAAGCGCCGTTCGTCTCGCGCGGCGACGATAGCGGCACGCATAAGCGCGAGATATCGCTCTGGCAACAAGCCGGCATCGATATCGCCGGCCTCACCTCGAACTGGTACCGCGAAACCGGCAGCGGCATGGGCGCGACCCTGAATATCGCTGCCGCCATGGAAGCCTATACGTTGGCCGATTCAGGCACCTGGCTGAATTTTCACAACCGCCAGGGTCTCAAGATTCTGCTGCGCGGCGATCCCCTGCTGTTTAATCAATATGGCGTCATTCTCGTCAACAAGGCGACGCACCCGCACGTGAAATCTATTCTCGGCCAACGCTTCGTCGATTGGCTGCTTTCCCCGGCCGGGCAAGACGCCATCAATTCATTCGCCATCGGCGGCGAACGTGCCTTTACCGCCAACGCGCCAGCCGATATTGTTTTGCCCAGCAAAGAACAATCGGAATAGCCACCGTGTATGAATTCAATTACCACCGCCCGGCCACTCTGGCCGAAGCCATGGAACTGCATAAATCGGCCGAGGACGGGCAGTATCTGGCTGGTGGCCAGACCCTACTGCCAACCCTGAAGCACCGCCTCGCACAGCCTTCGGACGTGATCGATCTCGGCGCCATTTCCGAGCTCGCCTATATCAAGGCTGAAGGCGATGGTCTGGTGATCGGCGCGGCGACGCTGCACGCCGATGTCGCCGCATCGTCTGAGGTGCGCGACGCAATTCCGGCCTTGGCTGATCTCGCTGGCTGTATCGGCGACCCGCAGGTGCGCAATTGCGGTACCCTCGGCGGCGCCATCGCCAACAATGATCCGGCGTCGGATTATCCGGCGGCGATACTCGGCCTCAATGCGACGGTGATTACCGACCGGCGCGAAATTTCCGCCGATGATTTTTTCACCGACATGTTTGAAACCGCGCTCGAAGCGGGCGAACTCGTCACCGCCGTGCGCTTTCCCAAGCCGGCCAAGGCGGGCTACGCCAAGTTTCCCAATCCGGCGTCGCGTTATGCCATCGTCGGCGTGCTGGCGGCGGAAACAGCCACTGGTATCCGCATCGCCGTCACCGGCGCCGGGCCGTGCGTGTTCCGCGCCGGCGATATGGAAGCGGCGCTCGGCACGGCGCTCGCCATCGGCGCCGAATTGCCGGCGCTGTCGCCGGACAGCCTCAATTCCGATATGCACGCCAGCGCCGAATACCGCGCTCATCTGGTTGGCATCATGGCGGCGCGGGCGATCGCGGCGGCACTCGCATGAGCAACCAATGACGCGCTGTCACGGCATTGTGAAACAGTTTTTCTAGCTCCGGACCAGCGCTCCGGAGACACTTGGCCTTCAACCAAATTTGAGGAAGGCCCATGAAATTCCTGCCCTTCGCCTTGGCTGCGGTATTTCTCTGGATCACAGCGCTTTCAGGCGCCATTGCGGCGGAGCCGCCGGGCTCTTGGAGCCGCGAGTGGAAGAGCACGGATTTCTCGCGCAGCCTGGTCGAATTTGACGAGATCAGATCGGGTGGCCCGCCCAAGGACGGCATTCCGGCGATCGATAATCCGCAATATGTTGCCGTTGCCGATGCCGGCGATATCGGCGAGTTAGAGCCGGTCATTACCGTTACCCTCAACGGCGAGATGCGCGCCTATCCGGTGCGAATTCTGATCTGGCATGAGATCGCCAATGACACGTTGGGCGGTGTCCCCATCGCTGTCACCTTTTGCCCGCTATGCAATTCGGCCCTGGTGTTCGAGCGCCGGATCGATGGCCAGGTTTATGATTTCGGCACCACCGGCAAGCTGCGCAATTCCGATTTGGTGATGTATGACCGCCAGACCGAGAGCTGGTGGCAGCAATTCACCGGCGAGGCGATTATCGGCAAAATGATGGGCACGCGCCTGACCGCGCTGCCCGTCCGCATCGAATCATTCGAGCGCTTCAGGGCGCGGGCGGCGGAGTATCCGGGCGCCACCATTCTGGTGCCAACGCGCGCGCGCATGCGCAATTACGGCGCCAACCCCTATTCGCGCTACGACCATTCGACCAAGCCGTTCCTCTATGACGGTGCGTTGCCGGAAAATATCGCGCCGCTCGCCCGCGTCATTGTTATCGGCGAGGAGGCGTGGAGCCTGGAACTGGTGAAGAACCTAAAGCGCGTCGAGCGCGGCGATCTAACCATCACCTGGGAGGCCGGGCAGAACTCTGCCCTCGATACCACCGTGATCCGCCTCGGGCGCGATGTCGGCAATGTCGTGGTGCAACGCGATGGCCCGGACGGACCGGAAGACGTCGTGCACGACATCAGCTTTGCCTTCGCCTTTCACGCCTTTCACCCCGAAGCGCCAATCCACACCGAAGTGAAATAAAGGCGGGCTATGCGTCGCCTTTGCGCCACGGATCGGGGAAATCCCGGTAAAGGCCGAATTTGAGATTGGTGACGGCGCCGTAAACCGCCTTGTGCAGGGTTTCAACCTCGCCCTCGCGCTTTGACACGAGATTAAACGCGGCGTCGAGCTGGGCCAGGTCGCGTGTGCCAATCATGATGTGGAATTCGGTTGCGCCATCAGGCGCCAGGCCGAGCTTACGGCGCATCAGGCGATGCTCTTCGATCAGGCCATCGGCGCGCAATTGGCCGAGATAGGCATCGATATTCCTGCAAAAAACGAGATCGTCCTCGCCCGGCTTGAGGTCGCACCAGATTTGATACCAGTCCATCACCTGCTCCTTATATTCCCGCCGACCCATAGCCGGACCTGATCGTTAAGCACCTATCAATCTATTGCTAACTATGATCCAGGCTCTATTCAAGAAATCCAGCGATTGGCATGACATATTTTTTTGTAGGCGGAAGTCAACGGTCGGGCACGACTGTTTTGCAAAGTGTCTTGTGCGCGGACGCTGAGACCAATCCGATGATTCATGAAGCCAGCTATTTTCGCGCCATGATCGAGGCCTATCAGCGTGGAAAGGCAATCGTCGATTCGCAAGCAGGCCACTATTTTACCGATCGGAACGATCTTTGCCGGTTCAACGCATCATGGGTGGAAGCGTTCCTCAAAATGACTTTGGAGCGTTACCCGCCGGCCAAGCATCTCGTTCTCAAAGAGCCGCACCTAACGATTCTGTTTCCGGAAATCTTCGAGCTCGCCCCGGATTCACGGTTTATCGTTATTGTCCACGACCCGAGAGACGTCATCGCCTCGATGCTTACCGTGGGCGAGCGGCTTGCCCAGCAAGGGGTGGAAAGCAAATTCGCCAAGCGCGACGTGGCGGAGCTCGTGAACGTGTACAAATCCTTCTATGCCCCGTGCATGAATTATCGCTCGGAAGACTTTCGCCAGCAAATCCTGCTGTTGCGTTACGAGCAACTCGTGACGGAGCCGCTTGTTGTATTCGACAAGTTGCGTGATTTCACCGGCCTTAAGCTTGAGAACGCCGACCCGTCAAAGGGCTGGAAACTTGAAGGTGCCACCCCCTCGGATAAGGCGCAGGAGAGTCCGGCTTCGGATACCAAATTAGCACCCGTCGACGATGCGTGGGGAACGTCCCTTCATGGCAACGCGCTCTCGCCCGAAAGTATCGGGCGCTACCAGCAGGTTCTCAGCGCCGAAGAAATACAAACAATCGAAACTGAAGGTGCCGACGCCTTTAGACTCTTTAACTATCCCGTTCATACGTAAATCAACCGGACCTTCGTCGGTCGACGTGATGCTCACGCCATGCAGATGAACATGGCTTTGCCAGCGACGAAGCGCCGATCAAGTACGTTCCCGTGCCGAAGGCGGCTTCCCGGAATGCCAGCGATTCCGCCAGCCCACCGGGCACAATTAGGGTCGAAGCGGCCTCCCGAAGAGCGACAACCGCGCTCATTCAACAATAACCATGGTCCGGTCAGGCAGGAATTTTGAGCGCGTCATGCGGTACGATCCCGTGCCGATGACCTCCTTGAAGGCGCGTGTTTCACCGGGAAATTTAGCCGAACCAAGTTCGTCGAGAGCAATCACGCCGCCCTTGACCATATGCGGCAGCAACAATTGCAAAACGTCGCGCGTGGATTCGTACATCGCCATATCGAGATAGGCGAGGGAGATCACCGTCTCGGGATTCTCGAGCAAATATTTTTCCAACGAAGCGCCGGCATCGCCCTTCACCAGCTCGAACTTGCGCACGTGTTCCATGACATTGTCTTGCTCGTGGCAATCGAGAACCTGGGTGAGATAGTCCTCATAACCCTGCGGCATGGCATAGCCGCCCTCGGCCGAAAATTCCGTATCGCCATCCTTCTCATCCACGGCCGGATAGCCCTCGAAGGTGTCGAAGCCGATAATTTTGCGGGTCCAGTTATAGGGCTCGTGAATGGCGCGCAGCGAACCGAAGAGAGCAATATTGGCGCCCCACCAGACGCCGAATTCCATGATCACGCCGGGCTTGTCTTTGATTATCTCGTAGAGCTCATTGAGATAGAGATATTTGGCCAGGATGACGCTGCGCGTATAGAGGCCGAGATTGGCGATCAGCTCTTCGTTTTCCTTGGGCGCCTGCTTCAAGAGCGCGAGCATGTCGCGTTTCGATTTGGCCTGCTTCGGGCCACCCACGGTGGGCAATTCATAAACATTGTTTGTGGTCATGATGTTTTGCCTTCATGCATTCTTAACCAAGCTAGCGGAAACTTGTTAACAGCCTATTAGGAAGGGGAAAGCGCATTAAAGTCTCGGAGATACATGCCATGCAAGTTGCCACAATGCCACAGCCCGACAGCAGCGAAATCCTTCGCCGGCAATATGCCGAGGATGGATTTTGTCATTTGCCCGACTTCTTCCCGCTGGATGAAATTCAACAGATTTACGACGATGAGATGGAGCTGTTCGCGTACCAACTCCGGCGCCATGGAATACCCGAGGCGGATTGGCGCGACCCGGCTGGCCTGAGCAGCAATCTGCGCGCTCTGTTCAACACCGACATGGAAGCCTATCTCGGCGCGGCGCGGCAAAGCCAGCTCCTGCCCAGCATTCACAATCTCACCACCAGCCCGAAGGTCGTCGAGACGCTACGCTCGCTCGGGCTGGAGGCGCCGGTGGTTTCGACCAAGCCGGTGTGCCACTACACCACCGAAGCGCTGACGATTCCGGGCGGCTATAACAGAACGCCGCCGCACCAGGATTGGCGCAGCATGCAAGGCAGCCTCGACGGCGTCGTGCTGTGGATTCCGTTGATCGATATCGACGAGCTGTCGTATCCCGTGGAAATCATTCCGGGCAGTCATAAATTAGGCTTGGCGAAAACCGTGCCACATGTATCGACGCCGATGGTCATGGATGAAAGAGTCAATAACGATGACTTTGTTCCGGCCTATCCGAAGCGCGGCGATCTAGTGATTTTAAGCGGTTTCCTGGTGCATCGCACGTCAGACGCCGGCGACGAACGGGTGCGCGTTGCGATGAGCCTGCGCTACAACAATGCGGCCGAGCCCGCCTATATCGAACACGCCTTCCCGACGCCCTACACATATAGTTATCAGTTGGAGCTTCTGTTCGAGAATTTTCCCGCCAAAAACCAGGTGCGGGACATGTTCTCCGCGCTGGCGAGCTAATCCTCCAAAACTGCGAGACCGAATCCGGCCGCGCTGAAGCCGTTGCCGCAATAGAGCATGTAGGTTTGCCCGCTATGCTCAAATACTTGCGGATAGGCGATCATCTCTGAATCCCAGCCCTCCTCGGAGGGCTGGGCCCCGGCGCCTTCATCCAGTCGACGCCAGTTGCTAGCGTCGGCGGATTCGGCATAGCCGGCGCGGTAGCCGTAGCCGGTGCCGCGCCAACTGTAATGCATGCGGAAGAGGCCGTCCGCATAGCGCACCGACGGCCGGGCAATGGCCATTTCGCCGGGGTGAAAATAATCGACGGCGGGCGCGGAATCGGGCGTCCAATTCACACCATCCGGCGACAGGGCATGGCGCAAATTATAAGACGCCCGCGCCGGCGCCGTGTCACTGGCCGGAGACCAGGCGGTGCCGGACAAGTACCAGAGGTGCCAGTTACCGGCGGCGAACAGAACGCATGGATTGCCGACAAAATAAGGATCCATGGCCGAGCGATCGAGCACCGGGCCAGCGCTTGGGGTGAATTCGCCATCCGGTCCGGATGCGCTTGCCATGCCGATGGCATTTCGAAACGGCACCGTATCGCCGATATTCCAGCCGGTATAATAGATACGGCTCTCGCCAGCATGGCTCATGACCCAGGAAAACATCGCGCCCTGTTCGTCAAACGCGCCCAATGCACCCGGCGCCACGCTTGGCGTCTCGGCGAGGCGTAATATTTCCGTGGGCTTGGTGATATCGATATCGAGCCAGGCGCAATAGCTCCTGTTTTGTTTATCGCGCGGCGCGAACCAGATGCGGTAGAGATCGCCGTCCTGCTGCACGGCCTGCGGACAGGAAGCGTGCGATACCATGAAATCGCGCTGCCCTTCGGCGCGGAATATTCGACCAATTTTGCGCCACGCCATGACCGGCAGTCCTTAGATGCGCCGCAACTTGTCGCTGGTGATGGCCGCTGGCTGGCTCGCCTGGCCCTTGAACACAGCGCGCTCGTCGGTGTCCTTGAGGATCAGGCAGGCGGCACCGATCAAATTCTCGCGGCCAATACGGATATTGTCCCTGAGCGTCGCATTGACGCCGATGAAGCTGTATTCACCGACCGTTACCGCGCCGGATATGACGACATGCGAGGCGATATAGACGTGATCCTCGATCACCGTGTGGTGGCCGATGTGATTGCCCGACCAGAGATAGACATCATCGCCGATCACGACATGCGGCTGGATCGTGTTGTCTTCCAGGATCAGGCAATTCTCGCCATGCTTGAGGTCCGGCCAGACGGTCGCCTTGGAACTGACATAGCTCGGGCAGGTATAACCCAGAGCCTTGGCCTCGGCCAGTTTCTGCGCGCGGATTTTGTTGAGCCCGGTATAGGTGACGGCGACAAACATCTCATGCTCGGCCGGCGGATAAAGCGCCGCGACATCCTCAAACGGCACCACGGGAATGCCGAACAATGTGTCCTCGGCGATATAGTCCGCGTTCACCGTGAAGGCGACAACATCGAAAGCTGAATCGTTGGTGAAATAGAAATGCGCGACCTCGGCGGTTTGGCCGGCGCCGAAGATGACCAATTTGGTCATGTCAGACACCGTTCATCGGCTTTCGCGCGATCATCATTAGTCGATTGCCGAGGCCCAGTTTCCGCGCCAGCAGCCATTCCACCCGTTCCCTCATCGTCGGCCCGCCACGCTCATACGCACCGATCACGCCGAGCACGCCGGTATAATGATCCTCCGGAATCAATCCGCATGATTCGACCAAACGGCGCAGGCTCTTCGGGTTGAATTGCCAAATGTGATGCGGCAATCCCCAGCTATGCCCGCGCGGTAAACGGAAACCAACATGATTGGGCACCTGCAAGAATACAATTCCTCCAGGCGCCAACATGTCGCGGCACCTGCGCAATGCATAATCCGGTTTATGAAGATGCTCCAGCACGTCGCACATTACCATGCAATCGAGCGGCGCCTTCGAATCATAGCGCTCTATCGGCATATGGGAAACCGGGAGGTCGAAGCGCCGGCGTGCATATTGCGCCGCTTCCAGGTCAATTTCGACACCGCTGACCGTCGGCACCACGGATTTTACGTGGCGCAGAAAAAACCCATAGCCGCAGCCGATATCCAGCAGCGAACGAATATCGCTATGCGCTTCGCGCAGCCTGTTCCAACGCTCGGCAAAGAAGCTTTCGAACACGCTCTGATAGCGGTCGTAGAGGGAGGGAAAACTCCAATATTCAATGGCATCGGCTGATTCCTTGTGATCCGCCGCCGCATCATCAAAAAATTCCTGGGCAATCGAGGCCCCCACGGTATTGAGAAAGACCAAGCCACAGGAATTGCAGCGCGAGAGGTCATACCCCGAGCGCCGGCCATAGGCAGAGCGGTTCGCATCTGGTCCACAAGTGGGGCAACTAATTTCCCCACAGGCCGCCCTCGCTAGATGAAGGAGACGTGGTCCGGCGGATTGCGCAATTGCCAAAGCTGCGTGTTGATCTGGTGATGCCGGCAATGTGTCATACATTTCTTTACATCCTGCTTTTCTTCCACGCGCTTACGTACCGCGCGCGCTGTTTCGCCATGCCACAATTCCGAAAAACTCGCGTCTTTCAGATCACCCAGGCAATAGCGGTCATCGCCGAAGAACGGGCAGCAGGTATAGACTTTACCGTCCGCCGCAATCTGCGAAATAAAGGGCAAACCCAAACAGTTTGAGTAGATGCGTGAACCATCATCGCCGAAGGTGTTCCAGCGGATGATGCTGTTGAAATTCTCATCGCCAAGCGCGGCCGCCTGCTGAAGCTCAGGCTCGAACTCATGCATGAGTTCCAGAGCCGTCTTGCCATCGGCGTCATAATTATTCCGCTGGTCAACGCTGAACGGCTTGAGAACGTAGTAATCGACGCCAATCTCCTTGGCGATCCGGGCGAGCTCGGGTACGCCCTTGCCGTTTTCCGGCAACAGCACCTGCTGAATACCGATGGTGACGCTGAGCCCGTTCTGCTTTTTGATTTCAACCGCCTTGGCGATGTTAGCCAACGCGATATCGAAATCCTTGGGCTTGGTGACATGCACCTGGGCGTAGGTTTTGGCGTCGTGCCCCATGACGCTGCATCGGAGCCAAGTGAGAGCTGGCAGAACGCGCGCGGCCTTGTCTTCATTCAAAACGATGGCATTGGTATTGAGCGCCATATCAACGCCCGCCTCAAAACCGGCAAGCGCCGCATCCACGGTGTGCTTGTTGACGAGCGGCTCGCCGGTACCGGCCAGCAGGCAGCTCTTCACACCCATCTCGCCCATATTGCGCATTAAATTCAGGAACAGTTCGCGCGGCAGCATGCCAAGGGCGTGATTGTAGTGATCGGCATAGCAGAACAGGCATCTATGATTGCACGAACCGGTGGGGTCGACTTCGACATGGATCGGCGCGAACGCCTCGCCTTCGTCCCAGCGCTCTACCTCATCCAGGTGATGAAATAGTTTGGAGCCATCGAGAAAGAGATTCGCCATAGCCGCAACGCCTAAATGAAGTTTACGTGTTCTGGCGGGTGGGCCAGATTCCACAGGAACTTGTTGACCTCGTTGAGCCGGCAATTCGGCATGCAGACGTGATCGAGGTCATCAATTCCCTGGACGTGGTTTTCGACCTTGGCGCGGTTCCCGGCACTCCACAGGGTGCGGAAATCGTCGTCATAGATATTGCCGTAGCTAAAGGCCGCTTCTCCGAGATGCGGCCCGCAGGCAAAGACTTGGCCATCAGCCACGATCTCCGCGAAGAACGGCAGAGCGAGGCAGGATTTATAAGGCCGTTTGGGCTCCGCATCGCCAAACGGCATGCGGACATGGGCCTGAAAGCTTGAATCGTTGAGCTCAAGAAGCTGGTAAAAATCCTCGCGCACCGGCGTGGTTTTTTGCTGATAGGGATTGGCCGGATGCTCATTGAACTGCTTGAGTGAGAAATAGCCGCCGCCGAGCTCCTTGAAGCGCTGCGCCAGTTCAAATATCTCTTCCGGCTCCTGCCCCATATGGACGCACTGAATGCCGAGCGTCACTGGCAGGCCATGCCGGCCTTTGAACTCCGCCGCAGCCTTGATATTGTCGATCACCAGTTTGAATTGGCTTGGGCTGGTGCGGTGATTGAAGGCGTAATCCGCTTCATTCACCCCGTTCACGCTAAAGCGTACCCACGACATGTGCGGCAGGATCTGCTCGATCACATCGCCTGTCAGTGCACTGCCATTGGTATTCAGCGCCTGGTCGAGACCAAGATTGCCGGCGAAGGCGATGATTTCCGGCAGGCGTTTGTGCAGCAGCGGCTCACCTTCACCCGAATAGAAAAGCGATTTGGTGCCCACTTCATGCAGTTCCGAAATCACCTTCATCAGGCGTTCCGCGCCGATGAAGGCGCTGTTCGATCTGTCGAGCGCCGCCTCGCTGGAGCGCCCATCCATATAGTCGTAAGCGCAAAACAGGCAGCCATGGTTGCAGATATTTGTCGGGCTGATTTCGACCAGCAGGGGATAAACGGTATCGCCCCGCCGCCACGCATTTAGCTCTTTTACGTGATGCTGAATCTTGGAGCCATCAAGCTGGAGTTGGGTCATCGATTATGAGCTTTCCAAAGAGTCTCCGTGCCGGCGCACAGCGCACAGGACGGTACCCGGGCGGCAAGGCGGCACGGGTGATTTTGTAAGGCATTGAATTTCTTCAATATTATCGAAGAAATTCGGGAGATTCCGTTTGCTCAATTTCATCACCAAAGACATATCCTGCTGTTCGTGGGGGCGCATATCCGACTAAATCATTCAGGTAAAATTTCGAATAAATTCATTAGATAGTTGCGGCGTTAATTTTTTCCTAATTCATATCCGGGCAGCCCCCACGGAAGCCAAGAAACGCCGCACCCGAGCAGTGTGTTCAGGCCCCAGCCGGGTCATCCAGCGGCGAATTCACACGCTCGCCACGCGGCGATACATCATTTTTAGATTGTTTCGGTGGATGAAGCGGCCCAAGCGCCCGGGATGGCTTTCGTAGAGCCGGACGGCATTGCTGATGTATGTCCGCTGCGCTTCCTCGTGGAAGAAACGCAGCCGGGTTGGGCGTTTGATCTTGGCCGCTTCGCGCGGATCCTTATTGAATTCGCCAGCTGCCAGGTGCGCCAAATCGAAACCGAAATTTTCCTCGATCGGCCCGCTTAGGCTGTGCAGGCCGCGTTTGCGGCACAGTATGAACTCGCGCAGCGCCTCAAAATATTCCACCAAGGCCGGGCTGCCCATGCCGCGTTCACCAAGCATGCCCGAGACCGCCCGCGTGAGTACATGCGACACCGCCTCAAGCTCCTCGTAGAGCATGGCTTTATGGTCTTGCAGCTCGTTGCCTCCGCCGCCGCCTTCAAGGTAGGCGTTGAAACGCGCGCTGTCGGCGACCAACGCCTCGGCTTCGGCACGTGTTTCAAAGAGATCATTTGCGGTCGCATCGAGATAGCTGGCAAAAATCGCGGCGATGGCCGGCGGGTTTAACTCAGGATGGGCGTGAATATGTTCCAGTATATCGAACACCGAGAGACCCATGGCGCGCACGGCTTCGAGAATTTCCTCGAACAGACCGTTATTGAGGTATGTATCGACGATCAGATTCATCACCCGGCATGATAAATAATCCTCAAAAGGCAGGTCTTTCGTCGCCACGATGATTTCTTCGAGCTCCACCGCCGGTATGCTTTCGCCGCCAAAGTCATAGACGCCGGCATTGCCGGGAACGACGCGATAGCGTGTTTCCAGGGCAAAGGCTTCGCGCGTCGCCGGGCTCGCCATATCGGTGCCGAGCAGCATCATCGCCTGATACATGCGCACCGTGCTGACACCGCTATCGATGCCGACGCGCAGTGAGCGGAAATGCTTTTCCATGGTGTCGCCCGGCAGCGCGAGGATGACCTCTGTGTAGGACTGCGATTCGTCGCCATTGCTGTTGACGTAGTCGATCAATTGCCGATAGGCGTCGAGCGAAATATTGCTGCGCTTGATGTTTTTGAGAACCTCCGCATCGGCCGACTGAATCGACGAACCCAGCACCCAGGCACCGCCCAGCTTGGCCGCGACCTGAATGATGCGCTCCGGTTGATTTTTCCCTGCCGAGCCCTTGATGACGGTGGGCCAGCCGAAATCGCGTTGCACCTCGGCGATGAAATCGGCCGTCAGAAGGTCTTGCTTGTACATGCCGAAATTAAGATCGGTAATACAGAGCTCCTCCTTATCGCCGGCACGCTCTGCGATGTAACGCAACTCGGCTCGGCTTCGCTCCGGGTCGAACCGCACAATCCGGTTCTTCGATGCCAGACCGTCGGCGCAAAACGCGCACGAGAACGGGCACCCCCGTGTGGTCTCGAACAGTGGCAGAATCTGGTGATCGAAGAATTCGTCCATCAGGCCGGTGAGATATGGCGAAGGGATGTCATTGACGTCCTCAAGACGCGCGATTTCGCCCTCAACCAAAGCGCCCGAGTTTAAATAACAGGTATTGGTGAGCGCGGCGCCCTCAGCCTGTAGTGCAGCGCCGTCAAAGCCGCAACATTCGAGCGCTTCAAGCAGCGCGGCGAAGCCGAGCTCGCCTTCGTTCTGGACAAAAAAATCGATCGCCGGCCGGTCCGCGAGAAAAGCGGCTTTCTCTTCTGCCACAACCGGAAAATTCGGCCCGCCGAATATTGTGATCAGCTTGCTGTCGCGCCGCTTGGCCCAGCACGCGACGGCGTAGGCAAGCTCAAAGTTCCACGAATAACTGGCCAAACCAAGGACAGCGGGCGGTGTTTCGACAATCGCCTCGCTTAAGGCTTGGGGAAACTTGAATAGGCGGAAATCGAGCCGGTCGCCAAACCGGGCGCGCGCATAGCTCGTGACGGAAGCCGTGCCGAGCGGGAAGGTTTGCGCCGCAATTCCGTGTGCGGTATGGGTCAAATCGGCGAGAAATATCTGTCGCATGAATACACCGTGAGAGCGTCTGAATCGGTTTCGCGCGGGTCGTACCGCTCTCGCTCAGCATGCCCAAACAGGGTAAAAATATTCTTAAAACAAATTTTCGCAGCGAATCCTCAAGCGCGGCCAACCGACACATTCATGATTCGCCCGGCTACAGTTGCCACCATTTTTTCAGCATCGTGAACGGCATCGGCACGTCCGGCATTGTCGCCGACCGGGTCATAAATAACTTTCTCGCGGAAAAGCAGATGATTGGCCTGGGAAAGGCTCAACAAATCCATGCCCGGCGTTACCGCGGCGGCGATTTGATCGATGTCCCAGACGGAATTTTGTTCGTCGGCCCAGGCATAATCCTTGTCTTCGTCTTCAAGCGCGATGATGACAAAATCACTCGTATCCCCGCATTTTGCCACCCGCTCCCAGCCACCGCCGTCCTTCAGCCAGAGGTCGAGAAAGCGATGATCGATTGTCCAAAATCTCTCGCCGCGATATCTGCCAAGGCCTTTGGCGCTGATCAGAAAGACCGACCAGTGAAACGCATGCATCACAAGCCCTGAATCGCCAAATGGCCACAGCATCCAGGCCGGGATTTGCCGCGCCTCGAAGCTGTCGCCACGTGCAATGAATTGCCGCCAAGACGAATGAAGATGTGATACCGCGAGTTCGCATAGGTCGCGCGCCGCAACCGATACCTCGCCGCCTTCTTCCCTGGCCGGTTTCAAGGCCTGGGTTATTCCCTCGGTGCCCGCCAGTAATATCGGCGCCACAAAAATCTCTTTGCCGCCGCGTATCATTTCATGGGCGGCGCGCAGGCAATTATCCGAATAGATCCAATCCGGCGGAACATAAAGTGCGCCGGCAGTGCAATTCCGCGCCAGGATGGTCGAGATATAGTGCTGCGCGGAGAGCAGTTGAAGCGTGTTGGTATATTGCGTGGCTTTCGGAAAATCCTTGTGCGTCGTCAAATCGATCAAATGCGCCGGAATTTCGACAAACATGATATCGGCATATTTCTGCAACGCCTTGAATTGCGGCGCGGAATCTATTGCTTCGATGTCTTTTTGCGTCGAATAAATTATGAAAAGAATTCTTTCGCGGCCGGCGAGAAACGGGATATTGCCCGGCGCCAACAGCGAGGGAATGCAGCATTCAAGAAAATGGCGGCAATAATTGTCGCCCCATACCACGGTGGCGGCGTGATAGGTCGGGCCGCCATGCGCGGCCGAGGCGATTGCCGGCGTTATCGACCCGAGAACATGATCAATATGTGTTTTGAGCGCTGCGCCGACGAATGCATTGATATATCCGGGCAGTATTTTTTGCGCCATTTCATGGCAGTCAATCGCCGCGGCAAGATCGCCGGATGAAAAATAAACATCCGCCAGCTCGTTGTAATCCTCCGCCAGGCGAACATTATTACGCGTTTGCAAGGCCTCAATCGCCGCCGCCTTGTCGAGATAAAGACGGGCTTCCGCAGGGTGGTTGCGACGCATCAGAAGCTGCGCCAGACGTTCGAACCCGGCGCCGTCCTCGGATATGTCGAGGGCGGAGCGATAAGCTTCGATGGCTTCCTCCACCCGTCCGTCCAAGGCCAGGGCTTCGCCGAGCTGCCTGAAATCTACCGAGCTTGAACCATGTTCCGAGACGGCGCCACGCAGGCTGAGAATGGCGTCTTCAATATTCTCGTATATCTGTTCTCCGATCGAGAGCATGATTCAATCTCCTCACTCTGCCGGGCCGACGTATCGGTTTGATTCAACGGCGTTCGTCAGCGCTTGCGCGAGCGCAAGATATTGGACGATTTCGGTGAATTAATGATGAACGCGCCGCGCCCGAGGACCAAACCCGCAGCCGTACACCTACGTTTGTTGCCTTATTTCGACAGCCAGTTGTTCAGCCGGCTCGCTCAGCAGGCGATGCAACATGCTCCAATTCGAACCGCGGTAAGGTTCGAGAATTTGCAGATCGATGCCGCGCTCGGAGAAGGTTTGGCGCTGATAGAGCTCTCCGCCACCCGGTGCATTGACATAGCGGTCTGCGCCGAGGGCTTCGGCAATGGCCAAAATTCGCTCCTGGCCATGTATGTCGGGCGAAATGCCGAGCCGGCTAGAGCGGCTGATTTCGCAAGTGAGACCGAGCGCCGCACACACATCGGCCAACCCCCGCTCCAAATAATCAACCGGCGAAACGCCGGAGAAATCCGTTAAATTCCGCATGACCGGTTGATCGCTGCTCAAAACCGGAAAGCGCCGCATCTGTGCCGCAAATCGGGCCGCGGCATCGGCCGGGAAATTGAGATCCTTTATGGCCGTCGCACGCGGCGCCTTCTCAAGCGGCAGGTTCAGCCACGCCGGCGCGCCGTTGGCGTCCGGCAAGCGGTTGCGGTGAACCCAGCCGCGCCTCGGGAACTGCACGCAATCGTAAATCACGAACAGGTCCGCCGCGGCAAACAGCCGAAAATATCCGGCATAGGGAAAAAAATAGGGCTGCATGATGGCGAGGGCCGTCATGACGCGTCACAAACCGGCCGCCTGGACCAAAGTTTCGCCGGGATTCTGGCCAAATAATTCGAGGAAAAAATTCGCCAACTCCAAACTGCCGCTGTCATTGTCGAACAAGACATCGTTATGCGCGAGAATGGCCGCGCTCACTTGCGCCCGCTGAGACGGGTCGCGGCCGAGACGGAGCGCGACCTCGACATAATCGTCAACGCTGTTAGCGACGCAATCCATCACGCCCATATGACGGTAGAGGAACGAGGTTACCCGGCTACGCGCGTAGTCCCCTTCAAGGGTAACGATCGGAATGCCAAGCGCCAAGGATTGAAAACTCGTATTGCCGCCGCCGAAATGGACCGTATCGAGCACAATGTCCGAGAGCGCCAAAGCGTTGATAAAATCATCGAGCGGCAGGCGGGGCACCATATGCACACGGCCGACCACATCCGGCATGGTCACGCTGAAGCGCTCCATCAACAGCTTCCCCCAGGCGGCGTGCGGTCCTTCGAAAAGGACAAAATTCGCCTCCGGCGCGCCGCGCAGAATTCGCGCGACAATGTGGTCGAAATCGGGGTGAAATTTGAACAGACTTTGCGGGCAGGTATAAAGGAGTGCGGCTTCCGGCAGGCCAAGCTCAGCGCGCGTCTTAGCCGGCTGCTGCAGGCGCGGGCGCTGATAATTATTGGAAATGCCTTTGAGACGCACCAGCTTCTCGCTGTAATGCGCTTCGGCGCCATCCGCCTCGCCCAAATCATTACCGAGCCAATAATCAAGCGTCGGAACGCCGCTCGTGACCGGATGCCCGCCGGCAACGCATTGCACATGCGCCAATCTGGAAAAGGCGAGAAAATAGCTCGTCGGCTCCATGCCAATATCCGAATAAACCAAAATGTCGAGCTTGTCGGCGGCAATGGCTTTGCGGCACGCGGCCAAATTATGCTCAGGCAAGATCACGGCATTGTCGGCCTGTTTGCTCATCTCCTGCCAGACATTATCGAGATCGCCCTCGAAGGTGTATAGAAATGTCCGGAAACGGTCTTTGGGATAGGCTGCCAGCGCGCGGCCGAAGGTCCAGCCGATGGCATGATCGCGAAAATAGCGTGAGATAAATCCCAACCGAATGGGCCGCTCGATATTCACCGGCATGGCGGTGCGGCAATGCGGTGCGACAAAACTCAATGACGGGCAGGCGCCTTGATAGAAGCGCGCCACCGCCTCCTGCATCGGCTTGTCGTCCATGCCGTGATAGGCGAGGTAGAAATTGGTCCGTTCGATATCCCAGGCCGGATTTTCTATCGAAATATTATCTCTGGTCAGAGTTGATATTTTTTCGCCAAAGCGCTCGCGATATTCGAGAATTTGCTGCTTTGATTCGGCAATAATCGGCAATAATGTCGCCAGCTTTAGCCTGAGCACGGCGTTTTCCGGCTCAATTTCAAGAGCGCGCTGCAGATGGGCGCGCGCCTTCCCAACCGCACCCCATTCGCGGAACACGGCAGCCAATTCCTCATGCGCCTTGGCCTGGTTCGGGTCAATTTCAATGGCGTGCGTTAAGAGCTCATAGGCTTCGACATATTGGCCGATAAAGCGCAGCGCAGTACCGAGATTGGTCAAGGCATCGGTCGAACTGGGGTCAAGATCGAGCGCGGCGCGATAGCAGGCAATCGCTTCATTTTTTTTGCCGTAGCGGGCATAGAGGCCACCAAGGCTGGTATGACCGTCGGCATGTTCGGGCGCCAGTTCGATTGCCTTCAGAAAGAGGCCCTCGGCCTGCTTCAGTTCACCCCGGTCCTTGAGCAGAATACCGAGATTGATCAGGGTCGCGACATTCTTCGGCGCATGACGCAATATCTTGCGGTAGCCCTTCTCGGCCCCGCGAATATCGCCCTGCTGATGTTTTTCGACGGACTGATAGAAAAACGCTTCCGTCTTGCGCGCATGACCCACTGAAATCTCCGCCGGTTCCTTGCTTGGCAAACGATTCCTGCAATCTAAAGGTGGGTCTTTAATGTTTCGTAAATGATGATTCCATGGCCAAAGAGTTAGACCTTTTCGACCACCAAGGCGATGCCCTGCCCGACGCCAATGCACATGGTGCAGAGGGCATAGCGCCCGCCCGAGCGCTCAAGCTGGTTGATCGCCGTCAACACCAGACGCGCGCCGCTCATGCCGAGCGGATGGCCGAGCGCGATGGCGCCGCCATTGGGATT